>JAFZID010000020.1 GCA_017554565.1 bacterium
AAAGGACGAGATCAAGGCGCTGGAGGGACTCCAGCAGAGCCGCAACCAGCTTTCCAAGGAAATAGGCATGAAGCGCTCAAAGGGCGAGGACGCCGACGATCTGAGATCCTTGGTCCAGGAGATAAAGGAAAAGCTGGAAGTGGCGGAGAAGACCAAAGAGGAAGCGGAAAAGAAGGTCAGTTATCTCATCGACCGCATTCCCAACATTCCGGACGCCACGACGCCCATCGGCGACTCCGAGGACGACAACGTGGAAGTTAGGAGAGTGGGGGAGATCCCGACTTTCGATTTCGAGCCCAAGCAGCACTTCGAGATCGGCGAGAAGCTCGGCATCCTGGATCTGGAGAGAGCCGCCAAATTAAGCGGCGCCCGCTTCTCGGTTTTAAAGGGCGCCGGCGCCAAACTTGAGCGCGCCCTGGAGAACTTCATGCTGGACGAGCACACGAAGCATGAAGGCTACACGGAATTCGAAGTGCCCCTGATCGTCAGCGACGAGACTTTGTACGGCAGCGGCCAGCTGCCGAAATTCCAGGAAGACCTTTTCCATGTGGAATGGGAAAAGCCCATGTACCTTATCCCGACTTCCGAAGTGCCGCTGGTCAACCTTCACCGCAACGACACCCTGGATGAAAAGGATCTTCCGCTGCGCTACACTTCTCTGACGCCCTGCTTCCGCTCCGAGGCCGGTTCCTACGGCAAGGACACCAGGGGCATCATCAGGGTCCACCAGTTCTACAAAGTGGAGATGGTCAACATCACGACCCCGGAGACTTCCATGGACGCCCTGGAGATCATGACGGAAAACGCCTCCCGCATCCTGCAGAAGCTGGGCATCGCGCATCGTGTGGTGGCGCTGTGCACTTCTGATATGGGCTTTTCCGCCTGCAAGACCTACGACGTGGAAGTCTGGCTGCCCGGACAGAACACTTTCAGGGAGATCTCTTCCTGCTCCAACTGCTGGGATTTCCAGGCCAGGAGAGCGAACATCCGCTACCGTCCCTCCGACGGTTCCAAGCCCCTGTTCACCCACACTCTGAACGGCTCCGGGCTGGCGGTGGGCCGCACCTGGGTGGCCGTCCTGGAGAACTACCAGCAGAAAGACGGCAGCGTGGTGATACCCGAAGTACTGCGTCCCTACATGGACGGCTTAGAAATCATCGAACCGGAAAAATAAAACTATGTGGCAAGAGATCGTAAACGTTTACAGGGATTTCGACACCTTCGGCAAGATCGACATGCTCATCCTGGCCCTTCTGTCGATCTACTGCTGGTGCTTTTTCGTTTTCAAATACGTCGGCTTCGGCAAGCTGGAGGAAGCCAACGCCCAGCTGGCCAAAAGGCTCAGGGATTTCAGGGCGCAGTTCACCAGGGATTTCGCCCAGATGTACCGCGACCTTCCCTCTTCCACGGAAACTCCGGTCTACCGCCTGTACAGGGCGGCCATGGAGTTCCTCTTCGCGGAGGGACCGGCCAGCAACTCTGACATCGCGCAGGCCGGGCAGATCATGGACGCGGCCCTCTCCAGGGAGATCAACGAGATGGAAAGCGGCCTGACCTTCTTTTCCGTGACGGCGATGCTGGCGCCCATGATGGGGCTTTTCGGCACCGTCTGGGGCTTGACGCTTTCCTTCCGCGGCATGGTTGGCAGCGGCAACACCACCATCAGCACGGTGGCGCCGGGCATCTCGGTGGCTTTGATCACCACCGTGGCCGGCCTTGTGGTGGCCATTCCCTCCGCGGCCATGTTCTACTATCTCCGCGGACGCGTCAATTCCCAGATCGTGCTTTTGGAAGAGTACGCCAGGCTTCTGACGGCCAGGCTCAGCCGCGCGCTGGAAAGAGAGCAGCAATCTGAAAACAACTGAGAGGTGCTTTAAGTGAGCCTTTTGGCGAAAAGACGCGGCAACGAAGAGGCCGATCTCAACGTCACGTCATTGGTGGACGTGACCATGACGGTCTTGATCATGTTCATCCTCATTGCTCCTGTTTTGGAGCAGGGTTTGAAGATAGAGCATCCGGCTTCCGACGCCGTCAGCTCTTCGGAAAACCCCGAGGAGCCGCTTGTGATTTCCTTGACAAAATCCAAGGAGACCGGCTACGGCGTCATAAAATTGGGAAACACCGTCATGGGGCCGGAAAAGCCTTTTGACAAGCTCTACCAAACGCTTTGCGAAATGAAAGCCCAGAAAAAAGATCTTGCCGTCATAATAAGGGCTGACGCTGACTTCCCCTATGAATACGTCATCCGGCTGATGGACGCGGCCTACAGCGCCGGCGCGGCCGTGGGGTTGGGGGACAAATGAGCATTTTACGCGACCGCCGGGGAACTGAGGACGCCAGGATCACCGTGACTTCCCTTGTGGACGTCACCATGACGGTCCTCATCATGTTCATTCTGCTGGTGCCCCTGATGGAGCAGGGCGTGGACGTTTCATTGCCCAAAGCCTCGCCCATGACTTTCGAGCAGCCGGATTACGCCGCTGTCATCAGCATGCAGCAGAGCGTGGACGAAGTCAGCGGCCTGACCAACGGCGTTCTATACTGCAACGACAGGG
>JAFZID010000021.1 GCA_017554565.1 bacterium
GCGAAGGATTGGGCCAGCTGGTTGGTAATGTCCGGGGAGCAGTAGAGCAAAAAGCTCCTGGTCTTGGGTTCCTGGGAAACGTTGAGGACCGGCGTGATGACGGGATCCTTATACTTCATCTTTTTGTAAAGCTCCTCGTCGGTCACGACGTAAACTTTGGCGGAAGCGTCCGCCCAGGCGGTGCGGACGTTGTTCATGGCGTCCATGCTGCCAACGGCGTTCACGGCGTGTTTCATCACGTCCTGCAGGAAGAAATACTCCTGGGTGTTGGCCACGTGCGTCAAAGGCTTGTCCGCGCCCGAATTTTTCACTTTTCTGCCCATGGCCTTGGCCTTCTGGACCTTGATGTAATCCTCGGCCGCCTTCACGTTCATCTTGGCCTTGTTGTGCGCCACCTCCGCCGCTTTAAGGCGTTTCTCGGCGTATTCCAGCGACTCTTCGTCGTATTCCTCTTTCAGCTTCTCGACTTTCTTCGTAGCTTCCTTCAGTTCCTTTTCGGTGCGGACGACGTCCTCTTTGAGCCGCTCGAACTTTTCCGGAGTCAGCTCCTTAAAGTTGACCGAAGGCCCCGCGAAGGTCTTGGGGTCGGGGCCGGGAGCCACGTACTTTTTGGGGAAATGGACCTCGAAGGCTCCCTCCACCATGACGCCCTGGTCCTGGGAACCGTAGGCTTCGTTCCATTTTTCCGCAAATCCGGCGTAAAGCGCAGAAGCGCACAAAAAAGCCGTCAAAAGCAAAGCAAGTCTTTTTTTCATTATCACCTTCCGCTGGCTCTTTTTCTAATATGGTATTCGTCATCCTCGTCCTGCAGTTCCCTGCGCCACAAGCCCATGGCATTGGGGGAAGCCTGGGCGGCCTCCGTCAGCGGGAAGAAGATGCGCTTGTTCAGTTTGTTGCAGAAATCGTCGTAATCGGCGCCCCAGGTCTCCGCCACCTTCAGGAACTGGAAGCTGGAGCGGAAGCCCGAGTTGCCGCCGTAGGCTTTCATCATATAAACTCTGAAAGCAATTGTGTTGTAATCCATGATATATTTGACCAGCGCGGCGGACTGCTTGGTGAAGTAGCAGCATTTGACGGGATCCGCGATCTGCCGGGGCTGGAAAAGGTCCGTGGGCAGCAAAAGCTTGTCTTCCTTCATCACATCCACCTTGGTGATCCTCATGGGGTCCACCACGCAGTCGAGCCCCGAGGCGGCGGCGCAAACGCCGATGCTTATGGCTTCCGCCAATTCGGCGTCCTTGGTCTTGTTCTTTCTCCTGAGGAAATCATTGAGCATCAAGGCGGCGCCGGCATAGGCTATGCTCTTGCCCAGCTCGCTTCTGATATTAGGGGATGCGAAGACCAGCGCGGCGTTGTTGCTCTTGTCAACGCAAACGTTGCGCACGGGCGTGACGAGACTCGGCTTTCCCGCCAGGGACTTGAAGACCTTGGGCGAGGTCACTATGTAGATGTAATAATGGAGCTCGATCTCTTTTACTTCATCCTTGCCGTAAAGGAGGTCGGACATCGTCATGTACATTTCGTCCAGTTCGTTCATAACGGACATCAGGTAGAATTTTTCCGTTTTCTCCTCTTTCATCTGATAGACGGGCTTGGAATCCTTCTGCTTGGGATTTTTCGCCCTGGCCTTTTCCTGGGCCAGGAGATCGGCTTTCAGTTTCTCCAGCTCGTTCTTGGTGTTGTTCCTGATGTCTTCCAGGGCCTTGATCTTTTCGTTGGCCGCCGCCTGCTCCTCGTCGGTGCCGTAGTTCAGGTCGGCGGAGAGCTCCTCCGTTAACGTTTCTATGGCTTTTTCATTCTGATCCAGGGTCTCCTGAAGTTTCAGAAGCTCGGGCGTCTGCTCGACGGGACCGGAGAGGGTGGTCTTGTCCTGGACCTGGCAGGTCAGGGGAAAACGCACCGTGAAGATCTCGTTGGAGAGGGCGCCGACGCCCTCGCCCTGGAAAGCCTTGGCCCACTGCTTGGCGTCAGCGGCGCCAAGGAAGGAGGAAGCCAAGAGCGGCAGAAGGAAAAGACCGTAAAGAAAACTTTTTTTCATAACTAATTTTCGCTCTGAATATGATGTTGCTTTGATCCGGCTTTATTTCTTTTTGAAATGTTTGCGATAGATCTCGTCGCCGTAGTCACGGCGGAGCTGGCGGGTCCGCTTCCTTTCCTCCATGAGCCTCTTCTTCTCGTCCTGGTCCTTGTCCTGGGCGTTCAGCTCGCTTTCCCACTGGTCCATGGCGTTGGGGTCGCTTTCGGACTCCTCCGTCAGCGGGAAGAAGATCCTCTGGGGAAGTTCCTGACAGAAGCTGTCGTAATCCTGCCCCCAGTATTTGCTCACCTCCAGGAACTGGAAGCTGTTGCGGAAGCCGGAATTGCCGCCCTTGGCCTGCTGCAGATATTTGCGCAGATTGTTCTGCTGTTCGCCCACCATGTATCTTGCGAAAGCGGCGCTCTGTTTCAGGAAGTAATAGCAGCGCTTGCTGTCCTTCATCCTGGTGGGATTGATGAGTTCCGTCATCAGAAGCAGCTCCCGGTTTTTCAAATTCCCGATTTTATACACTTTGTTGGGATCGACCACCGTGTCGAGCCCCGAGGCGTAGCCCGCCAGGCCGTCCTGGATGAAGTTGCTGATCTCGCCCTCGGGATTGATCTTGGCCAATCCCAGATCCAGCGCCATGGAGGCCACGGCGTAGGCGAAGCTTTCCGACAGCTTGTTGGTTATCGCCGGGGAGGCGAAAAGCAGAATGGCGCGCTGCTTGGAATCCCAGCAGACGTTGCGGACCGGCTGGAAAACTCTCTCCGGAGTCTTCAGCGTCTGCCACATCTTTGGAGAGGTCACGAAATAGACCTTCGTCTTGGGTTTGGTCCAGTTGAGATCCGTTCCCAGGATGCTCAGGACGCTCGAGAAGGCGTCGTCGGCTTTGCCGGGCAGTTCGGAGATATGATAATAATTTTTAGTGCTCTCCTCGTGGGTGGGCTTCGGCTTGGGAGCCTCTTTCTTTTCAGCGGCCCCTTTCTCCTTGCCTTCCTTGGAGGGCTCTTTTTTCTTTTCGTCCTTGGGGTTGATCTGATCTTCTATCTCCTTCATGCTCTTCTCGACTTCCTCAAGCATGGTCCTGGCCACTTTCAGATCTTCCTCCAGGAATTCCTTTTCCGCGGCGTTGGCGTCCTCGCCCAGGGCTTTTATCTTGGCTTCCGCGCCCTTGACCATCTCCTCGTAATATTCCTTGGTCTCCTTGAAGTTCTCCAGCTGCTCCTTCAGGGAATCGGCGTCGGTAACAGGGGCCTCGTCTTCAAAAGCGGCGTAGCCGGAGGTCTTGGGGGCCTCCGTTTTCTTGGCTCCTGGAACGGTGCAGGTCGGGAAAAAGAGGAATTCATAATTGCTGAAATCCATCTTCTCGACCTTGTCCCCTGAAAAGGCCTTGGCCCAATCCTGGACTTTTCCGGCCTGCAGCGGCAGGGCCAGAAGAACTATTCCGCAAAGGAATGTAAGTTTTTTCAAATTCATACGATCATCCCTCGTGGTTGCGTTAATTTTCTATCTTCCTTTTTATTTTAGCATTTTTGGGGGAAACTTTTCCCGGCGGCCATGCCAAAAGCAGCCGTTAAAAAACCCCGGAAGGCAACCGCTTCCCGAGGCTTCTATACCGCTTTTCGCGCTTTCAGTTCTTCTTTGCTTTGGAAGATCTCTTCCTGGTCTTTTTGATCAGTTCCCGCCGCTTTTTCAAAGCCGCGAAGGTCTCCTTGCTCACCACGTGCTCTATCCGGCAGGCGTCCTCCGCGGCGATCTCGTAAGGAACTCCCAGTTCCACGAAAACGTCCGTCAGTATTTCGTGGCGCTCGTAGATCTCCTCCGCCAGTTCGCGGCCCTTGGGCAGAAGGATGATGTGGTCGAAGCCGTCGATGTCGATGAAGCCCTGGTTTTTCAAGCGCTTCAGGGCCACGCTTACGCTGGGCTTGGAAAATCCCATGGCCCTGGAGACGTCGATGGCGTGCACGCCCTCGTCGCTCTTCCTTTGCAAGACCAGAATGGTCTCAAGGTACATTTCAGCTGATTCGCCCATTATTTGCGGTCCTGGAGGTTGTTGAGCCACTGCTTGAGGGCGGCGTCCATCACGTCGTGGTATTCCTCCGGCAGATGCTTGAAGATATCCGAGAGAAGCTGGTCGTAGCCGGGCCAGACTTCCTCGATGAAATCGAGGCCGGCTTTGGTTATCTTGATGATGTTCTCCCTCCTGCTGGCGGGGTTGACCACCCTGGTCACGTAGCCGGCGTGGGCCAGCCCGTCCAGCATCTTCGTGATGTTGCCGGGGGTGACGATAAGGTGGCTCGCGAGCTTTACCTGGGAAAGGCCCTTGCCGTGGTTCTGGTTTTTAAGAGCGAACAAAACGTTGTACTTGGTGGCGTTCAGGCCGTAGCCGGCCAGGTACTGGTTCACTTCCTTCATGGTGATGTTGTAGACCAGCGCGTAAACGTAGGACGTGCTTTCGTATTTGCGTCCTTTCCACTCGTAGATGCCGTACTGCTCAAGATCCACCGTGCCGCTTTTTTTCGCCGCGGCCGCGGCGGGTGGGAGTTCTTTCTTTTTCCTGGGGGTTTTCTCGCTCATTTTTATTCCTCTTTCTTATGGCCTTTGTCTCGTTTTTCCGTCAAGCTCTTTCCGGTTTTAACCACAGAGTTCAGTCTTGCTTTCTATATGATCGTAAATGTCCCTTGGGAATTTTCTTCGTTTCGTTCGGTGGTTGGTCCGAAGGGACGGGCCGGCGCCCCTGGCGCCGGCCGCTTCGTCACATCTCCTGCAAAAGTTTAAGTTCTTTCGTTATCTCTTCCTTAAGGTCCGCAAGTTTTTCCGCCTCCTCGTTGCCGAAGTCCGTCTTCATGCGGATGATCTTCGTGACGAGGTCGGAGGCCGCGATCTTGGTGAAGGGCGTCCCGCCGTCCACGACTTTCAGCGCCTGCTCGTAGAAGCAGAGAATGACGTCCATCATCCTGAGCTGCTTTCTGGGAGAGCAGTAAACGTCGTTGCTGTGGAAAGCGTTCTGCTGCAGGAAAGCCTGCTTTATGATGTCGGCGGTCTCCAAAAGCACGCGCTGCTTGTCCGGCAGAGCGTCCGGGCCCACCAGCTTCACCACCTGCTGGAGCTTGTTTTCTTCCTGCAGGATTTGCATGGCTTTTTCACGCATGGAGGCGTAGTCCAGCTCCGGCACTTCCTTTTTCCACCAGTCCAGGACCTCCGCCACGTATTCGCTGTAGGAGTCGTTCCAGTTGATGGAGGGGAAGTGGCGGGCCGAGGCCAGGTTCTTGTCCAGGGCCCAGAAGGCCCTGATGTAGCGGCGGGTGTTCTGGGTAACGGGTTCCGAAAAGTCGCCGCCCTGGGGGGAAACGGCGCCGATGACGGAGATGGAGCCTTCTCTTTCCCTGTCCCCTTCGCCCTGGGTTACTCTGCCGGCTCTCTCATAAAATTCCGCCAGGCGGCTGCCCAAATAAGCCGGGAAGCCTTCCTCGGCGGGCATTTCCTCGAGGCGGCCGCTGATCTCGCGCAGAGCCTCGGCCCAGCGGGAGGTGGAGTCGGCCATGATGGCCACGTGGTAGCCCATGTCGCGGTAGTATTCCGCGATGGTGATGCCGGTGTAGATGCTGGCTTCGCGGGCCGTCACCGGCATGTTGGAGGTGTTGGCTATAAGGACCGTGCGCTCGATGAGAGGGAATCCGCTCTTGGGGTCCTTGAGTTCCGGGAACTCCTGCAGGACCTGGGTCATCTCGTTGCCGCGCTCGCCGCAGCCGATGTAAACGATGACGTTGGCGTCGCACCACTTGGCCAGCTGGTGCTGCGTCACCGTTTTTCCGGTGCCGAAACCGCCGGGGATGGCGGCGGCGCCGCCTCTGGCGATGGTGAAGAAAAAGTCGATGACTCTCTGTCCGGTGAAAAGCGGGATGTTGGGCTCAAGACGTCCCGCCACCGGCCTGGGGCGCCTTACAGGCCAGCGCTGGGACAAGCGCAGGACCGCGCCGCTGTCCAGGGAAGCGATCTCGTCTTTGACCGTGTAATCCCCTTCGGGAACCAGCTTGACGATCCTGCCCGCTTCCCCGGGAGGCACCATGATCTTGTGAACGATGAGCCTGCTCTCGGTGACCGTGCCGATTATGTCGCCGCCCTTGACTTCGTCGCCTTCCTTGGCGCAGGGCGCAAAGCGCCACTTCTTTTCTTCGTTGAGTTTGGGAACGGAGATGCCGCGGCTGATGAAGGTCCCGCTCTTGTCGTAGATGCGGTCCAAAGGCCTTTGGATGCCGTCGTAAAAGCTGCCCAGAAGCCCAGGGCCCAGTTCCACGGAAAGCGCGCTGCCCAGTCCCTTCACCACGTCCCCCGGTTTGATGTCGGTGGTGTCCTCGTACATCTGGATGGTGCTCATGTCCCCCTCCTGGCGGATGATCTCGCCGGGAAGGTTCATCTCACCCACCAGGACCTGTTCGCCCATGCTCAGTTCGGCGGTCTGGGCGGCGGTGACGGCCGGGCCGTTCACGCGAAAGACTGTCCCTTCTCTTTTTCCAGTGTTTTCCATTTCAATTATCCTTCAAATCCCTGCATGATCTGATCACGCCATTTTTCCTCGTTGTTCCTGACGACAGACTCTATCGTGCAATCCACGGTGATCCTCTGGTCCAGGTCGCTCAGGACAAAGCCGCCCGCCATCTCGCCTATGGAGACCACGAGTTTCCTGTCGTCCCGCCAGAGGGAGCCCATGAGCTCCTTGTCTTCCCTGGCGCAGGTCAGGACCACGTCCCCCCTGAAGCAGGAGGCGGCTTCGGAAAGCTTCCTGTCTAGCCATTGCTTGTAAAGCTCGAAGAATCTGCCGGAGCGGCCCTCCTTTCTGAAGATCTCCAGCGCGGAGTCGAGCGTCTCCTTCACGATGCGCTGGCGCTGGGCGAGCTCCTGCTTTTTGTTCTCCCTTTCGCCGGAGACCGAGATCCTTTCCCGGACCGCCTGGAGCTCCGAAGCGTTCTCGCTTTTGTAGCGCTCGCACAACGCTTCGGCGTCCTTTCGGGCGTACTCCACCTCCCTTTGCGCGACCTTCGTCGCCACCCTTACGGCGTTCTCAGCTTCTTTCCGCGCGTTATCCAGTATCTCTGAAAAAATCTTTTCCATATTTTTCCTAGAGTTTCAAGCCCAGCGATTTTTGGACCACCGCCATGATGTCCTCGGCGGCCTTTTCCCCCGTGCTGTCCTCCACGCTCATGATGAGCGGCAGGTGCTTGCGGAAACGGTAGGCGTCGAACTCGCCGCCCAGCATGTTCGCTATCCCCTGCGCCACCAGGATGAGACCCACGTCTTCATCGGTGAGCATCGAGCGGATGGCTTCCTTGGCTTCCTGGGCGGTCTGCACGACCACGCCGTCGATCCCGGCGAAGCCGAAACCGCGCACGGTAATAATATCGCCGACTATCTTGATTTTCACGTTAGATGCTTATTTGAAGAGGATCATAAAGGCGATGATGGTCCCGTAAAGGCAGATGCCTTCCGCCAGACCCAGGAAGATCAGGGAACGTCCCATCAGTTCCGGGCGTTCGGAAACGGCGCCCAGGGCCGCGGAGCCGACGATGGCAACGGCCATGCCGCCCGCCAAGGATCCCAGGCCCACCGCGGCGGTGGCCGCCCAGAATCTCATGGTGTTGCTTTCCTGCTGGGGAGCGGAGGCCGCAACCGCCGTTTCTTCCTCGGCGTAAGCGTTCACAGGAACAGCCATGGGCGCGATGACAACGGCCGCGATGGCAGCCAAAAGCGCGAAACTCTTAGCGAAACGCGAACGGAAATCAGATCTTTTCATGAATAACTCCTTGATTTTTTTATGTGTGATTAAAATATATTGCTAAACGTCGTCCACCCTCAGAGGATCGTACTTCACGCCGGACCCGCCGAAGAACTTCGAGAAGAACTCGTAGTATTCCAGACGCAGGCACTGGATAAAGACGATCAAGCCCTCCAGGAGCATGACAAAAAGGTTTCCAACTATGACGGAGAGGATGTAGGAGATTCGGGAGGCGCCGTTGGCGTTCGCGCCGCTCCAGCCGCCGCCCACTCCGGCCAGGATATACACCACGCTCATCATGACTGCGTGGTTCATGCCGAAGGCGCCCACGCGCATAAACGAAATGGTGTTGGTCATGAGGGAGAGGATTATCTCCACGGGCTTGAAGAGCTGCTCTCCCAAGCCTTCCTCCTCTTCGCTTTCCTCATTCTTGGCGGCTTCCAAAGCCTCCTTGATGGCTTTGCGCTTGGCGACAAGCCCCCAGACGATGTCGCCCACCAGAACCGCCGCGATGGGAACTATGAGCATGAGAACGGCCCATTTTACGGACAGCTCGCCCTTCCTGACCACCAGGAAGTAGAAAAGCCCGATGGCGGTCCAGTAGAAGATGCTGCTCATAAGGCCCCACTGTCCGAAGAGCGCCTCCCGCCAGTTCTTCCTTATGATCGCCTGCCAGACGTTCAGAAGGATGCCCAGCGTCAGGATCAATGTTCCGGTGAAGATCGCGCTGCCTATAAGCTTGATGCTGTCCTCCGCGGGGTGCAGCCAAAGGGCCGGGATCAGCTCCTCGTTGCCGAAGACCGAGCCGTACATGAAGCCGAATATGATCGCGGAAACGCCCACGCACAAAAAGAGCCTGCCGGTGTCCTTCAAGAGCTTCAGCTTCTTGTTGAAGCCCATGAAGAGGCCCAGAAGAACGAATATGAGTCCCTGGCCCACGTCGCCGAACATCATGCCGAAGAGAACGAGGAAAGTGATGGCCACGAAAAGCGTGGGGTCGATGCCGTTGTATTCGGGATACCCGTAGGTGGTCACCAGCGGTTCGAAGGGCTTCAAAAAGTCGGGATGGTCGAATTTCGTGGGGACCTGCGAGGCGCCGCTGGCAACAACGTTGCGAGCCTCGCCGCTCTGGTCCTCGGGACACGAGATATCGTAAATCAGCCTTCCGTCCAGAAGTGACATGAGATCCGCCGCCACTTTTTCGGCCTGCTTTTTGGGCACCCAGCCGCTGATGTAGGTCGTGCTGGCGGTCTTGCCGAAAAGCCTCATGGCGGAAAGGACTCTCAAGTTGGCCTCCAGCATCACCCGCCATCTGGCGTAGGCTTTCCTGGCGAATTTCCTAAGCTTCAGCTCCTCGCCCTTCAGAAGAGCCTCCTCCTCCCTGATGCTCCAGAGTTCCAGCTCGATCTCGTCCATGGCTTCTTCCGTTTCCACGGAATACTTTTCCGGTATCTCCACCTCGCTGAAGAACACGCTCTTCAGGATGCTGCGCATGGTGTCCTGATACTCCTTAAGGGCCAGCACGATGACGCTGACTTCCCTTACTCCCAGGCGGCGTATCTCCGAGCAGGCGCCGATGTTCTGCAAGGCTTTCAGAAGATCCGGCACAAAGCGGGCCGGCATGACGCCGGTCACGCACTCGAAATATTTCAGTTTCCTCAAATCGTCCGCGGAGACGCCCGCAATCTCCAGGCTCTGCAAAGCGTCGGAGACGCGCTTCAGGTCGTTTTCCCTTTCCGCAAGATCGCTGCGCTTCTTTTCCAGCTCCTCAATGTCATTAAGAAGCTTCTCGACGCCCTCGGTTATTTCTTTCTCCGCCTCCAGGGGCGCGATGTCTCCCTCGAAGGGCTTGAAGGCGATCTCGTCGGAGCCGAGCCAGTCCGCCACCTTCTTGAGGGAACCCTGGGCTTTTTCCAAGGAGGCCTGAGCCCCCGACAGTTCGCCCGGCAGCGCCTCTTTCCCGATGGGATGGAAGAGACTGCGGTCGATAAGATGCATGACCTTCCTGCGCACCAGGAAATTGCAGGCAGTCATCATGTCGGAATCCATGACGACGCACTGCAGAAGGCTCATTTTTTCAGGTCTGAACATCAATTGGCTCCCTGATCTCTTCCTTTCAAAGTTTGCGGCGTGACCAGAACGTCCCTGGCGCCCCGGGCGAAGCGCTTCATCTGCAGGACCGCGATGACGTCCCGGAGCTCCTGGCGCTTGAGGATGAAGCAGGCCAGAAGCGGACGGAAGGACATGGGCGAGGCGGTCTTCAATATCTTCCGGCATTCCCTGACCATTTCTTTCCTAAGGGAGCGGACGCACTCGGACATGCCGCTGCAGTCTATGCCGCTCCAGCCTTTTTCCCGGGAGAGCGCGGCGAAGAACGCCTCCTCCGTGCCGGCTTCCATCAGCCTGGAAAACACCTTCTCGTTGAAGCTGCCGGACAATTCCATCATCAGAAGAGGCAGGATAGCCGGGGCTTCCAGTTTGTAATGATACCTGAGTCTGGCCATCTGCATGAGCGTCAGCTCGTTCATGTAGCGCTCCAGGAGCTCGTATCCCCCGGACTTTTTCAGCTTCTCGCCCAGCGTCGTAAAATAGCGTTTTTCCAAAAGCGTTTCCAATCGCAGTATGTCGCCGCTTTCGTCCAGGGCGTTCTTGCCGATCCTGTAATCCTCGCCGTAACAGGTCCCCTCCAGGGAACGGCCGATCTTGCCGCTGGCGAATTCCTCCCATTTTTCCCCGGAGACTATGGAATACTTGCCCAGATCGTAAAACTTGACCGAAAGACGGCCGATCCTGTCGCGGCCGCCGAATTCGATCCTTACGGCCTTCTTGAGGTTCATGAGGTCGTAGATCCTCACCAGCTCTATGAGGCTCTCCGCCGGAGCGCCGGAAAGGAACCTCAGATGGGAGAGCATGTTCTTTATAAGCGTCTGGTGAAGGCTGTGCTCAAGGTCGCGCAGGAAAACCGTATCTCCCCCCGCCCCTCCGCCTCCGGCGCAGGACAAGCTCTCGCCCAGCGCCGTGGAGGACAGGTTCCCCATGGCCGCCGGCAGACTGTCGGTGCCGCTTAAGCTGCGCCATTCGTTCCCGTCCAGCAGGAGGGATTTGGCGTAGTGGATGCGGCTGTTGACAGCCGCGTAGGCGCACAGCGAGAAGATGCCCATTTGTCAGGCGCCCTCCCTCAGTATGGCTTCCAGAAGATCCCTGGCGACTTTTTCCTTATCGCTCTTGAAAGCCGCTTCCCTTTTGAGAAGTTTCGCCTGCAGTTCCGCGGCCGCCTTCTCCTTGAGTTCGGTCTCTTCTTTTATGATCTTTTCCTTGGCGGCGGAGAGCTCCTCCTCCTTGCGGTCGGCGGCCTCTTTGATGATAAGAGCGGCTTCTTCCTTGCCTTTCCTCTTGATCTCCTCAGCCTTTCTCTGCCCTTCCTCAAGAATGGCGGCAGCCTCCTCTTCCGTCTTCATAATGTCCCTGATGCTGCTCATTCGTCCTCCTCGTCGTTTTCCC
>JAFZID010000022.1 GCA_017554565.1 bacterium
CCCTGGTGCCGCTGGATACCTTCCAGATCGTCAACACCGTTTTGAGATCCGTCGTGGTACACACCACTAAGCTCCCCGTGGCGGCCTATCACGCTTCCTGCGCCGTGACGGAAGACGGCAAACTCTTGTTCGGCGGCTCCATGATGAGCAGAGACCCTGTGACCGGCAAGAACGTGGCCGGCAGCCGTTTCTGGATCGGCGAAATGCCCACCCAGGATCTCTATGTTTCCCCGTCCGTCATTGATTTCGGCCAAACGGAAGACAGTGCGGAGGTGACTCTTTACAACATCTCCGCGCATGACATCGAAGTCAGCGTAAAATGCACGGAGGAATGGCTCGCTCTCGACGAGACCGTGACGGTTGGCTCGAGCTCAGAAGTCAAGAAGACCCTGACGATCGACCGCACGAAAGTTCAGGGTCCGGTCAGCGGACAGGTCACCCTCTCCTGGGGCGAGCAGTCCATAACCATCAATATCTCCGCCGATACGCCCAGGCCGATCCCTGTCTTCAGCAAGACCGAGGACATCACCCTGAAGTCCACGACGAAGTCTTTCGACGTGACCAACGAAGGCAGCGTCAGCCTGGTCTATGAGTTCACCAGCGATACGGAAGGCGCCGCCATCAACCCCGCCAAGGGTGAGATCTCCGCCGGCACCACGGCGACCTTCTATTACACCATCGGCGAGGAATGCCCGCGTCCCGGCAAGGTCGTTTACACCATGGCTTACAATTCCTTCGACGGCAGCAGCAACACCTTCACGGTCAGCAACTACGCCAACACTTACTACGTCAGCCCCGAGGGCGATGACGACAACGACGGCACTTCTCCCGAGACCGCCTGGAAGACCATGGCCTACGCCTTTGAGAACGTGCCCAGCGGCTCAGCCGAAGAAGGCCCCATCACGCTTTCCGTCGCTATCGCTGTTTACGAAGGCGATTCTCAGAGCGCCACGGACTGGACCTTGGATCTCTCCAAGAAGTCCTATCTCTGGGTGAAAGGCGAGACCACCGACAAGCCCGTTTATGTCGAAGGTCAGTTCCTCTTCGAGATCGACCGTCCGCTCCTTACTCCCGGCGACAAGAAATGGCACAAAGGCCAGGGCGGCGACGTCTGGGACGACGCTCCCTTCATCAAGATGGAGAACGCGGATCACGTCCGCTTCAGCAACTTCGTCATCGACGGCTCTAAGCCCGACACCAACCTCTACACCACCGGCGTCGGCGCCAGCCTGCCCAACATGACGGAACTGATTGGCATCAACGGCTGCAACGGCGTCCAGATCGACAACAACTACTTCTACGGTATGTTTGACGGAGAGATCTTCAACGTGACCTCCAACGAATACACCAACTGGGAGCACTTCTGGTACTGCGGCATAACCTACAACGGCCTTATCGGCCCGGATTGCCTCACCATCAACAACAACCTCTTCGAAGGTTTCAACCGCGGCATCTACCACAACGGGTATCCTGAACGTGACAACAGGGCGAACACCAACTGCGTCTTTATCACCGCCAATACCTTCACGAAGCAGCACAGCGACGGCGGCTACTGCGTCGCCATCAGCTCCAACTTCAACGATACTTGGTATGCGGCCGCCCAGATCTGCACCTCGAACATCTTCGCCGAGATCCCGGATCAAAGCTACGACAAAGAGCCCTGGTGGTGCCAGGCCTTCCTGACCGGTGAAGCTGTCATACTCGCGAACCGTGATGATTACGCGGTCTTGTCCCAGCACAACCAGTTCTACGACATCGGCGGCCCCGGCGGCGCCAACTACTACGACACCGGCGTGACCTACGAGCTGGACGACATCTTCTACAAGATCGACTTCACGGACTACACAAACGAAGTGCCGAACTTCGTCCAGGGCACCTGGTACAAGACGGATCCCGAAACGCAGTACGGCGAACGTCTGGTGGGCTGGGCCTTCATACCCGAGCCCTTCTTCGGCGCGGCTCTTGTGGCTCTGCTTCTCTGCGCCCTGCGCAAAGAACGCTAAGCGATAACGCCTGAGCAAAGAGAGCGCGCTTCGAAAGGGGCGCGCTCTTTTTTTGCAGCGGCTTAATTGTTTTCACAATGACAAACGATATGAAAGATCTAAAAAATACCGACGTTTGTTCCATATTGGAGCGCGTCATGCTTTTGTGCCGGGACGACGGAGTGCGCTTCACGACAACAGACCGCCTGGACGAGATAGAAAAAGTCCTTTTCGGCAGCGCTTATCAAAGAGTTGACCGGGAGGATCTTTTCCGCCTTTACGCGAAACGTCCCATTGAAGAGCTCAAGGGGCCTCTTCTCCTCGTCTCTTCCCATGTGGACTGCGAAGCGAACATCACGAAGTGTTTCTGCGAAGACATTGGCGGCGGCCTTCTCAAGGGCACCTTCGACAACGCCGCCACCAACGCCGCCATCCTATCTGTGATGCTGGATGGAGATCTTCCCGACAACGTCGTCGTTTCTTTTACGGGCGACGAGGAGCGGGGTTCCAAAGGCGCAGAAGAGACTGTTGAGTACCTGCGTTCTAAGCAATTGAAGATCGACCTGGCCGTTATTCTCGACGTGACGGACATGGGTTGGGAGGAAGGAGCGGACTTCACGGTGGAAAACAATTTCTGGCGGGATGACCAGGGAAAGCGGATCATCGAAAAGGCGAAGAAGCTGGGAGAGAGGTGGCGCTTTGTGCCTGAAGATACCGAGGACATTCCAAGCTACGTTCCGCCTGAAATGGTCATCCATGAAGAGGCGGAGGCGGACGAATCTTGGGACCTTGACGAAATGGATGTTCCTTGCTTCAGCTTTTGCCTGCCTGTGAACGGGAACATGCACAGCAACGCCGGCGTTCTTGCCAGGAAGGATTCCCTGGCCAAATACTGCTCCGCGCTGAAGGCGATCCTTTCGGAATAAAGTTTTCGAAAAAGGAAACCGAAAAAAGGCGCGCCTCTTTCGGAGGCGCGCCTTTTGTTTGCTTATACGCTCGCGGCAAGGGAATCACCTTTTGAATTTCACGTCGCCGCCCACGATGGTCATCTCGACCTGGCCGAAGACCGACTTTCCCTGGAAGGGGCAGTTGCGGGCTCTTGATCTGAAGGTCGCGGTGTCGATCTTGTATTCCTTGTCGGCTGTCCAGACGGTCACGTCGGCGTCTGAGCCCGCTTTTAAGGTGCCTTTCGCGGGTAGCCTTAGTATCTTTGCCGGGTTGGTGGACATGAGCTCCACCAGGCGCGTTACGGGCATCTTGTTTTCCTTGACCAGCGTGGTGTAGGAGACGGGGAGG
>JAFZID010000023.1 GCA_017554565.1 bacterium
GCCTTCATGCCGTTGAGGGAGGTCTGAAAATCCTTGCTGTTGTTCTTGGCGAGCTTTTCATCAAGGATCTTCAGGGCTTCGTCCTTTTTGTCGTCAACGATGCACTGGGTGATGACTTCCGTGAGCTCTTCCATTTCCCGGCGGCTCTTGACGTCGCCGATGATCTCGGCGATCTCGGAAGCGGGATCGGCGTCGATGATCTCCTGCATGATGGCGTCGATCTTCTCGCTTTCCTGGACGACGTAGTAGATGTCGCAGATCTTCAGGAGGACTTCCTGCTTCTGCATGCCTTCCAGGCCGTATTTGGCGATGACGGCGCGATAATCAGCCACGGCTTCCTCAACGGATCCCTCGGGGAATTCCGTGCGGTCTTCGCCCTCGCCCATGTGATACTGCTTGTCCAGCGCGTCTATTTCTTCCTTGACCTTCTGCTCTCTCTCGAGGGTGCGGGCGATATCCGGGTTCTTGGCTTTGCAGATGTCGTAATATTTCGCGTAGGTCTCCATAATGGAGGCGTTGTCCTTGAAATTCTCAACGTACTGCTGCAGGGCCTCGAAAAGCTCCTTGGCTTCCGCTTCCCCGCCCTTTTCGGCGGCGGCGGCTTTCTCTTCCAAAGCTTTTTTGGAAGACTGCAGTTCGTCCAGGGTCTTAAGGAAGGCTTCCGCGCCGCCGGGCTGGTAGCCGCAGGAGGCGTAGGGAGTTCCGTCGCCGGAGGCCAGTATGACGGTGGGATAGCCCCTGATGCAGTATTTCTCAGCCAGGGAGCGGTAGCTCTGCTTGATGTTTTCCGGGAAGTCAACTTTGCTGGGGAAATCAAGCTTCACAGGGACGAATTTTTTGATCACCTCTTCCTGGAATTTCTCGTCGGAGAAGACCTCGTCGCCAAGACGCTGGCACCATATGCACCAGTCGGATCCCGTGAAAAGGATCAGGAGGTCGATGTTCTTTTCCGCGGCGATCTTCTTGGCGAAATCGAAGTTTACGGTCCAGATGCCGTCATCCTGGGGCTCCACCACCGGCTTGGAGCTTTGCACGGCTTCGTCCACCGCCTGGATCTCCTGTTCGTCGGGAGTTTTGACAGTCGTTTTTTCTTCTTGCTTCTTGCAGGCGCTGACCGTAAGAAGGGCCAGCAGCAGAACTAATAAATTGATCTTCATATGTTGTTTCTCCTTGTTTTTTTCGCGTTGTAAATATTATTCCGAGACTTCAAAGGCCTCTTCCGCTCCTTCCGTCCCGTCCTCGGACATCATTTTCTGGATAACGATGTCCATTTCCTGTGAGAAAGCCCGGCCGATCATGTTGGTGGGGTCTATGGCGATGGCGGCCTCGATGGTCTTTTTGAAATTCTCGACGTCTTTTTTGACGTAGTATTTTCTGCCAGACATGATCAGCGCCATCTGCTTAACGGCCTTGCTCTCTTCATTTTGAACGATATCGTTCACGATGGCGTCTCCCCGTTCTTCCAGGCCGAAACTGTAACAGAACTGCGCTTTGGTCAGCTTGATCGTGCCTCCGGGATGCTCGTCGCCCATGTATTTTTCATATTCCTCCCTAAGCTCCGGATCGTCCATTTCTTCGATCATTTTCTTCAGGCCGTCGAGATCTTCGTCGAAAAGAAGCGCCATGAATTTGGCTCCGTAAACGGACGCCTTTATGCTGGCGTTGGAGGAATGTTTCTCCATCAAAGCGTCCAGTTTGCCGTTGAAGGTCTTGAAATCGTCCGTTTCAAGGGCTTCTTTCATAGCCTGGTTGATCTCCAGGCCGACTTGCATCTCGCTCTCGTACGAGCCTGCGTCGGATCGCAGCTTCTGATCGGGGCTCTTGTTGCAGCCGGTTAAAACGAACAGCAGGCAAACTGCGATAATTAGGAACTTATTCATTCGTTTTTATTCAACGGGCTCTTTGATGGCCTCTTCCTCTTCCTGGGACTCTTCCTGCTCGGTCTCGCTTTCCTGCTCCTGCTTGCTTTCTTCCAGCATGTTCTTGAACATCTCAAGCTGGGCGGTCAGCTGCTTGGCCAGGTCGCTTTCCGGGTCGACTGCCACGGCTTTGTCCGTCAATTCGATGAAACCTTCCGTATCGCCTTTCACCCTGAGGGCGAGCATGGCTTTGGTGGCCAGGGATTTCTGTCTGGCGACGGCGGGGTTCTCTTCGTTTTCGATCACTTTGTCGAGGAGCGCTTCGCCCTTCTCGGTCTTGCCCAGGCCCATGAAGGTGGCGGCTTCCAGAAGCGTCAGGTTGCACTCGCTGTAGAAATCCTTTTCCTTTTCGATCTGCTCCTGGATGGGAGGAATGGCCTCCGCGATCTTTTTGGCTTCGTCTATTTTCCTCAGGAACAGGAGAAAGGAGAATTTCATGCTGAGGGCGGCCTGCCATTTTTTGGAATTTTCCTCGAATTTCGGAATAAGCTCGTCGATCTTCGTGAGGGCGGCCTGCCAGTCTTCGTCTTCGATGGCGCCCATCGCGATGCTCTGCATAGCCTGGAAATCGGGATCGTTCATCTGTTCGGCAATGGCCTGCTGCACGGCCTCGGCCTTCTTCTCTTCCTCGGAAGCCGGAGATTTATCGGCAGCTTTTTTGCAGCCGGTCAAAACAAAGGCAAGGCACAGTGCCAGAGTCAGGATCTTGTTCATGTTTTTGCTCCAATTAATTTATTTTATTCGGTTACTTTAACATTTTAACATAAATTAAACGCAAAACTTTTTTCAGGAGGACGAGCCCCGGAACAGCTCGCCCATTTTGCGTCCCAAAAGCGCGGAAGTCAAAACCAGGCAGGTCCCCAGAAGGACCATGCCGATGACGCCCATGGCCGAGGCGATGCAGGGGCCGTCGCCAAGCCGCATGTTGAGGGCGTAGATGGTCTTGGCGATGGGATAATCCCACTCCCTGGCAGCCAGAAGGATCGTGGCGCCCACTTCGAACATGCAGAAGGCGAAGGTCAGGATGGCGCCAGCCAGGATGTGGGAGGAAAGCAGAGGCAGGGTTATTCTGCGCAGAACGCGGGAGAAGCCCGCCCCCAGGCTGCGGCCTGCCTCCTCCATGCTCTCCCCTATGTGCTGGAAGCCGGCGTAAACGGAGCGCACGATGTAGGGAAGCCTGCGGATGCTGTAGCAGATTATGAGAAGCGCGGTGGGATCCTTCAGGGGATCCAGTGTCACCAAAGGAAGTCTCTGGCCGGCGAAAAGAGAAACGTAGCCGAAGGCCAGAACGATGCCGGGAATGGCAAGGGGCAGCATGACCATAACGTCCAGGGCCTCCCGCCAGAGGCCCTTTTTCCTGGCCAGGAGATAGCCTATGGTCACCCCCAGGAAAATGTCCAGCAAGGTGGCGAAGGAGCTGAGGAAAAGGGAGTTTCTGATGCCGGAGACCGCCAGTTTGTGGGTGAAGGCCCCGGTGAAATGACGGAGGGTGTAGCTTTCCGGCAGGACCGTCATGAACCACTTGTCGGAGAAGGCCACCAGAATTACGCTAATGTGCGGCAAAAGCGCCAAAAAGGAGGTGATCAGAAGGAAAGCGTACATGCCGCACAAAAAGGCGGGGGAAACTTTTTTCAGAGAGGAGCTCTGGATCCCCTTGGAAGTGGAGACGACCTTCACGCCCTTGGAAAGGCTCTTGCTCAAAAGGAAAAACACGCAGCTGGCCGCCAGCATCAAAAGCACCAACACATAGCCCACGGCGTTGGAGTGCATGTCCGTCACCCGGTCGAAGACGTTGACCGCCAGGCAATTTCTAAATTCGAAGACCAAGGGCGTGCCCAGGTCCGTGAAAGCCCAGATGAAGACTATTATGGCCCCGGCGACATAGCCGGGCAGGAAAAGCGGCAAAATGATCCTGCGCCAGATCGTGAAAGCCCCCGCCCCGGTCATCTTGGCGGCCTCGATCAAGGACTCGTCCAGCGAGGCCAGCGAAGCGGTGACGTTGAGATACATGATGGGGTAAAGGTGCAGCGCTTCCAAAAGCACCACCCCCGCCATGCCGCCGCTGCCCAGGAAATCCACGGCGGGAAGCCCCAGATCGGATAGCAGGATGTTGAAAGATCCGCAGCGGGCGAAGAGATAGCGCATTCCCAGGGCGCCCACGAAGGGCGGCATGACCATGGGCAGAAGAATGAGGCCCTGGAAAAGCCTTTTCAAGGGGAAGTCAAGCCAGACGAAAAAATAAGCCAGGGGCAGGCTCAGGAAAGTGGTGATAAGGGTGACGAAAAGGCCGATGAGAAGACTGTTGAGGAAGGATTCCCTAATGCCCTGGTTTTTGAAGACCGCCAGAAAATAGGCCCAGGTAAATTCGCCGTTTTCCCAAAAAGAGGACAAAATGATCTTGCCAAGGGGCAGCGCCAAAAAGAAAAAGAAAAAAAGCGCCACGGAAAGAAAGAAGACCGCTGTCCCGAAACGCTGGCAGAAGCTCTTGAACATCTAGCCCTCTCTGATGTAGGCCGTCAGTTCCGCCTCTTTTGGCCACAGCCTGGTCTTGTCCCCCGCCCTGAGACGCTCGGCGCCGGATACGGTCTCCGCCGTTATCCTCTGCCCGAAAGCCTGCACCACAAGCTGGCTGATGTCTCCCAGGAAATTGTTCTCCAAAACTTCCGCCTCGAAACTGGGGGCGTCCTCCGAGCCGTGGAAACTGAGGTTTTCAGGGCGCAGGCTGATGACGGCTTCGGCCTTTTCCCGGGCCCCGAAGACATGGTCGGATCCAAGCGTGGCCTCGCCCCA
>JAFZID010000024.1 GCA_017554565.1 bacterium
GGATGACCGCCACCAGGCCTTCGGAGAGAGGCTGGCGTTTGATGGGCTGCCCGTTTTCGTAATCATCCGCAAAAACGATCATTTTACTTCCATGGAAAGGAGGACTGTTCCGCCCTCAAGTTTGTCGTTCTTTTGGCATTTCAGTTCGGAGATCGTGCCGTCGGCGGGTACCGAGAGGGTAAGGGAGGCCTTGTCGGTGACGATCTCGCAGAGGTCGTCGCCTTCCTTGACTTCCTGGCCTTCCTCTACGAACCAGCTTACGAAGGTCACGTCCTTCAGTTCGTCCGCCAGGTATTTCAGATCAAAATCAACTTTTGCCATGATCAGGGAATGACTTTGGACAGGGGATATTCGATGATGTCCTGGGCGCCCATGGCCTTGAGCTGCGGGATTAGATCCCTGGAGGTCACTTCGTCCAGGACCACTTCCATGGCCACCCAGTCTTTGTTCTTCAGGGGAGAGATGGTGGGCTCCCTCATGCAGGGGAGAATGGCGGAGATCTCGTCAAGCTTCGATAAGGGCGCGTTCAGCTTCAGTCCGACTTTATCCCTGGCTCTCAGGGCGCCCTGGAGGAGCGTGGCGAGGTTTTCTATCTTGGTCCGCTTGAAGGGGTCTTTCATCGCTTCCTTGTTGGCGATGAAGCGGGTGGTGGAAGTTGTCAGCTCGTCGATGATCCTAAGGTTGTTGGCCCTGATGGAGGAGCCGGTCTCGGTCAGCTCCACGATGGCGTCCACCAGGTTAGGGCACTTCACTTCCGTGGCGCCCCAGCTGAACTCTATCTTGACGTTGATGCCTTTTTCCGCGAAATATTTCTTCGTCATGTTGACGGCTTCCGTGGCGATCAGCTTGCCTTCCAGATCCTCCGGTTTCCTATAGGGGGAGTCGTTGTGGACGCAAAGCACCCATCTCACCGGATTGGCGGTGGCCTTGGAATACATCATCTCGCAGATCTCCACCACGTCGCTCTGGTTCTCGACGATCCAGTCGTGGCCGCAGATGCCGCAGTCAAGGTGTCCGGCTTCAACATAGCGGGACATTTCCTGGGAGCGGATCAGAATGGGCTTGATGTCGTCGTCGTTGATGGTGGGGTAATAGGAGCGGCTGCTGATATTGATGGTGTAGCCGGCTTTGCGGAAAATCTCGCAGGTGGCGGCTTCCAGGCTGCCCTTGGGGAGCCCCAGGACCAGTTTGCCTTCAAAAGTATCCATTATGTTTACTGATTGTTGTTGTTGAAATTGAAAAGTTCGTCCGGTATGGGACCGTCGTAACTCAAATGAAGATGATCGTAAGCCTTTTTCAGGGGGACGCGGCCCTTTTGCGTCCGCATGATGAAGCCTTGCTGGATGAGGTAGGGCTCTATCACTTCCTCGATGGTGGAGACTTCCTCGCTGATGGTCACGGCGATATTGTTGACGCCGGTGGGGCGGCCGCCGAATTTCTCGATGAGCGTCCTCAGGTAGGCGTGGTCCATTTCGTCCAGCCCCAGATCGTCTATCCTGAGCATGTCAAGGGCTTCCTTGGCCAGTTTCGGCGTGATGACGCCGTCGCCTTTGACCTGGGCGTAGTCCCTGACGCGGCGGACCAGGAAGTTCGCTATCCTGGGCGTGCCCCTCGACCTTCGGGCTATTTCGGAGAGGGCCTCCTCTTCGATGCCGGTCTTTAAGATCATGGCGGAGCGCCGGACGATCTCGCAAAGCTCTTTTTCGCTGTAGAATTCCAGCCTCAGGGAGATGCCGAAACGCTCCCTCAGGGGCGCCGTGAGGTTGCCCATCCTGGTGGTGGCGCCGATCAGGGTGAAGTGCTTGAGGTCGAGCCTGACCGAGCGGGCCTGGGGCCCCTGGTCGATCATGATGTCGATGAAGAAGTCCTCCATGGCGGAGTAGAGATACTCCTCCACGGAAGAATCCAGGCGGTGGATCTCGTCGATAAAGAGAACGTCGCCGTTTTCCAAGTTGGTGAGAAGGCCCGCCAGATCGCCCGGCTTTTCAATTATGGGCCCGGAGGTGGTCTTGATATTGACGCCCCTTTCCTGGGCGATGATGTTGGCCAGGGTGGTCTTGCCCAGCCCGGGAGGGCCGTAGAGCAGGATGTGGTCCACAGCCTCGTCTCTTCTTCTGGCGGCTTCCACCGCGATGTGCAGCTGCTCCTTGATCCTCTCCTGTCCGGTGAAGTCTGAGAAGCGCTGCGGCCTGAGAGTCAGGTCGACGGAGTCGTCTTTCTGAGGTATGTTGCGTATGAGGGAACTCATTTTTAATTCGCTCTTGCTGCGGATCGGCGCCGATTGCGCATACTTTTATTTATTTACTTTATTCTAACAAAAAAGTCCCTCAGCTTCTTAAGGAAGCCAGAAGATCCTTGTTGGTATCGCTGCGCTCTACGGATTCCTTCAGGGATATGATGGCGTTCTTGGTGCTTTCGTCCGCCAGGGCGCGTCTGAGCGTCACCAGTTTGGCGTATTCTTTCTCGGGATAGAGAAGCTCTTCCCGCCGCGTGCCGCTCTGGTTGATGTTGATGGCCGGGAAAATGCGGGCGTCCGCCAGGGAGCGGTCGAGCACTATCTCGCAGTTGCCGGTGCCCTTGAATTCCTGGAAGATCAGTTCGTCCATGCGGGAGCCGGTGTCGATCAACGCGGTGGCGATTATGGTGAGGGAGCCGCCGTTCTCTATTTTCCTGGCCATGCCGAAGAAGCGGCGGGGTATCTCCATGGAGCCGGGAGCCAGGCCGCCGGACATGAGCTTGTTAGAGTAAACGTTGTTCAGGTTGAAGGCCCGGCCCACTCTCGTAATGGAATCCAGAAGCACCACCACGTCCCTGGAGCATTCCAGCTCTATTTTCACCTGGTCCATGACGGCGCGCACCAATTCCACATGCTCCCTGGGAGTCTGGTCGTTGTTGGAGGCCAGGACGTCCACGTTGGGGAGAGCCCTGCGGAAGTGGGTGACTTCCTCGGGGCGTTCGTCCACCAGAAGGACGATCACATGGCTTTCCGGTGAAACGGCTTTGATGGAGCCCGCCAATTTTTCCAGAATGGTGGTCTTGCCGGCTTTGGGAGGGGAGACCACGAGGGCCCTGGTGCCTTTGCCTATGGGAGCGACGAGATCCAGGATGCGCATGGTCTCGTCGCCGGTGCTGGCAAGATCGAAGCGCTCCGTCGGCGCCACGGCGGGCAGTTCCGTCAGCTGCGGGCGGAAGCGGAAGATCTCGGGAACCAGCCCGTTGATGGAGTCTATCTTGATCACCCACAGTTTTCCGTTTATCTCAGCCATGCCGCCTTCGATGTAGGCGCCCTGTATAAGCCCGTAGCGCCGGCAAAGTTCCTGGCGGATGTAGATCTCGTGTTCCTCCGGCCTGAAAGCCCGCTCCATTTTCCTAAGGACGGCGCCCTTGTCGTTGCGGCGGTAATAGCCGCAGACCGGCGTCAGCTCGTACTCTTCGTCCTGCAGGACGGGGTCTCTCTGGAAGCGGTTGGAGTAATGTCTGTAACGTCCGTAATACTTGGTCCTGGCGTTCTGACGCACTTTGTTAAAACGCCCTTTACGGAATTTGTTGTTGTAATTGATCATAAATAATATGAGTTATATAAATGGCCGCCTGCAGCTAAAGATGATCTTGGAGAGTTCGGCGCGGTGGCGACCGGGGAGGGAAAGCGCGGCTTTGCCGCTGGAAGGGCGCGTTTGGAAAATAATTTTAAGAGAGGCGCCCTTATTCTTGACGCCATATTAGCAAAAAGCGTGTTTCCGTGTCAAGGAAAACGCCCCGCCTCTTGCTAAAAACCTAGCAGAGGCGGCGGCATTAACATTCGTCACCTGAACTTTACCAAAGGTAATAGTTGCCGGTGGCAATGACATAAAGGCCCAGCAGGAGATTGGAGACGCCGTGGGCGAAAATGCACAGCGGCAGGCTTTTTTTGTAGTAATAGAGGAAGAAGATCAGGCCGCCCCAGATGAGGGCCACGAACCACCAGGGATGGGAGAGGATGAAAAATCCGATGGCGATGAGGAAGCTTTTCTTGGTGTAGTAGCCCATGGGAACTTCCTTGTATTTTTCATCGACGCAGAAACGCGTCAGGGCCGAGCGGCTAAAAAGCTCCTCGAAAAGCGGCACCATCAGCGTGGCGCCGGCGATCCTTACGAAGGTCAGGAAGCCGGCGAGAAAATTCGTCCCGCAGGAAAGGGAGAAGAAATCTTTCAGCTTGGCGGCGCCGTCCGCAAGGACTTCACTGGAATAAGCGGCTTCTGGATATTCCGTCGGCAGCATGACCAGCGCGCCGGAGGCTTTGTGGAAAGCGTCCTCCGCGAACTGGAAGCCGTAGGTCAGGGACAGGTAGATGTTGTCGTTGCCCAGAATGGGGATGCGGGCGAACATGACTTTCCAGGCGAAATGGTAGGGGAGGATCCAAAGGACGATGCCCACCACGCCGACGGCGAAGGCCAAAAGCCAGTCCCGGAACCCGAGGCCCTTGAG
Organism: bacterium; assembly: GCA_017554565.1. Classification (GTDB taxonomy): domain Bacteria; phylum Auribacterota; class UBA3054; order UBA3054; family UBA3054; genus UBA3054. Next base: position 4,465 of record JAFZID010000024.1, read on the forward strand.
GGTGAGCTCGGGATAATCGCCCCTGAGGTAATAAAAACCTATGACTAAAAGCGTCAGGAGAAAAGCGAAGATGTAAGCCTGGTAGGGGTTGATTATCTTGCCCAGGACCGCGGTGCAGACGCCGTAGACCACGTAGGGGACGATGTGAGGCTGGGCGTAGGCGAGAAGCTTTCCCACCGGCATGATCTCCCGCTCCTTGGGAGGGGTATAGCCGTCCAATCCGCGATTCAGGAATGAAAACATAGCGCTTTGAAATTAAGGTTAAAAAAAGCCGCTCCTAAAGAAAGGAAAGCGGCTGACAAAAGTGGCGGAGAGAGAGGGATTCGAACCCTCGATACGGTTAAACACCGTATGACGGCTTAGCAAGCCGTTGCTATCGTCCACTCAGCCATCTCTCCGCAATGGTGAAGAAAAGTGTAGCAAAAGGGCCTTTATTTTTCAAGGGAGGCGCATGTGTTTGCGGGGCTTCCTTGGCCGGAGACGGGATTTGTGATAAAATTCTTTTGAAAGTCTTGAAAAAGCATATCTATGGCCGACGCGCGAAGGAAAAAAAAGAACCTCAAGGAGATCATAGCCTATCTGATCTGCGGTGTCCTGACCACCGTGGTGAACGTGGGCGTTTACCACATCCTGTACCGGATGGGGGTGGGCGTCACCACCTCCGGCATCATCTCCGTCGTCTGCGCCAAGATCTTCGCTTACGTTTCCAACAAACTCTGGGTCTTCGCCTCCCATTGCAAGGACAACAAAGAGCTGGGTTTTGAGATCGGGCGCTTCGCCATAGTCAGGGGGCTTTCCGGCGTGGTGGACGTGGCCCTGACGACGCTTTTGGCCTACGTCATTCCCCAGGATCTCCAGCTGGCGTTCACCCTGGGCGGCTGCAGCTTCTCCTTCGTGGTCCTCAAGCCCGGCGTGGCGGCCAAATACATAACCCAGCCCATAGTCATCATTCTGAATTACGTCCTGGGCAAGAAGTATGTTTTCAAAGGCGTCGCGGGGGAGGAAGCGCCGGCCGCTTCCGAGAGCGAAGCCGCCGCGGAGCCCGAGGAAGCTCCCGAAGGCGCGGACAGCGAGGCCCGTCCTTTCCACACCGTCCTCATGATGACCCAGGATTTCTGCCAGGACAGGTTCGCCTCCCTTTACTCCTTCCTGTTCTCCTCCCAGGAGGAGGAGGACGACGGGACGCGCTTTTCCCTTTCCGACAGGTTTTATTCTTTCCTCGCTTTCTTCAGGATAACCGACATCGCTGACTGGTTCGCCTCCCTCTTCAGGAGAAAAAACGAAGGAGACGCCTATTACAACGACCGAGAGGACGCCTATGTTTCCTCGCAGCCTCAAAGCGGCGGCGGATCCGGGACTTTCAGGAAGGGCCTTTTGAAAGGCGGCAACGATCTGTATGTCAGGATCGGCGCGAAGGCCATCGGCGCCCTTTTGATCGCGGCGGCGGTCTTCTGCCTCTGGAGAGTGTCCCGGGGCGTGTATCACAACTTCTCTATGGACCAGGGGCACGTGTTCCGCCAGGCCCACATGTTCGAGAGCCTGAGGGACGTTTTCCTGAGCGAAGCCGCGGACCGCAGCGGCGCCGTTTTCACGACGCTCCAGATAATCTACGCCACGATCTGCGCGAAGATCAATTACGCGCTCTTGGTGACGCCGGCCCAGTACTGCCTGATGTCCTTCGCGGTCTCCGCGTGCTGCCTGGCGGCGCTGGCCGTAGTCCAAAGCCTCGTGGGCATACTCACGGCCTCCACGGTGGTGACAGCGGGACTGGTCTTTTTCCTGGCCGGCAGGAACATCCTGCAGCTGGACGGCGGGCTCTTCGTTTTGCAGCTGACGCTGCTCCTGCTTATCCTGACCTCCTATTGCGCTTCGTTGAAAAGTTATCAGAGCGGCTACAAGTATTACCTTTTCCGCTGCCTTCTGATCTCGATCCTGGCGGGCTTCCCCGGCGCCATGCCCTCCTTCGCGTTCCTGTGCCTCATACTGATCTTCCTGACCCAGACCATCGGCATTATCTGGAACGCCAGGCAGAAAAGCTTTGCCAGCTTCGCCGCGCTGGTCCTTTCCAGACTCCTGCCGCTTCTGCTGCCCATAGCGGCCATCTATTTTTTCTGCGGCACCCTGGATCCCACGAAATTCGAGGTCAACGGAAACTTCTGGATCGCCTCCTCGCCCAATCCGGTCCTGGTCACCCCGTGGCTTGGCAGCACTGAGTTACTCTGCGGGATCTCCGTGGTTTTGGGAGTCCTTCTGATGTGGCTGACAGATCTGAAGCGCTGCGGGCTCTACGGCATCTTAAGTTCGGTTTTCTTTTATTTCTACCTGCGGGTGACGGAACTCAACCCCGGGACCGCCGGCTACGCCTCGACGGTCTTTTTGGCCGCGATAATCGGGCAGGGGGGCGTCCTCATAGGCCTTTTCGCGACGCTCGCCGCCAGGCTTTTCAGCCGCTTCGTGGGGAATCCGCGTCTGCGGCCCCTGGCGGCTGTCCTTATCGTGCTTCCCCTTGTCGTCTTTCTCTTCGGTTACAAGCGCTCCTCCTACGAGCTGGAGGGCAGCGACCTTTCGGACGTCATGGAAAAAGTTTGCCAAGTCCTGGACAGCCAGGAAAACGGATTCCGTTCGGGAGACTTCATAGTGCTTCCCAGCATGGGCAAAGGCGAGGAAGGGAGCCTGGGATTGTCCTCGCTCTACGACGTTTTGCGCTATGAGCAGAGAAGGAAACTTTCCCGCAAATGGGTCTTTTTGGAAAACAACGACTATCTCTCCATCGACGAGCGGTTCCTGGGCGAGACAGGCTACGCCTGGTGGTTCGTCTCCACCAAAGGCAGGCCTGATTTCAGCTCCATAAGCGACATCTGCTCTGTAATGGCCGTCAACGACACCACGGCGCTGCTCAGATCCGTTGAGAAGGTCCACTCCCCCCAGCAGCTGGCGGCCATGACCTTGGCTCTGGCGGAATGCGTGCGCTCCGGCTGGAGCGCCGACGCCCTCTACGAGATAAGCTCGCAGCTGCTTTACCTGCCGCCGCTCTCCCAGGACGACTATTCGGTCGTAAGCATCCGCAAAGCCTATCGCAAATGGATCGTAAAAGGTTTGGAGGGCGCTTCGGAAGACGAACTGAAAAAGAGCCGCAACTGCATAGGCCGTTTCTTCTTCTGCGTCAAGACCAGCAACCGCCAGAAGGCCAGGACTTTCTTTGAGATGCTCCGGAACGAAACGCCGGATCCCTGGCTCCTCTTCGACGTCTATTACAGAGCCGGCGGCCTGATTTCCTTCATACCCCCAAGCCAATTCAAGGCTAAATACGGTTTTGCGGACGAGAATTTCCGGGCCTTCACCGAGACCTTCGACAAGATCTATCTCAATCGTCCGGAAAACGTGGCTTCCGTAAAAGAGTGGGAGAACTTTAAGAAAGCGATGGACGGCAGGGACGACCTGCCCGCTTCCGAAAGCGCCCAAAAGGAAATGGGCGGCGTCATAACCAACTCGCTTCCCAGGCACGCCGTAATCGTTTTCGAAGGGGCCGAGCAGCTGATGAACGGCTATTTCATCAAGGGCCTGGGAGAGTGGCGCGCCGAATCTGAAAGCGAAGAGAAGCTTCCCGCCA
>JAFZID010000025.1 GCA_017554565.1 bacterium
GAACTTTGCCGACAGCTTTGGCGGCGCCGGTGGAGCTGGGGATGATGTTCTCAAGAATGCCGCGGCCGCCGCGCCAGTCTTTCTTGGAGGGACCGTCAACGGTCTTCTGAGTGGCGGTGGCGGCGTGCACGGTGGTCATAAGGCCGCGCTTGATGCCGAAAGCGTCGTTCAGAACTTTGCAGATCGGGGCTAAGCAGTTGGTGGTGCAGCTGGCGTTGCTGATGATGTCCTGGCCGGCGTAGGTCTTGTCGTTGACGCCGAAGACGAACATCGGGGTGGCGTCCTTGGAGGGGGCGGACATGATGACTTTCTTGGCGCCGGCGGTTATGTGAGCGCGGGCCTTTTCATCGGTCAGGAAAAGACCGGTGGATTCGATGACGACTTCGGCGCCGACTTCGTTCCACTTGAGGGCGGCGGGGTCTTTCTCAGCGGTCAGACGGATCTTCTTGCCGTTGACGATGAGGTTGGTGCCTTCCACGGCGATCTCGCCCTTGAACTGGCCGTGCACGGAATCGTAGCGCAGCATGTAAGCGAGGTACTCGGGTTCAAGAAGGTCGTTGATGCCGACGATCTCGATGTCGTTAGCGAAATTCTGGACCGCCGCGCGGAAAACCATGCGGCCGATGCGGCCGAAGCCATTGATACCAACTTTAATTGCCATAAAAATGATCTCCTTTATGGATATTTGAGGTTCTGCCCCTTTTGAGAGGCGATATTGTTACAGTATTAAAGTCTATTCTAGCACAACCCCCAAATCGGCGCAAGGGATGGCCTCCGCTCCCCGGAAGAGCCCGACCTTTTGACCCAGGTTGACTTTGAAAAGGCAAAGTGGTATTATACATAACCTAAACCTAAAAAAAGGACAAGCGTTTCCGAGCATGACGGTTGCCTCTTTCCGCGGGTTTAAGTACCGAAACATTTTTCTTTCTTTAACTGAGGAAATTATGAAACAGCAAGACGTCAACAAGACCTTCGTTCTGAAAGCCCAGGATGTCGATCAGAAATGGTATCTGATCAACGCCGAAGGCCAGAACCTCGGCCGACTCGCCACCAAAGTGGCCGACATTCTGCGCGGCAAAAACAAAGCCACCTTCACGCCGAACGTGGACGGCGGTGACTACTGCGTCATCATCAACGCCGAAAAAGTCAGCGTCACCGGCCGCAAAGCGACCGACAAGAGCTACACCAGCCACTCCGGTTACCCCGGCGGCTTCAAGCGCCGCAATTTCGCGGATGTCATCGAATCCCATCCTGAACGTGTCATTCTTCACGCTGTCAAGGGCATGCTTCCCAAGAATAAGCTCGGATACTCCATTCTTGCCAAGCTCAAAGTTTACGCCGGCCCGGAACATCCGCACAGCGCCCAGAAACCCGTTGAGATCACCCTGTAACAAACCTCTTAATAAATGAGTGATAATATGAGCGAAAACAGCAACGTCACCCCGGAAACCGTCGAGGTTCCCGAAGTCGAAACCACTCCTGAGGTCCAGGCCGCTCCCGTTGAGGACAACCGCGTCTTCACCGAAAGTTACTCCGCCACCGGCCGCCGCAAAAGATCCAGCGCCCGCGTGGTCCTGAAACCCGGCAATGGAACCATTACCGTCAACGGCCGCTCCTTCGAGGATTATTTCCCCGTGGACACCACCAGACAGCTGGTCCAGGAAGCTTTTGAAGCCGCCAAGATCATCGGCAAGTTCGATGTGGTCGCCACCGTTTGCGGCGGCGGCATCTCCGGACAGGCCGGCGCCATCCGTCACGGCATCGCCAGAGCCCTTGCTCTCATCGACGACGCGACCAAAGCTCTCGTGAAGTCCAACGGTCTTCTGACCAGGGACGCCCGCGAGAAAGAGCGCAAGAAATACGGCCAGCGCGGCGCCCGCGCCCGCTTCCAGTTCTCGAAGCGTTAAAGAGATCGCCCTTGGGGCCATCATATCTGCTTTTGCGGGTGTAACTCAATTGGCAGAGTCACAGCCTTCCAAGCTGTTGGTTGCCGGTTCGAGTCCGGTCGCCCGCTCCAGCAGGATACAACAAAAAAAGAGTCGTTCCCACGACTCTTTTTTTTATTGCCTTTTTTTGAAATTGAAGATCAAAGTTTTGCGTGGCGCCTGGCCTGGGCGGCGAAGCGGAAGGAGAGGTCTTCGATGCCGAAGACGCGGCGGCCTATGAGATAGCTTTCCTGGATGTCGTTGAAGGGCTCGTACCAGTGCGGGGAAAGCGTGGCGTTTCCCCAGGCCGCGCCGGCGATCGATCCCGCGGTGGCGGCGGTGCAGTCGCAGTCGTGGGCCATGGCGACGCACTGCGAGATGACGGTGTCGATGGACTTCGTCTCGTGACCGAGGCCCAGGGCGAAGATGGTCAGGCAGGCGTTGTTGATGGTGTGGACGGGGGACATATTGGGGAAGCGCTCATCGACCAGTTTCGCGGCTTCCCTGTAGTCTTTCACTTTGCCGTAAAGGGAAAGCGCCCATCTTACGGCTTCCGCCAGGTCGCAGTTTTCCGGGATCTCAAGAAGCCCCGTTTCCAGGGCGGCCTTGGGATCTTTCAGGGCGAAGGCGGCGGAGATGACGGCGGCGAAATACATTTCCCCGTAGACGCCGTTTTTGCGGTGGCTGATATAAGCGTCGGTGTAGGCCAGTCTGGCGGCCAGCCTCGGGTTGCCGGGAGCCATGTAGGCGAATCCGTCGCAGCGGATATCCGCGCCGATCCATTCGTCGTAAGGATTGTTTATTTCCGCGGCCTTTTCAGGGGCGGCGCCGGCCTTGAGATTATCGAGGGTCACTTTCTCGGCGGTGCAGGCCATGGGCAGATATTTGAGCCAGGCTTCGGCCACGTCTCCGAGAGTGAAGGGAAAATTCTTAGCTTCCTCGGCGATGAGGAGTCCCAGGATGGTATAGGTGGTGTCGTCGTCCACGGGAGAATATCTCATCTCTCCTTTGGTGTACTGGCGGTTCCTGCCGAGAATGTAGCGCGGCTCCTCCGGGTCCAGGGAGGAGGGCCAGTAGTCCGTCATGGGGTAGGGGACGCCGATCTCTTTTGCGTAATTCTCCATCTTTTCCAATGACCAGCCTTCCACTATGGCTCCCAGATCACAGCCCGCTATACGGGCTCTGAGGGAGCTTAAAACCATGCTCTGGTAGTCGTCCGGGATCTCAGTCCAGAATTTTTTGCTGCCTTTTGGGGCGGCTGCTACGATCTCTTCGTATGCGTTGGGTTCGCGGTCAGGCATTTTGTTTTTCCTTCTGGCGCGCGATGAAGGCCAGGACGACCTGGATGAGCTCGGCGGCGGCAAAGCCGCTCCAACTGATTACGAGCAGGCCGTTGCTGGCGGCTTCGGCGTTCCAGAGCTTAATGACGTTGGCTTTCAGTTCGTTTGTGAGGGTGGGAGCGTTCTGGAAGGCCAGGACGGCTTCCTCATGCAACGAGGTGAAATTGGCGAACCTGGGGGCGAAGGCGATGAGCATGGCGACGGCCCAGAGAAGGACGACTACGGCCAGTGCGTCCGCGGCTCTGCGGTAAGCGTTCATGTCAGGGCTCCTCGACTTCGGAAGGTGAGAAGAGGCTGACGGATTCCACGCACTTAAGGCCCATCAATTGGGCGGTGGCGTATTCCTCGTTAACTCTGAATCTCAGGCGGAAGGAATAGGTGGCCTCGATGGCGGTGCCGGATTTAATGGTGCGGGAGTGCAGCATCTTTATGGAGGTGCCTAATTGTTTCATGCGGCCCATGATCTCAGCGCCACTGTCCAGCTTGCTCTCGGGGTTCTCGGTGCTGAAGATGATCTTGGCGATGATCTCCCTGTGGCGGAGGCTCCAGGGAGTGTATTCAGTGAAGACGAAGGAGAGCCAGATGATGACGAAGCCGATGGCGCCGATCCTGTGCTGGCCGGTGCCGGCGGCCATACCTAAGGCCACGGCCATGAAGACGAAGGCGGTGTCGCGGTTGTCTTTTATTATGGTGCGGAAGCGGACGACTGACATGGCGCCCATCAATCCGAAGGCCACGGCCACGGCAGAGGAGCCGCGGACGTTAAGGATGACCATCATAACAAGGGTTATGATGATCTCCATCATGACCAGCGTCTGCATGAAGGTCTTGTTGCCGTGAACGCCGCGGCAGAAGCGGTAGAGAAGCACTAACAGGAACGCGAAGAGAGCGGCCACGGCGAAGTTGTTGACCACGTCTATCCAGGTGGTCGGCGCCAGGGCGTTCAGCGTCCACTGCATCATTTCATATTCGGCAGTCTGATTCATAAATTAACTTTCCTCCTCGCGCAATATGACTTTTTCTATGCAGTGCGCGTATTTGGATATGGAAGTCTGGGTGATCTCGAATTTGGTCAAAAAGCGCCGCATCCATTCCGGCATGAGGCGGTCGAATTTCAGTTCCAGTATGGCTCCGGGAAGCGCGATCTGCTCCTCCTCGTAGGGCTCGAAAAGCGTGTAGGAGTAGGAGTGGTCCACGGCCCTCAGGTTCGTGTCGATGGTGAACCTCACTTCGCCGTCGTCTCTTCCGATAAAGGGGTTGCGGTCGTAGATGACGGTGGTCATGGGGCGGTAGCCCTTGACGAAGCAGTTGTGCAGGAAGCGGTGGGCGTTGGCTCTGAGATAGTCGGTTGGAAATTCCATCTCGTCGAGAGTCTTGTTGCGGTCCATGATCTCCTGAAGGTCGCTGAGTTTCATGGGGGCGCGGTCTTTGCCGACCTGCTGGCGGGAGCGGTATTTTATCTCCAGGAAAACGTTGTTGTCGGGCGTGACGTTGGCGTAGCCTCTGACGCGGAATTTTCTCCGGTCCTTCAAGCCAATAAGCTTTTCCTTGTAGAGCGTCAGGTTGTCGTCGTCGAAATAGACGGAGCGGATGGTGTAGCCCGGGACGCCCAGACCGTTGGGCTTGGCGTGCTGGTCGGGCTGGACGTAAGGCGAAGCGAACTCTATGGCCTTGTCGATCAGGTCGTAGGGGAGAAAATACTTCAGCTCATAGCGGCCGTGGAAATTCGCCATCTCTTACTCCTTGCGAAGGGAGTTGTTGAATTTCTCGTAAAGAGAGCGCAGGGCCGCAAGGGAGGAGTGGAAGGGATCGATCTTGATGGAGGGGATCGAAGCTTCGCCGGTCATGGAGGAGATGGCGGAGAAGGGGACGTCCCTGATGGGAATGAGAGCGTGCACCACGGAAAGTCCCATCAAGGGGACCGGAACGATGGAAACGGATTCCACTTTGCCGGTGACGGTCAGATCCTCATTGTGGAAAGACAGGACGGCTTCCAGGCCGGGCTGGATCTCGTTGGAGAAATTCAGCGGGGCCACCACGCGGGCGTAGATGGGGTCTTCGTTGACCACCCTGAGGATGGTCTTGATCTCAGGGTCTAGGGAGACCTGGGTGACGCGCCCGCTGACGGGAGTTTTGATCGTTCTGGCCGCCAGGCGGTCGTTGACCATCTCAAGCTCTTTCTCCGCCACGCGCAGCTCCGCCCGGGCGGTGTTGATGACGTTGGAGGAGCAGGCCATCTTGCGGGCGTTCAGGTCGGCTTCCGCCACGCTGATCTCCGCGAAGCGGCTGTTCAGCTCCTCCTCGGACTGCTGCACTTCGTCGTTGGAAATGTAGCCGGTGTTGTAAAGTTCCCGGCGGCGCTTGACCAAGGGGAGATAGCTGTAATAATTCGTGTAGGCCAAAGAGACGAGTTTTTCGCCTTCCGTGACGCGCTCCTGCAGTTCGCCGGAGAGAAGATTGTCCAGGGTGGCCTGGTACATGTCCACCTTGGCCTCAAGCATCTTCTTCTGCGATTCGTCGTAGAGGGAGCGGAAGGTCAGGACGTGGTCCCCGGCCTTGACAAGGGAGCCTTCCTTGATGCCGGGCGCCAGCTCCGTGTTGACAACGTCATAGCGTTCGAAGCGGAACGTGGAGACGCCGGCCAGGGCCTGCATGCGGCCCTTGAGATGCTTGGCGATAAAGTCTCCGGGCCTTTCCTGCTGGATAGTCCACTGCTCGGAAGCTTCGAGTTCAAAGGGGCACTTCAAAGCGGCGACATCGGTCTGCAAGACGAAATACAACACGACGCCGGAAAGGGCGATGATCAGGAAATATCTAAGCCAAAGCCACACTTCGCGACTCTCAAACTATCTTCTGAGGCAGGCGGCAGCAAAGGCCAGCAGAGCCATTAAAGCGAAAGCCGGTTCGGGGACGCTGTTGGCTTCGCAGGGCGTTCCGTAGATCGCGATGGAAGAGGCCCAGGCAGAAGGCTGGGTGTTGTCAGCGTTGGGATCGCTCAGTTCCAGAGAGGGTCCGAGGCCGGCGCAGCCGGTGGGCCAGGGAGCGGTGGAGCGGAAAGTCACCACGTCCACTTCCTGTCCGTTGGCGTTCTGCAAAGAGATGGTGTCGCCGGCGTTGGAAAGACCGAAGTCGAATTCATAGATGGCGGCGCCGACAGGCAGGGCGTAAACCGTCTCAATGGCGGCCTGACGGTCGGTGATGAGCAGGAATTCCCCGGCGCCCAGGATGGTGTCCTTGGGCAGGCGGTATTTGTCATCCTCGGTCTCGAAGCGCCAGTAGCTGACGTCGATGTCCTCGTCGGTGCGGTTGAAGAGCTCGACGTACTCGTAGTTCTTGCAGTTGCCCTTAGAGTTGGTGTAAGCGATATCAAGGCACTGGTACATGATCTCGTTGATGACGACGCCGGAATAGACGGGCTCGTTGGTGACGACGTACATGTAGGGGGCCCTGTAGGCGTTCCAATACTTTCTCAAGGTGTTGCCGCTAACGTCTTCGACAAGGGCGTAGTAGAAGACGGTGGTGCCTTCTTCCATGGCGGGAAGAGTGCACATCCATTCGTTGCCTTCCAGAAGCGTCATGCTCTTGGCGGTGTATTCGCCACCTTCGGTAGTGGAGTAGAAGATCTTGGCGCTCTTCACCTGCTTGTCAGCCCGGCTGTTGTCATAGGCCCAGATGTGGATCTCGGGAGCGGTGACGGTAGTGGGGGCGTTGGGGTTGCGGCTGTGCTTGCCGACGTAGAGGCCGCAGGTCTCGGGGTTCTTCGTGCCGGGGGAGCCGCCTTCGGAATTGCTGACGTTCCAGGTCTGCCAGGTGTTGTTGTAGTCGGCGTAGGGGTAAACCAAGACGTTGGAGTAAGCGGAACCGTCCGGCCATTCGCCGCCGTCGGAGATGGTGGAATATTCTATTTTGTGCTGGACTTTGCCGGCCTTGTCAATAAGGACCACGGCGTCTTCGCTCTTGCCGAATCCTATCCCGGTGGGGCCGAGAATATTGGACACAGTGGGATAGATGTCGCAGAAGGCGGCGTCGGAATAAAGCACCACGCATTCGCCGGCGGCCAGGGTCGTTCCGTCGGGAATAGTGTAGAGTTTTGTGCTGTCTTCGTATTTATCGTCGCCCAGCTTCCAGCCGGAGATATCGACGGATCCGTCGCCGTAGTTGCAGATCTCGACCCAGTCGTCGCTCTTATAGGGCTTCTTGGCGTCGTAAGTAAATTCGCTGATGAGAACATCAGCCAGTACGCCGAGGGACGTAAGGCCAGCGATCAGAGCCGGGAGATATTTGTGAAGTTTCATAACTATTCTCCTTTATGGGATGAATGTGAGCGTAATTATCAATTTTAATTGAGTATCTTTCTATTTTATCCAAAAAGGGAAATTGAAACAAGGCTCAGGGGACCCAAAATTTGTCGGAAGCCCAAAATTTGATAAAATGAGGTAAATAATCCCTAGGAGGTTTTTTTATGCGCAAGCACTATCAGATCCTGGCCGCTATTGTTGCGGTCCTCTTTGCCGCGACGTCTTTCGCCGCGGATTTCTGTCTTACTCTTGACCCCAACGGGGCCCAGGCGGCCAAAATTTCCTCAACGTACCCTAGCGCTCCGGAACCGAAGGTCGAAAACGCCATGAATTCCCTTGGCGAACTTAAGATCGGCGACACGGTGACATTCCTGACGCCCCAGGGCGAACTTAAGGGCAGCGTCACTTACGCCGTCAAAGACGTGAACGGCATCGTGTGCCGGGCCGGTGATCTTGATGGTTTCGCGGGCCAGTGGCGCATCGCGGCCGGTCCGAACGTCCTCTTCGGCGTTGTGGAGGACCTTACGGCCGACGCGCGCTACGAGATCAGCGGCACCAAGCAGAAAGGCGTTTATGAGGTCAAGGAGTGCTCCTACAGCGAGCGCTGCGCCGCGATGTCCAACCCGGAGGATCACGAAGCGCCTTATTTTGAACAGAACTCTGTTGCAGGCTTCGGCGTTCCCGCCGCTGATCTGACTCCTGAGCAGTCCGCCTGGGCCGCCAACTGGGACGACGACGAAGTGGTGGAGCTGACCATCATAGTCCTCTTCTCCAACCAATCCATCGAGTCCGCCGGCAGTCTGGAAGCCGCCAACACGAAAGTGGCGGCCGGCATCGCGGTCTGCAACCAGGCCATGCAGAACAGCAAGATCAATGCGAAGCTGACCTGCGTAGGCACGTACCTTTGCGACTACGAGGAAACCAAGGACTCCAGCCTTGACCTCTCCCGCATGCAGCAGGGAAAAGAAGGCTTCGAGTTTGTGCCGGCCTTGAGAAACAAGCTGGGCGCCGACTTCGTCTGCTACGCCCCGAGATACATGACTTCCGGCTGGGCCGGCCTCGGCTATGTCCACGGCAGCCCGACAGGCGCGGAAGGCTGCGGTTTCCATATCGTGCTCTACAGCTATCTGGAAGATCTTTCCTGGGTCCACGAGTGGGGCCACAATATGGGCTGCAACCACTCCGCCGAACAGTCATCCAGTCCCGGCCCCTCTGACGGCGGCCTTTTCGGACACAGCCTGGGATGCTACTTCTACGCCACCAACCTTTCCCAGAGATGCCTTTCCATCATGACCTACCACGGCAGCTGGAACGGAACTTACTACGGCTACAGGGTGCCTTACTTCTCCGAACAGTTCCTCAACTACGGCGGCTCCGCGGTCTATTACAATAGTAAGACCAGGTGCGCCACCGTCTGGCAGAAGATCAGGAAATACGCCTCCCTGTACCGCACGCCTCCTGTGCTCTCCGAATTCAACTGCGGATTCGAAGCGGACGAGGACTTCTATCTGGGCGACGCCACCTGGCAGCAGGGCATCATCAACCTCTCCGCCACCGGCACCATCAACAACAACAACGGCAACTATTACCTCCACAGCAAGGGCGGCAACGGCTTCCAGGTCCCCGTCAACGTCAAGTCTGACAACGGATATGGAACCTACAAAGTCAGCGTGCGCGTCAATCCGACTTTCGGCGGAACCTACTTCGACATCAGGGGCGCCAAAGACGCTCTCTGCTATGCTTACGTCACCAGCGACGGGAAGCTGAGCCTGGCCTGCTCTTCCACTCCCGGCGGCAGCGTCAACAAATCCACCACGCTGCAGCAGATCTCCACCGGCTGGCAGACCTGGACCTTCTTCATCGAGGAAAACACCAAGGAATTCATTGGCTGGTCTGTCAACGACGAGTACCACAGCGCGACGGAATGCTACGTGGCGGGCTCCGACGACGTTTACGTCAGCTCCGTCTGGCTGAAGGACGTCAGCTCCAGCGGCGCCGACTTCGACGACATTCACGTCGACTGCGGCATCGGCGATCTTTCTCTCTCCGCCAAGCCGATGGAGATCGGCTCGACTTTGACCACCATCACGCTGACGAACTACAACGAGAACACCACCATCAAATACAAAGCCAAGGTGGTGAAGGGCGCCGATCACTTCACGATCTCGCCTGTGGAAGGCCTCTTCAAGAGCGACGCCACCATTCAGGTCGAAGCCTTCGATCTTCCCACCGCTCCCCAGTTCCTGGAATGCGTGGTGGAAATTGAAGCCGGTTACGCCGGCACGAAGAGAGTGCGCCTCGGCGCGCCCTGCGGCAACGAAACGGACGGCTACGGCTTCTACTCCGCCGATCTTTCCACCTTCCCGAAGGGCAGCCCCAGCGATTACGACTCCCGCTGGGAAAACAGCGGCAACCTTGACTACGCCTTCGACCACTATGTTACGGAAGTCTTGCTTGACGAAGACTTCGAAGATTATCCCGGCAACACCAACCTTGGCGGCATCGGCGGCTGGGGAAGCGGATACGGCACCATCGACAGGGACGGCTCGATCTACAGCAGGGAAAGATTCGGCAACAGATATTGCGAGATCGCTTACGTCAACAATCTTTTCGGCGCTCACAAGACTCTCGACAGCACCATGAAGCCCAACTGGTGGGCCGGCCATACCAAAGGGTACTTCCGCATCAGCTTCGACGCGATGCTGACCGGCACATCCAGCAAGTTCTTCGGCCTCTGGGATCCCCAGATGGTGGAGGGCAACTTCGAGTATGTCAACGGCAGCGGCTACCGCTTCCGCAGCAACTCCAGCGACGCCAACCATTCGGAATTCGTTTCTCAGAACTATATTCCCCAGGCCACCTGGACGAGAGTCAGCATGATCATTGAGGCGAAGCCCGTCCTTGACGCGCCTGCCGAACACTACCGCCATGTCCTGCGCCAGTACAAAGTCGGCGAAAAGGTTGAAAACTGCAAAGCCTTCCTTGATCAGGACAGCAGCAGCGACTTCTTCAACACCTTGCGCTTCTTCCTCTGGGGCAGCGGCACCTTCTGCCTGGACAATCTGAAAGTTGAGACGCTCGTCTCCGAGACCGACTACGACGTATTGGATTTCGCCGACGAAGATCCCATGGACCTCTTCTTCGACAACGGGCAGGACGTTGAAATCAAATTGGGCTTCACGGAAGAGATGGCTCAGAAGTACGACATCACCATCGCCGCCCAGATGATGCTTCCCGCTGATTTCGGCGGAAAACTCACCTTCGGCCAGGACGACTTCCACAAGCAGTTCAATACGGAATTCCAGCTCAAATCCGGCAAAGTCAGCCTGACTTACCCGAACGTTAAAGGCGTTAAGGACACTTTCACCGCCAACGCCGGCGAATGGTTCGTTTACGGCTACAACATCTCTACCACCGAAAAGAACCTCAGGCAGCTTTACTGGGACGGCACGTACCACAAGGAGAATCTGCCCATCACCGGCGCGGACGCCACCACCGCCATCGACAAGATCAAATTCTCCCTCAGTTCCGGCCAGGCCCGCGTCGGAGCGGTGGATGCCAAGCTTACTCCGCGTAAGCAGTCTGTCCCCATTCTGAGCCTCGACTATGATCCCATAACCTTCTCCAAGGAATACGGGACCATCGCGATAACCAACGAACTGCCGGACACCACCGCCACCTTCAGCGTTTCCTTCGAGGACGGCGACCTCTTCAAGGCTGAGCCTTCAAGCGGCACCTTCCAGAGGTTCCAGACCATCAAGATCACGCCCAAGAATCTGCCTGAGAAAGCGGAATACGCCGCCACCGTCGCCACCATCGACCTTGGCGAAGCGGGCAAGGGCACGTTCAGAGTGGGCGCCCCCTGCGGCACTCCGGAAAAAGGCTACGAAGTTTACAACGCTGACTTCGCGACCTTCCCCAAGGGCGATCCCAGGTTCTTCGACCGGAACATAAAGGGCGAAGCCGACGTTCAGGCCCAGATCAAGTCCACCGCGGACTGGGAAGTCTTCGACACGCTTTTGACGGAAGACTTCGAAAAGTATGAGAACGGCAAGGATCTCTGCGGCGAGGACAACTGGAGCGTGGCCTACGGCGCCATCGACGTCAACGGCACGACCATCGTCAAGGAAGAGAACGGCAACAAATATCTCAGATTGAAAGATATTACCGGCCTCTTCGGCATCCACAAGAAACTCGACAAGACTCTGGACAACGACTGGGTCGCCACCAGCGGCAAAGCCAAGGGCTTCTTCAAGGTCAGCTTCAAGGCGAGACTGGGCGGCACTACCGCCAAGAACCTCGGCCTCTGGACGCCGCAGTGCGTGGAAACGCAGTTCCGCTATGACAATGGCGCTTACAGATTCGCCAGCAACAAGTCCGACGAGACGCATCCGGAATTCGTTTCCGACGCCACCATCGCCAAAGACGAGTGGACCGAGTTCAGCGCCGTTTTCAGCGCCGACACTATTAATGACAGCGAGGGGCATGCCCGCCACGTCCTCAGGCAGGTCAGGATTGGCAATAACGAAGAATCCGGCGAATACCTCTGCGACCAGGAGAACGAGACGCAGACCTTCTCCATCCTGCGCTTCTTCCAGTGGGGCGAAGGCACCTTTGACATCGACGATCTGAAAGTCGAAGCCATAGTGACCGACAGGGCGGACGCCAGCCAGACCTTCTCCGACGGCCTCGTTTTGGAATACGCCAAGACCGCCGAGAATCCCACGGCCGGCGAAGGCGGCCTCTTCTACGC
>JAFZID010000026.1 GCA_017554565.1 bacterium
AGGCAAGTTACAGGCAAGTTACAGGCAAGTTACAGGCAAGTTACAGGCAAGTTACAGGCAAGTTACAGGCAAGTTACAGGCAAGTTACAGGCAAGTTACAGGCAAGTTACAGAAACCATGTTGAGTTGAAGAGCAGAAAATCATATGCTTTGATTTCCAATTCCACAAATAAAAAATAGAGAAGGCTATTTTAATGTGAATTAAAAAAAGAGCTTCCCGCCGAAGCGGGATGCTAGTTAAGGCAGCTCTTTGGGCACCGTCATATAATTTCCTCTATTTAATATTTTTGCAGTTTCTTGCAAAAATATTAAATAGAACGGAAGATCAGCCGCGGTTTATCTCTTCTTCTAAGCGAGCTAAGCTGCCCATTATTTCATCAAACGTTGGTTTGACTCCGTAGAGCATGCTGAGCATTTGCTCATAGTCTTTTCTTAGATCCTCCATGTTGTGTTCCGGCGGCATCAGGCGAAGCGATCCTGGCTTCGCCAGATCATAGCGTCCCCAGGGGCTGTGGTAAAACTTGTCTTTAAAAGAGACTACTTTTTCAAGCAGCGCAAGGTCTTTCAAGGCTTTTTCTTTTACCGGAGAATTCATCATGCAATATACGTCGTAATAATGCCTGGAGTAACGATGGGGCAGGGGACTGCCTTCCGGCCGGAAGCTTTCCCTGTGAAGGATGGTTATCTTTTCCCAGAAGGTGCGCTCAGGAAGAACTGTTTTTACTTCAGTAAAAGGAGCGTCAAATAATTCCTCATGACGTTCGGCGATATAAGGCTTGATTTTGCATATCGCATAAGGGGACCAGGCGGCCAAAGCCCCCATCTCCAATCTTATTTCTTGAAGAATAGATTGGCTGGAATAAGATTTTGGATATAGAAAATTAATTGTAAGAGGATCTTTTTTGTCTATCTGAATGTCAAATGTCTGTTTTATTTCAGATTGCAAATCATTTAGTGTGGCAGGCAGGAACTTCTCTGATATAAATTCGCTTGCGCGGGCATTGGCTTCTTTGTTGAAAGCGTCTTGCTTAGTGTTGCTCCGAACAACCCACGGTTCATTGGTTTTATATCCGAGAACTCTCCAATCGATTATTAGATCGATATCTTCAGAAAATCTTTGAATAAGGTTGTAAGCTTTGGATAAACTTGTTCCTCCTTTGAAAACAAAATTGTCTTTCCAAGGGCAGCGCTTGAACAAATAATCAAGAATGAAACATACCCAGAAGTCCTTTTCCACTATGGCTTCGCTGAGTCCTGTTTCTTCGGCAACGCTTGTGATCAGAGCGTTCCTTGATTTTGCTGATAAATTAGCAATGTTTTTCATATTTCTCACAGGGTTGAGATATATTCATATATCCAGGAGGTGGTGTATTGCGCCTCCTTTTTGATCTTCTTGATTTCCTTCTGGCTAAAAGCAATTTTTAACCGATCCGTGAAATCCTGATCGATGTTGTTTTTGCCATAAGCTTTTATTGCCTGGATGAGCAGAGCGGTTTTCTCGGAAAGATTGACGATTTCTTTATTCGGGATATGCTTGAAATGTATTTTGGTTTTCGAGTTCGTAAGGGAAAAACTTTTATAATTTCCGTTGCTTGCGTAGGAATAAACAGCCGGGACTTGCGTCGAGAGCCCCAGCATGTTGAGCGCGGTGTTCCCGCAGGGGATTATGTTCCAGCCGAAATTTCTGGCGATAGCTCTTGCGACGGCATCCGGAGAAGGCTTTATATACTCCTTAAGAAACTTGCTGTATTCCGTTTTGAAGTATATGCCCCGCGCAATGCGGCTAATGAAACCAGAACGCTCCAAACGAGTGATTACCTTGCGAACGTTGACACGGTTAGCAAGATCGTAAAAATCAGCCAAGATAAATGGCTTGGTCATTTTTGAGATTCTGTTCTTAATAGCTTTCGCGTAACTGTTTCTGCTCATTTTTTCTCCTTAATTATGTCACAAAAAGTATATATTATTTGTGACAAAAATTCAAGGGGGGTGACACGGTTGCCCTTTCATATATATAACGGTCGCGAAATGGAAAAAGTTGCGCGGCGTTGGCAAAGCGATCGATCTGGAGACTAGCTTTTCAATGGATGGGAGGGCTTTGGGTAAATAAAAAAAGAGCTTCCCGCCGAAGCGGGAAGCTCTTTTTTGCGTTAGCGTTTAGCAAGAGGCTTTGTCAGCTTGGATCAGCTTATTTCTGCTTTCTGGCGAAAGCCAGGGCAAGGAGGGCCAGGATGCCGAAGAGAGCCGGTTCAGGCAGTCCCTTGGGCACAAGCATGATCTTGACGTTGTCCATGCAGATGCCGGCGTCGTCGCAATAGCTCCAGAGTTTCAATCTGTTGATGCCTTCATTGTCTAAGACGGCAGGAGAAACACCTCCCGGATAAGACAGCCAGCTATCTTCATCTTCCATCTGATATTCGTTCTCGCCGAAGTTAACAGCGTAAAGCGTCTTGTGATCATATTCAATGAGCTTCGTGTTAAATCTCATGTAGAATGGGAACCAAGTGTTATTGGGAACAGGGATGCCTTCCGCGGAAGTCCTCTCGTACCATTCGTCTCTGGTCTGAATGTCTTCCAGGCGCATTTCAACAGGGCTGTCGGTCTTGTCGGTGTTCAGGAAGAACTGCGCTTCGCACTGACGGTTGTTGTCCTTCTGGGAGACGAAGAAGTTCGCATTGGGATGCTCTTCGCCTTCGCGGTCAACGTAGGTGTCAGGAATGTACATATTCATAGCGAAGATGACGTCGAAGTTTTCACAGGCATTTGTCGGGATGTTCAGGCCCAGCTGATAGCCGGTGTAGGCGGACCAGTCGTTGCAGTTGACGAAGCAGGCGACGTTCTTGCCGCTGCCGGCGGGATCTTCCGTAATAATGGCGCTGTTGTGTGCGGTGCACTTATCCCAGCAGTTATCCTGTTCACTGAGTTCGCCGATGACGCCGCCTTCAATTACGGTGGTGGGGGCGAGGTTCGCGAAGTCGGACTGATAGATCATGTAACCTTCTTCGGGCGTGCCGCTCTGGATAGCCAGCTTAACGTCGATGGGGGCCTGGCCGGCGATGTCGCTGGTGATGCGGACGGTCGGACGATAGAAGCCGAAGCCCATCTTGCTGCGATCGATGGTCACGGGCAGCGTGAAGGAGCCCTTAACTTCGTTGGTGGCGCCGGAAACGTTAAGGTATTCGGAGCCTTCCACGACTTCAGCAAAGAACTTGAAGCTGTTGCCGCCGTCATTGCGAACGATGACATCGGCGCTCTTTGCGGTATAGGCGATAGGATTGCCGGGAACGACCACGTTCATCACCGGGGCGGTGTTGGGCTTCTTGATGGCTTCAATGCGGAAGTCGTCGATCAGATAAGGATCGTTATGACTCCAGATAAAGAAGCGGAATTCATTGAAGTAGCCGTAGTCGTTAACTGCGGTGATATACAGATCCTCAAACTCGTATTCGCAACCGGCGAAGGAAACAGCAAGCAGTTTACGATTGAGAGGATCGGAGTTATAGGTGTAAGAAAGATCGAACCAGGTGTTCATAGGAGCCGTGTTGGTGATACAGTCAGGGTCCTCGGTTTCCACGGGCCTGAAGACGGCTTCTTCACCGTTGCAATTCAAGGTGAATTCACCTTGCCTATGGTTTAGGTCAGTACCGAAAGTCAGCTGCGGGAAGGTGGAGCCTACGCATTTGACTTTGCAGCTGGTGCGGAAGTTATATTCGTCGTAAAGTTTGTCTGGTACGTTGACTTTGCAGTGCAACTGGTCCATACTGACACTATCCGGAATCTGAACGCTGAGGCAACGGTTGTCATCATCGATGATAACTTTGCCGTTGGGATTGAGCCAGGCGGGATCAACAACGTTGATAACACCGAGATCGGTGTTTTCAAAGTCGTTGGCGTAGAAAACTATGCCTTCGTCAGTATAGCCCTGAGCAGACACGTTGATGTACTTGGTGCTGCCATCACTTGCAGTTGTCTTGATTTTGGCTCTGCCATATTCCAGGCCAAGAGCCTCTCTGTCAACGTCAAGATTGAGCGTAACAGAATTGATATTAACAATGGTGCCAGTATATGATTCAGCGCCTTCAGCTTCCCTGATTGAGAGCCAGCCGGAGCCTTGTTCAACAGTGGACTCAAAGGTAAGTTCGCCTTCTCCCATATTGTAAACGGACATCTGAACAGAATTGGTGCCGAGGGCATATACAACGCCGCCACCAGTCACTTCCAGTTCGGGGCCACCGATTACTTTCGGGACGGCTTCAGCTGAAAGACTATCCATATAAACGGTACCGCCGCCACCGTTGTACGTGAAAAGTCGGAAACGCGGATAAACATCTTTACCGTTCCCGTGAGGGAGGTCAAGCCCAGTAACAACATTTTCACCAAGCTGCATTTCCAAGAGCTTATAATTGCCTTCCAGCATATTCATGGTATAGCTGACATAGACCCACTGACCAAGATAGTTTTCAAAATCTATCGGGAAATCATAGTTAGCGGGGTTGGAATGAAGCCTAAGATTTCCATCTCTGTCCTGAAGGTAGAATTCGCCGGCGCCGTCATTGCTGCCAAAATAAACACCGTTTCCACCAATCATATCGTCTATTCTAAGCCTGAAAGCAACTTTAATATTGAATTTGTCAGCCTTGTTTTCAGTGTTTTCAAAAGTAGTGTGTGTTCCGCCGTAGCCATCCTGCCAGATCTTTAAACACTTTTCGTGGCCTTCGTAGCCGCCTTCAATTATATCGTAGGTTTCATGTTCCCTTCCGGAGCCGTAAATTGATTGCCAGCGGTTGTCTTGGGGAAGGATGTCGCCAAGTTCCATATCGCTGAAGTGAGACTGGTAGAAGAATCCGTTCTGCCAAATAACTTTTGTCGTGACACTGCCATATTCGCCGCCGTCGAATGTCACGGTTGCTTCATAGCATCCACGCTCATATTCTGGATTGCACTGAAAATAAATATCTTTGCTGTCAGTCAAGGTGCCACTGGTCGGGTTGATGGTAAGCCAATCAGCGCCGCCGGTAACGGTAAAACCAATCTCGGCGTCGGGACCGCCATTGTAGATAGCAGTCTGCAATTCAGTTGTGCCAATCGGGATAGTGATGACGTCAGGGGCAAAGATACCAGGATTCTCGTAACGCTGCTGTGTCTCAACCAAAATGCTGTCGTAATAAGCTTCTTCGTGAGAAGACATTTGACTGTATCTGGTGGAGAGACGGATAAGAACTTCATCAGCGAAATCGGGGCAGGATATGTCGCAAGCTTGGGATTGGCCGTTAATGGAAATTTCTATTACTTTGCCATTTAATGCGTCATAAATGAAATAGCATTCGCTGTAGGAGTCTTTATTGACATTGTCAAATTTAAGACTGCCGGGGTAGGAAGAGCACTCGCCGGTATTTACATTGAAGTTCAAGTAAAAAAAGCGAGTGGCCTGGGTGCCGTGAATTCCATAAAGAGCGAAAAGGTCGTTGCCAGATCCCGGTCTGAATTTGAAGGAGATCTTGGTCAGCTCGCGGCCTTTGTTAGCCGTGCCGACTGTAACGCGCGGAGTCAGGATCATGTCGTAGTCATCAGTCTGTCCGCTCTTTTTCGAGAGTTTGAGGACCTTCGCATCACCGTCCTGGACGATAGTTGAAGTTCCAGCATAAGCGTCACTGAAGAATCTCCAGCCGTCAACGGTGCCGACCAGTTCGGTGCCGGCTTCGTAGCTTTCGAAGTCTTCGGACCAGAGCACCTCCGCGTTAGCGGAGATAGCCATGATGCTAACGGCTACGAGAACCGCAAGCAAGAAGTTTAAGAGTTTCATGTAAACCTCTGTTGTTTAAGTTAAAGAAAAAAGTCAAGTTCATTAAAATTATTATGTTTTATTTTAGCAAATTGCACTTTTAGTTTCAACAGAAGAAGCTTGTTTGAAGTCCCTTTTTTATGTCTGATATATGGAAATCAGAGCCGTTAAATGTTACCATAGTTGAAAAACATTAATAATTTTTATAAAATGGTAAGAAATCAAACCATTTCACCTAACACGGAGGCAATAAGTTATGAAGTTCAAATTTCAATTCAAATCAGTTTTCCTGCTAGTTGCGATCTCGTTCGTGATCTCGACAGCTTTAAAAGCGGAAAATGACATTGCTGTCAACGACGGATATGATCTTGTCGAAAGATTGGCAGACCTTCAAGAAACAGTGGCCGATATTGCGGAGCAATATGCTGCCATAACCTCAAAAATCGACTTTATCCAGCAGAAACTTCCTGAAGGGAAAGGAACAGTCTCGAAAGAAGAAACAATTAAAAATTCCGAGCCGAATTTGGCAGAATCATACTATTCTATGCTGAATTTCTTTTCGGAAGGGGAGCGTGAATCTTCTTTGCGGTCTAACTACGTCACGGAAGATGAATTCGAAGAATTGGTTGTTATGTTTTACCATCTGCTTGACAGCTTTGAAAGTCTTTCCAATACTGTCTCTGGAATATCGGCTCAGATACCGACGATAAACAGCACGCTTCAGTCTCTCGTAAACGCTTGTGGAACGTTGAACAGCAAAATGCAAACGCTAAATTCTGTCATAGAAGTTAAGCAGGATGGAAGCATGTCTTTGTGCAAAAGCTCACCAATAATAGGGAAAATAGAACCTACAGGAACGGGAACTTGTTGGAATCCGGCCAATTATTATAATTGGGACAGAGCTGGAAGTAAATTTAGAGTCTCGCATGATGCACAGTTGGAAAGCATCACTTTGTATTGTGATGATATTAGTAAGATAATATCTCCTCAAAATGTTTATATACTAACCTGTGAAGAAATTCCAAATTCCAGTAATTATCAATTCGTTGAATATAATACTACTTTTATCAATACCAATGATTTCCCCAAAATCACATATTCCTTTTTTAGACCAAAAACTATATATTCTGATCGAGATTATCTGGTCTGTGTACGACGGACAGGGAATAATCCTCTTTATCCATATGTTACGAGTTCTTACAGAGGAGGCAGCTTTTATAGGCCATATGGCACTTTGGAAAACATTGATCCTCCTCCCGGATGGGGACAAGAAGAAGAACCAAGATCGAACCACGATAATAGCGAAAATCAATCTGAACAGAATCGCTTTGAAATCACTCCTCAAATGTGGTTTGATTGTTATTTTCCGGGATATTGGGTTGAAACTTACTATGTTGGGATAGAGCTTTGGTCCATATTGAAATTTGCAGAAGACGTAAGTTTTGATTTCAGTTCCGAAGGTTTGGATATTGAAAAAGGGAAGATCACGGTGGAAGGTTCTGAAGTGGCTACTAGCGCCAATCTTTCCGGGATGATCACAAACGCCTTTACACAATCTCCGGAACTTTTGGATGCTATTTTCCCGACACAATATGGCAAAGTAAAGATCACGCAAGGGAACCTTTCTGCGACCATAGCGAATAATCTAACCACCAATGCGGTTATAAATATTACTCCGACTCAGGTGATATATCCCAGATATTGGGTGGAAGTGGATGAAAACGGCTGCGGAAAAGTTAAGATCGACACGAGCTATCCTGTGACGGGAGAACTGACTTTCTATTACATGATAATCAAGCGATAAGAGTTTGGCCTTATAATATGAGGGCGTCGTGCTAATAGTACGACGCCCTCATATTATTAATGCTGCGTTTGTTTGTGGAGATCAAATTAAGGTTTTGCTGTGATGTCTAAGTCGGAGACACACCACTCGTAAACTGGCCTTATGGAAATGCGGTGACCGTTCTTTTCGATGTCGTCAAATTCATGGTCGGTCAAGAGAAGCAAATTTTCACAATTCGTTTGCTTGTTGGCCAGCATCAAGCCGCTGATCTCGCGTTTGTAAGTCTTTTCGGATGAAATGTCGTACGACACTTGAATGCACTGCAGAACTTTGTTGCCTTTGCATACCACAAAGTCGCACTCACCGGAGCGGTTTTTAAAGTAGTAAACATCCCAGCCTTCATGCTGACATTTACGTATGAGGTGAATAAGAACAATAGTTTCCAGCCGCCAGCCGAGGTTCTCCCCGGCAAATGCATTTTCCCGTTGGTCCATCATGGCAACATCAACGGCATATACCTTTTCCTGCGTGACGCGCACTTTGCTTTTCGGCGAAAACTTTTTAATTCCTATCAGCAGGTATGCTTGTTTAAGGTAGGAGAGGTAGTTGCGGACAGTATGGTGCGATTTAAAGTTGAATATTTTGGCCAGATCTAATGTTGAAACCATGTAAGGCGAGACATTCAGAAGGTGATGGGCCATGTTTTCAAATTGAGCTGGAAAGGCTATTTCATGACGCTGTTCGATGTCACGCTTCAAAATGTTGTTAACGAGATTGGTTATGTATTTCCTGCTATTGTTTGTGTTTATTAGCTCCGGAAATCCGCCTTTTTGGATATACTCGTCGAATGCTCTTCTTTTGTTTGCAATTCCTTTTGTTGTGCGCAGTTTGTAATCTACCTTCATCATTGTGCAGTATTCGGCGAATGAAAAAGGATAAAGGGTTATCTCGCTGCTTCGGCCGGTAAGATGCGTAGCCAGGTCGCTGCTCAGCAATTTGGCGTTGCTGCCGGTTAAAACAACGTGCATTTTTGTTCGAAGGAGACGGTTGACAAAGAGCGGCCATTTCTCGATGTTCTGTATTTCGTCAAGGAAGAGATAATTGAAGTCGCCGTAAATTTTGTACAGTACTTCAAGGACGTCGTTCAATTGTTCGGCGCCAAGTTCCGCCAAATTCTCGTCGTCGAAATTTGCGTAAGCGAAGTTTACTTTCGCGTTGGCAAGAGATTGCAAGCAAAGCGTTGATTTTCCGTTTCGCCGCACGCCGATGACGACCTGCGCTTGCGGGCTGCGCAGATCAACAAGCTCTTCCTCCTTGCGAGGGCACAGATGCTCATCTAACAAATTGCCTATTTCCGCTTTCTGATCGATAAGTATGGTTTCCAAAGTTCTTTTATCTATTCTTTTCATAGGTCAAAAATAGATGCAATTGTTTTGGGCTGTGCCATATTTTACAGTAAAAAATATTTTTCAGCGCCATATTTTACAGATTTTTAATGTTTTCAACGCCATATTTTACACTATTTTGCCTAGAATGTAAAGCGAGCTATTGTGTAAGCCAGAGTGAGTTGGCTTGTTTTGGGATAAAATTCTGACATTTGGGGCGGGTTGACTTACGGGGGAGGTGTGGTATAATGGTGGCCAAATGGAACGATTGTTCCAGATAGGAGAATTTATGAGAAGCAAGGATCAAAATGTTTTAAAGGCCGTGGAGAGATTCGTTTGCGAATTTACGGATCAGCGCGGCTACTCGCCTTCGCTGCAGGAGATCGCTGACAGCGTGGGTGTTTCCAAGACTACAGCGTACAGGTATGTGGGTAGATTGCGGCAGGACGGCGTCGTCGGAAGTTCCGGGTATAGGAGCCTCGTTCCCACCCGGGGGAAGGGCGCCTCTGTTATGGTGCCGATCTTGGGCAGGGTGGCCTGCGGTCTGCCGCGTTACGCGGAGGAGAATATCGAGGAATATGTGCGGATGCCGGAGGCTCTCATAGGCAGCGGGGAGTTTTTCCTTTTGCGGGCGGTGGGCGATTCCATGGTAGGCGTGGGCATTGCTGACGGCGACCTTGTTCTGGTGAAGCGCCAGAATACTGCCGAAAAGGGGCAGATCGTGGTGGCGCTGGTAGGGGAGGAGGCAACGCTGAAGAGATTTTACCCGGAGGCCGGGAAGAAATGTGTGCGGCTGCATCCGGAGAATCCCGCTATGAAGGACATTATCGTTCCCGGCTGCGAGATCCAGGGCGTGGCGGTAAAAGTCATAAAGGATCTTGCGTGAAGGATGCGCACATATTTCTGCATAGACATGAAGTCTTTTTACGCCTCGGTGGAGTGCGCGGAAAGAGGCTGGAATCCTTTCGAGACGAATCTCGTGGTGGCGGACGTCACCAGAGGAAGGAACGCCTTGTGCCTGGCGGTCTCGCCGAAACTGAAGACCCTGGGCGTTAAGAACCGCTGCCGGCTCTCGGATATCCCACGAGGGATAGCTTACGAGATCGCGCCGCCCAGGATGGCTCTATATATAGAGTATGCGGCGGATATTTATTCTTTGTACCTCGACTATTTCGATCCGAGGGATATCCACGTTTACTCCATCGATGAATCCTTCATCGACGCGACGGATTATCTGGCGCTTATGGGGAGGGACGCCATTGGGCTGGCGAAGTTTCTGATGAACGAGATAGCTTCTCGCTACCGCATTCCCTCCACAGCGGGGGTGGGAACGAACCTTTACCTCGCGAAGATCGCCCTGGACATCACGGCCAAGCACGCCAGGGACCACATCGGTTTCCTGGATGAGGAGACTTACAGGAAGACCTTGTGGGATCACCGGCCCATAACGGACTTCTGGATGGTGGCGGGTGGCACGGCGCGCAGGCTTGAACGCTATGGCGTCTTCGACATGCGGGGTATTACGAAGCTGCCGGCGGAAACGCTGTACAAGCTTTTCGGGAAGGACGCGGAGATCCTAATAGACCATGCCTGGGGCCGGGAGCCCTGCCTTATCTCGGACATCAAGAACTATAAAAGCAAGAGCAAATCGGTCTCCTTTACCCAGATCCTGCCGCGGGACTATACTTTCGAGGAAGCCCGGACGGTCATCCACGAGATGGCGGTGAACGGAGCGGGGGAATTGATGAAGCGGAAAGTCATCGCCGGGAAGGTGGGGATCTTCGTAGGCTACACCCATGACGAAATCGCGCCCACCAAGGGAAACCTGAGGCTGGGCGTCTCCACAGCGCTGGCTTCCTTCATCGCGGAGGCGGCCCTCAAAGCTTACGACGAGACGACCAGGCGGGACGTACCCATTAGAAGGCTGGGCTTGTTTTTTGAGAACGTCTGCGACGAGGGCTGCGAGGGGTACGATCTTTTCACTAATTTCGAGGCCGTGGAAAAGGAGAAGAAGGTGCAGCAGACGGTCCTTGAGATCCAGGGCCGTTTCGGGAAGAACGCCGTGCTGCCGGCCTTCAACTACCTGCCGGAGGGGACGCAGCGGGAAAGGAACGGCTTCATAGGAGGGCACAGAGCAGGCTATGCTGACAAGAGCGGAAAGAGCTAAGCTGTTCGCGCCCTTCGACGCCATGAAGGGACTTCAGGAGGCGCTCAGGGACAGGGAGGAGCGCCACTCCAGGGTAAGAAAGCGTGAACTGACCGAGGAAGAGGCGGAGGCCAATTCCCGGACCATCCTTAAGCTCGAGCGGGGGATGGAAATCGAGGTCTTCTGCCACCTCTCCTTCCACGACGTGGTGAAAAGGGGAGTCGTGACCGACCTCGATCTGGCGCTGAGAAAGCTTAAACTTAACGACAAAACCATTTTATTTGACGATATTTACGCCATAGAGATAAAAGATTCTCCGGAGTAAGCGTAGAGGTTATGTGCGCTGTGTTGCTATCGGCTACAATAAAGTCTGACTTTAAATTAGCCGAAGAAATTTGACGTCCACATTACGTTAAAAAAGAACTTCCCGGCGGGGCCGGGAAGTTCTTTTTTGTTAAGCGTTAGCGCTTAGGCTGGCCTATCTCTGCTTTCTGGCGAAGGCCAGGGCAAGAAGAGCCAGGATGCCGAGGAAGGCCGGTTCAGGCAGTCCCTTGGGCACCAGGAGGATGTTGACGTTGTCGAGGCAGATGTTGGCCTCGTCGCAGTAGCTCCAGAGTTTCAGCTTGGTCAGGTCTTCCCTGTCAAGCTGATCTTCAGAGATGCCGCCCGGATAGGTCAGGTCGGAATCGTTGCCTTCCATCTGGTATTCGTTCTCACCGAAGGTGACGGCGAAGAGGTTCTTGTGATCGAAGTCGATCAGCTGGGTGCTGAACCTCATGTAGAAACGGAACCAAGTGTCGCTTTCGACAGGAGTGGCCGTCTCTTTGTGCTCATCCCACCATTCCTGGTTGGTGATATCGGAGAGGCCAATCTGCACGGGCAGACTGGACTGCTCTTCATCAAGCCAGAAGGAGGCTTCGCACTGTCTGTTGCCGTTGATCTGCGAGACATACCAGGCAGAGGAGGGATGCTCTTCCTCCGGACGGTCAACGTAGGTCTTCGGGATGTACATATCCATAGAATAGACCACGTCGTAATCAGCAGCGGCTTCGGCGGGAACGCCGAGGTTCAGCTGATAGCCGGTGTAGGTGGCCCAGTCATTGGCGTTGATGAACTTCGCGACTTTCTTGCCGGATCCGGCAGGATCGAGAACGATGTCGGCTCTGTTGTGAGAGGTGCATCTCAGCCAGCAGGAATCCTGCTCAGAGAGCTCGCCCACGACCTTGTCGCTTTCTTCCTTGGTGGTGTGCAGAGATCCGAAGTCGGAGGCGTAGAGCACGTAGCCCTGTTCAGGCGTGCCGCTCTGGATGGGCAGCACGACGTCCACGGTCTCCTGGCCTTCGATATCCGTGGTGAAGCGGATGGTCGGGCGATAGAAGCCGTAGCCGAGTTTGCTGCGGTCGATGCCAACGGTCATTCTGCAGGCGCCCTTGACTTCAAAGGTGTTCGTCGGAATGTTCAGGTAATCGACGCCGGGTCCGGGAGCCGCGGTGAAGTGGAAGCTGTTGCCGCCGGCGTTGGTAACTTTAACTTCGAATTCATCGGCAGCGTAAGGGACCGGAACATTTTGCAAAGTGGTCACCATGACCGGCGGGACGTTCGGTCTGCCAACAGCTTCGATGCGGAAGTCGTCGATGAAGTAAGGCTCGGCGTTGTCCCAGATATAGAAGCGGAATTCTTCGAAGTAGCTGTCAACGCAGTCGGGGTTCGTGTTGGGATCGTTGAGTTCATAGAACTCATCGCCGAACTGAACGGAGACCGTCCTTCTGTTCAGAGGATCGGAGTTGAAGGTGTAGCTCATGTCGAACCACTCGCCGGCCGGGATGGTGTTGGAGACCGCATCCTGGTTGGCGCTGTCCACGATCGTGAAGTAAACTTCATTCTGGTCGCAGTTCAAGGTGTATTCGCCCTGGCGTCTGTTGGCGCCGAAGGTCAGCTGCGGGACGCCGTCGCCGGGCACTTTCACGCGGCAGCTCACCTTGAAGTTGTAATCATCGTAGAGCTTGTCCGGAACGTTGACTTTGGCATGCAGCTGTCCGCCGCCGCCCTGCAGTTTCATGCACTTGTTGCCGTCTTCTTCGACGACGGTGGCAAGATCCTGCAGCCAGGCGGGATCGACTCTGTTGATCACGCCGAAGGGCGTTTCTTCAAAGTCGCTGTAGTAGAAGGTAATGCCGGTGTCATCGTAGCCCTGGACATAGAGATCGACAACTTCGGTCGAGCCGGCGCCGGTGACGGTGACCTTGCCGCGGCCGTAAGTGTTGCCGAGCGCTTCTCTGTCGATATCAAGGATGTACTTCTTAGAGCCGGTGCCTTCGATGGTATCTTCAAGGACGCCAGACTCAGGATCAGCCGCTCTGATGGAGAGCCAGCCGCCGCCCTCAGTCACTTCAGCGCTGAAGCTAAGATTGCCTTTGCCGCTGTTGATGACTGTCAGTTCGGTGTCTTTGTCCCTATCCTGGTAGAAGACCTGGCCGATCCTGCCTACTTCCAGCGTCGGTCCGGAATCCGGACGAGCCACAGCTTCGATGACAACGTCTCTTATATAGATAGGAGCACTACCGTCTTCACACCAACCGAAGAAACGCCAGTAGGTGAGATGATCCTTGCCGTCGAAGTTGATGTTGTAATTCAAGTTCGAGGTGACGCCGTCAAGAGTCGTTTCCAAATGTTTTTCATTGGACGGAAGCGTGTTGAAAGTATAGGAAACGTCAAACCACTTGCCAAGGTCCGGCTTGTTCCCCATATTGGAGAGCGTTACGAAACCGTCGGCATTTCCCTCTAAGTTCTGCTCGAAATAAGTGCCGCCGTCAGTCTGGAAACCAACGTAATAGTTTTTATAACTGCCGTCCCAGCCAGCGGGGATATAGGCCATGAAGGAGACGCGATAGTTGTATTCTTCCGAAAGGCCTGTCGGAGACTTGATCGTGCAATGCAGAGCGTCCCAAGAGTCGTAATTCAAAGCCAGAGCCTTTGCGCCAGCCTTTTCCGTAATGGGGCAGAGCGGAGGATCGCCGTAGCCAGTAACCCAAGCAGGGTCTAACTCGCGAATATCGATGCCTTCTTCCAGAGTGTCAAAATAGCTCTTATAGAAGGTATAGCCTTCGCCTTCCACGCCGGACTGAATCATCACGGGCTGATAGAGCGTCATGGCGTCATTCGAGACCTTGATCTGGTTGACATAGTAATCATTGCCCATTGAGGAGCGGTCGAGAGTGATCTCAAAATCGGAGCTGCTGTTGGGCGGAATAGTCGCAGTGATCTTAGTTTCGCCGCCGAAGGTCAGGAACTCATAGGGAGACTCAATGGTCACTTCCGTGTCGACGGAACCTTCGTTGAAGACTCTCAGAGTGCCGTTAGTGGCGTAGATGTCGTAAGTCTTGGTGCCGGTGACGCTGATTTTATTGTCAACAGAGGTGCGCGGTTCGTAAGCAAGCTCAAAGTTGTCCATCAGGACATCAGTGCCTTTGGGCCAGAGGAAGAAACGGAAGTATTTGTAACGGTCGTTGCTAGTCTCGCTCGTAATGGTAATGTCGAGATTGCTGTAAATACAATCGCCGAACTGGAATTCCAAAAGCTTCTTGTTGCCGATGGTGGTATTCAAGACGTAACTAATTGGGAACCACACTCCATACTCGCAGACATTGGTGGTGGAGAAGTCGGCGTTCTGAGCAACGATCTTGCATCCGCCTTCCGTAGCTTTCAGAGCGATCTCGCCCAAGCCGTCCGTATTGTTGAAAAATATGTCAGCGCCCAGGTTCGACACCTTGAGCATAAAAGACACTCTGAAGTTGTTGCTGGAAGAGTGATTTTCCGTACCGGTGAAGTTGATGTGCGGGGCAAACCAATCCTCGTCATCATGTACACGCAAAGCCTTCGCGCTGCCGTCATACCCGCCGTCCACTACAGTGGCTTCATTGACGCCAACCTTTGTAGAGCCGTATCCGACTGTCCATTCATCAGCCTGGGTAGTGATATCGCCATTTTCGAATTCTTCGAAGGTGGTCGCGTAAACAACATCGTTCTGGCAGATGACCTTCACTTCTTTAGAGCCATATTCGCCGCCGTCGATAGTCAAGGTCGTCTTATAGAATCCGCGCGGCTTGCTACTGCGCAAATTGATGTCCTTGCTGGTCGTCAGTTCGCCGCTGTTTGGGGTAATCGTCAGCCAGTCAGCCTCGGTCGAAATAGTGTAGTTAATCGTGGCATCTGGGCCGGCATTGGTCATGGTGAACTTACCCTTAGCGCCCATAGTGACGCTGTCAGGAGCATAGATCACAGGCTCATCAGAGCGGGGTATCGTCTCGACCTGTACATAATCATAATAAGCCGCTTCATCAGCGCTAATAAAGCTTTCATACTGCGTGGAAAGGCGAAGAACCACGTCTTCGGTCATGTCTTCACCGAAGGAAGCATTATAATCTTTGCTCTCACCGTTCAAATTGATGGAAACGATCTTTTTGTTCTGATAGTCCACCACTATGTAACAATCATTGTAATCGGTGGTGAGATTGGTGAATTGCGCACCGCCCGGCTCAGTGCTGACTTCTTTGGATTCGCCGTTGATATACAGGTAGAAATAGCGATCAGAGCCTTGAACCTCTTCCCCTTTCACGCCGTATAGAGCGAACAGGTCGGTTTTCGATCCGGGTTTAAACCGGAAGGATATTTTTACCAGTTTACGAACAGGTTCATCGGGAGCCAGCTTGATAGCCGGAGTAAGGACCATATCGTAAGCATTAGTCGCCTGAGATTCCACTCTCGACAGTTTCAGGACTTTCGTAGCGCCGTCCTGGACGATCGTAGAAGTTCCAGAATACTCATCCGGATTATAATACTTCCAGCCTTCCACCGTGCCGACCATTTCGGTACCGGCTTCGTAAGATTCGAAGTCTTCGGACCAGATAGTCTCGGCGTAAGCTGAAACGGCCGTCACGCAAAGAGCGAGAAGAGCCGCCATAGTGAATTTAAAGAGTTTCATAGAAAAAACCTCTGTTTTTGGTTAAAAGAATATAGTTTGTGTTTATCACTTCCCAATTATATCAAATATCGTTGCGATTTTTAATTCACTACGGCTTGCCTAATATGTTCACTTACTTTCGTGATGTAAGCATCGCCAAAAATGATATTTGCGCATTAAAACTTAAGCTTTTTCGGCGCTAAACAGAGATGATGGCATACTCTTTAACATGTTTGCTTATTTAATTGACAAATAATTTTCTTCTTTTGAGCACAAAAACGACCAATAATTTAACCAATGTACATAGATTACAGTTGTAAAATTTTTAAAATTATAATAAAATAAAAGGAACTGGTGTCATTTATTTAACATAAACAAGGAGGGAAAAATATGAAGCTTAAATCTTTTTTGCTTCCAATCATATTTGTTGTTATGATTGGAATAAACGCAAAAGCAGAGAAAGAAATATTTTCTGAAACTTATGATTTTTCAGGAAAATTGTCTGAACTCCAAGACACAGTTCAAGAGATTTCCGATCAGTATATCGCCATTACCTCAAAAATCGATCTGATTCAAAACGAATTGTTCAACGAGCAGGGGACAATGTTAAAAGGACAACAATCAGAGCGTCAAACATTTGTCCCAGGCGACTCTTCTTATTCTATGCTTCAATTATTTTCGGAGGGCGAAAGAGAATCTTCTTTAAGATCTGGCTACGTCACTTACGAAGATTTTGATGAGTTGGTTGTCATGTTCTATCATTTGCTAGACAGTTTTGAAAGCCTTTCCAATACTGTTTCCGGCATATCATCCCAAATACCAACGATCAGCAGCACAATTCAGTCTTTGGTCAACGCTTGCGGAAGTTTGAATACCGATATGCAGAGCTTGAAATCGGTCATAGAAGTTAAGCATGATGGAAGCATGTCTTTGTGCAAAAACTCTCCTCTGATAGGCAAACAAGAGCCTAATAGTGGTGGCAGCTGTTGGATGCCAGCGGTTTATAGCGATTGGGATAGAGCTTGCAGCACATTTAGCGTTTCTCGCGACACAACGTTGGAAAGCGTTACGTTATATTGCAATGATATGACGAGAATCATTTCTCCCCAAAATGTTTCCATATTGACCTGCAGAAAATATGACTATTCTGATAATTACTATATGGCGGAATATATAGCAGCTTCCATTGATACTTCAAACTTCCCAAGAATAACTTATACTTTCTTACATCCGGTAACAATTCCAGCTGATAGAGATCATGCGCTTTGCGTACGAAGAAGCAACAATAATCCACTTTATGTTTATGTTTATTCTGGTGCGAGGAACAGTTGTTTTTACAAGCCTTGGGGAGCTCCAGAATATTGGAATCCTCCAGAACCTCCAGAACCTCCCGAACCGAGAGGGGATAGCGGTGATAACGATTATGACAATAACGATGAAACGACTGATTTCAATCGGGCAGGAACAACACCTTATCAGTGGTTTTACTATTTGCTGTCACAAAATTGGGAGGAGAGTAATTATAGTTTTCAAGAAATTTGGTCCATATTCAAATTTTCAGATGACGTAAGTTTTAATTTTAACTCCAATGGCTTGGATATTGAAAAGGGAAAAATTACGGTGGAAGGTTCCGAAGTGGCCACCAGCGCGAATATATCCGGGATGATAACAAATGCTTTCGTACAATCTCCGGAACTTTTGGATGTTATTTTCCCCGCACAGTACGGCAAAGTTAAGATTACGCAAGGTAGTCTTTCGGCAACTATAGCTAACGGGCTCACAACGAACACCATTATAAACGTCACTCCTGCTCAAGTCATGTATCCAAGATATTGGGTTGAGATAGATGAATTAGGTTGCGGCAAAGTCAAGATTGACACAAGTTATCCCGTCTCAAATGACCTGACATTTTATTACATGATAATTAAACACTAGTTTGAGTTCTCAGTTAAATTTGCTCTCCTTGCCCTGGCCTTCATGAGAAAGCAGAGATAAGAAGAGGCTAAGCTGAATTAAGCCTAAGTTAAGCTTAAGCCTCAGCGCTAACGCTTAACAAAGAAAGAACTTCCCGGCTCTGCCGGGAAGTTCTTTTTTTTATTCGTCCACACTCCATTTAAAGGCAAATTTAAAGTATATTTAAAGTATCATCCAAAGTATCATCCAAAGTATCATCCAAAGTATCATCCAAAGTATCATCCAAAGTATCATCCAAAGTATCATCCAAAGTATCA
>JAFZID010000027.1 GCA_017554565.1 bacterium
GAGCTTCCGCGCCCACGTTGGGGATGTCGCGGGTGGTCTCTTCAGGACCGAGCTTGGTCTGGGCCACGACGCAGTCGAAGCTTTCGATGTGCACCGAGGTGTAGAAGTCTTCCTTGAGGGCTCTCTCGCTGATGACGATGGCGTCCTCGAAGTTGTAGCCTTCCCAAGGCATGTAAGCGCAGAGGATGTTGCGGCCCAGGGAAAGAACGCCGTCCGCGGTGGCCGGGCCGTTGGCGATGACGTCGCCGGCTTTGACCTTGGCGCCGGACTTGACGTAAGGATGGTAGTTGATGGTGGTGGCGGCGTTGGAGCGCTTGAACTTCAGAAGCTCCTCGGTCTGCACCTGGCCCTTGGCGCCTTCAATGACGATATGGGTGGCGTCGCTTTCCTTGACAGTGCCGTCGATCTTGGCCAGAAGCACGGCGCCGGATTCCCTGGCCACCACTTCTTCCAGACCGGTCCTGACCATGGGGGCTTCCGTAGTCAGAAGCGGCACGGCCTGGCGCTGCATGTTGGAACCCATCAGAGCGCGGTTGGCGTCGTCGTGTTCCAGGAAGGGAATGAGACCAGCGGCGATGGAGACGATCTGTTTCGGAGACACGTCGATGTACTCGACTTCCGTGGCCTTCACTTCTTTGAAGTCGCCGTTCCTTCTGGCCTTGATGCCCTCTTTCAGAATGAACTTGCCGTCCTTGTCCCTAAGAGCGTTGGCCTGGGCGATGGTATATTTCTCTTCTTCGTTAGCCGACAGATATTTGACCTTGTCGGTAACTTTGCAATTCTTGACTTCCAGATAGGGAGTTTCCATGAAGCCGTACTTGTTGGTCCTCATGTAGGTGCTCATGGAGGCGATAAGGCCGATGTTGGCGCCTTCAGGAGTCTCAATAGGACAAATGCGGCCGTAATGGCTGTTGTGGACGTCGCGGACCTTGAAGCCGGCGCGGTCTCTGTTCAAGCCGCCGGGGCCCAGAGCGGACAGACGGCGCTTGTGGGTCAGCTCGGCCAGGGGGTTCAGCTGGTCCATGAACTGGGAGAGCTGGGAACGGCCGAAGAAGTCCCTCATCAGGTTGGAGAGGATGCGCGGGTTGACGAGCTTCTCAGGCATGGGCACTTCCTGCTGCTGAGTGGTCGTCTGGTTGGTCATGCGGTCCTTGATGTAGCGGTCCATGCGGGCCAGGGCGATGCGGCACTGATTGGCCACCAGTTCGCCCACGGGGCGGATGCGCCTGTTGCCAAGGTGGTCGATGTCGTCCATCTTGACGTCGATCTCAGGATGCCTGGAGGATTTTTCCTTGCCGGCGGCGAGATCCAAAAGGTAAGCGATGGCTTCCACGATGTCGGAGGGATTCAGCGTCGTGCGCTTCAATTCTTCCTCGTCCATGGAAAGGCCTAATTTTCCGTTGAATTTATAACGGCCTACGTCGCTGAGGTCGTAAGTGGCGGAATCGAAGAAAAGGCGCCTGAGGGCCCTTTCCGCCTGCTCCAGGCTGAACTGTTCGCCGGGAGAGAAGCGACGGTAGATCTCATGCAGCGCTTCTTTGTGACGGTTCCTGATGGCTTCCGCCGTGCCGGAGGAGCCGAAACGCTGTTTGTATTCTTCGTTCTCGTCGTGGATCATCCTGTAAAGAGGAGACCCCGCCGGAGCGCTGTAAACTTTGATCCTGGTCACGCCGGCTTTCAGAAGCTCTTCCAGAATGTCTTCGGTAAGCTCCGTGGCTTTTTCCAGGACGGTGTCGCCGACGACCACTTTCTGAGCCAGATAAAGCTCTTCCAGATTCTTGATGTTGGTCTCGGTGATCTTGGCTTCCCTGGCCTTGGGATAGAAAAGATCGAGAAGCTGCTCGTCCCTTTCGTAACCGATGGCTCTCAGGAGCGTGGTGGCCCTCACTCTCCTTCTGGAGTGGCGGCGGTCCACGCTGATGTAAATGTTGTTCTTGAGGTCAAAAGTGGCCTCCATCCAGGTGCCGCGGCTGGGGATCAGCGTAAAGCCGAAAAGAGGCACGCCGGTGGGATGGATGTTCTCCAGGTAATAGATGCCGGGAGAGCGCTGGAGCTGGCTGACGATGACGCGCTCCACGCCATTGATTATGAACGTCCCGTTCTCCGTCATCATGGGGATCATGCCCAGGTTGACATTGTCCTCTTTGATGACTTCTTCAGAACCTTGTTTGCCCACAACTCTCAGCTTGGCTTTGATGGGGACTTCGTAGGTTTTCGAACGGCGCTTGCATTCGTCTATGGTGTATCTCGGTGCGCCGAAGGAATAGTGTACGAATTCCATTCTCAGCTTCTTATTGTTGCTCTCGATGGGGAAAGCCTTGGTAAAAAGCTGCTGCAGACCTTCCTGCTTGCGTTCTTCGGGCATTTTGTCCTGCTGCAGGAATTGAGCGTAAGAATCGCGCTGGACCGCCGTCAGGGGCGGCAGGGGAAATTCACCGAATTTTCCGCAGTAAACTTCCTCTATGTTGCCTTTTTTAGTGCGTTTCATGTAGTGGGAAAAACCTTGGGATTTTATGAAAAACACAACGTGGAAGGGGGAAAAATTTCCCCCGCCACGTTATGCATCAAGCTTCCGCTGATCGCGGAAATTGCGCCAATTGAGAACTTACTTAAGCTCGACGGTGCCGCCGGCAGCTTCGATCTGCTTCTTGATAGCTTCAGCTTCCTCTTTGGGAGCGGCTTCTTTGAGAGCTTTCGGAGTGCCTTCGACGAGGTCTTTGGCTTCTTTGAGGCCCAGGCCGGTGATGGCGCGGACTTCTTTAATGACGGCGATCTTGTTGGAGCCGGCGCCGGTCAGAATGACGTCGAATTCAGTCTTTTCTTCAGCGGGAGCAGCGGCAGCGGCAGCCGGAGCAGCGGCGCCAGCGACGGCCACCGGGGCGGCGGACACGCCAAACTTTTCTTCCAAAGCTTTGACGAGATCGTTGAGTTCCAGAACGGAAAGAGTTTCAATGGTGGAAATAAGGGCTTCGATTTTTTCAGAGGCCATAGTATTCTCCTTTACCCGATAAGCGGGCACTTTGTAGTTATGTTGTCAGTAACTTAATTGAGGCTGTAAAGTTAACTGAGTGCGTAAGCGATGTAAAAAGAACTTGATTTGTTGCCGAAGGTTATTCGGCGGCCGGCGCCGGGGCGCCTTCGCCTTTCTTCTTGGCGATCTGGTCCAGAGCGCGGACCGTATTGCCGAGAAGGACGTTGCCGAAGCAGGCCAGGTTTCTGATGGGGGCTTGCAGGACGCAGGCCAGCATGGCGTACAGGTCGTGCTTGGAAGGCAGAGAAGCCAGAGTCTTCACTTCCTCGGCCGTCAGGTAACGGGAGAGTTCCAGAAGACCGCAGCGGATCTCGAAATCCTTGTTGTCGTCGGCGAACTTCTTGATGACCTTGGCCAGTTCGACCAGGTCGCCGTCGGTGGCGGCCAGGGCGTTGGCGCCGGTCAGGCTTTCTTTGAATTTCTCCTCCGCCGTTTCGGGCAGAGCGAGCTTCAGAAGACGGTTGGGAACCACGTGGAACGTGCCTTTGGCTTCAGCGATGCTGGAGCGCAGGGCGCCGTTCTGCTGCGCTTTCATGCCGTGGTAGGAGGTGATCACCAAGAGCGTGCTCTTGGAGTACTTCTCCTGCATGTCGCGCACTATATATGTTTTTTCAATACGCATTTCTATTCGTCCTTATTGCGGGTTAAAGCATCGCCTCGCGTTCGGCGTCCGCCACGTCGATCCGGTAACCCGGGCCCATGGTGGAGGAGATGGCGAGCTTCAGGATATAGGCTCCCTTGAGAGTCTGGGGACGAGCTTTGATGACGGCGTTGAGATAAGTCCTGATGTTCTCAAGCAGCTTATCCTTGCCGAAACTGACCTTGCCGACCGCGCAATGCAATCCGGCCTGCTTGTCAAGACGGAACTCCACTTTGCCGGCTTTGAATTCATTGACGGCGGTGGTCACATCGGCGGTAACGGTTCCGGCCTTGGGGGTGGGCATGAGTCCGCGGGGACCCAAGACTTTACCGAGTTTACCAACTTCACGCATGGTGGCGGGAGTGGCGATGGCGACGTCGAAGTCGGTCCAGCCCTCCTGGATCTTGGCGACCAGCTCTTCCAGTCCGGCGTATTCGGCGCCGGCAGCTTTGGCGGCGTCAACGTCGGCGCCGGTGGCGAAGACCAAAACGCGCACAGATTTGCCTGTGCCGTTGGGCAATACCACCGTGGCGCGAACAGCCTGTTCAGCCTTTTTGGGATCGACGCCCAAAAGCATCTGAATATCGAGCGATTCGTCGAACTTGGTGCCGGATTGCGCGAGGACCTCGGTCAGCGCGTCCTGGAGCTTGTAGAGTCCGGTGCGGTTGACTTTGGCCTTGTTGGCTTTGTGTCTTTTGCTAATAGACATATCGCGTTTTCCTTTGTTACGCTCCCCCGGCCAAAATTTGGCGCGGGGTGAATTATGAGGATCTAATTTATATTAGTCCCCGACTACATCAACGCCCATACTGC
>JAFZID010000028.1 GCA_017554565.1 bacterium
GCCGCGTCGCCGGCGGCGGCAAGACGGTCCCGGCCCACACCTCCTACATCCCTCTGCGCCTGAACCAGGCCAACGTGATCCCCATCATCTTCGCGGGCGCTTTGATGATCATCCCGCAGATGCTGCCCCAGATCATTCCGGCCGACTGGTACACCATGAGGAACATCGCGAACCAGTTCGCGATCCAGAGCAACGCCGGCTACCTGATCGTTTACGCCATTCTTGTCATCTTCTTCACGTATTTCTACACGGCCATTCAGTTCAACCCCGTGCAGATCGCCGATGATTTCAAGAAGAACGGCGCCTTCATCCCCGGCATCCGTCCCGGCAAACCCACGGCTGACTTCCTGGAAGCGAGCATGTTCCGCATCACCACCGCGGGCGCCATCTTCCTGGCCATCATCGCCGTCGTCCCGGCCCTCATCACCGGCAGGCTGCATGTTGACTGGACCATCGCCAGCTTCATGGGCGGCACCGGTATCCTGATCGTGGTGGGCGTTGTCCTGGACACGATGCAGCAGATCGAAGCGCACCTTCTCATGCACCAGTACGACGGTTTCATGCAGAAGGGCCGCCTGAGAGGGAGATATTGATACCATGCGCGTTGTTCTGTTAGGGCCTCCGGGTGCCGGCAAAGGCACTCACGCCGGCGTCGTGACCGAGAATTGCAAGATCCCTCACATCTCCACGGGAGACATGTTCAGGGCTGCCATCAAGAACGGCACCCCGGTGGGTCTTGAAGCCAAGTCCTACATGGACAAGGGCGAATTAGTCCCTGACAGCGTAGTGTGCAAAATGGTCGAGGAAAGAATAGCCGAAGCCGATTGTTCCAACGGATTCCTTCTTGACGGATTCCCCAGGACCATGGCCCAGGCCAAGGCTCTTGACGCGGCGCTCGCCGCCAAAGGCCAGAAAATAGATCTTGTTATTAATCTGCAGTGCAGCGACGAAGTGGTCCTGGGCCGTCTGACGACCCGCCGCGTCTGCCGCACTTGCGGTGCGATATACAACGTCAACTCGAAGCCGCCCAAAGTAGAGGGCGTCTGCGACGTTGACGGCGGTGAAGTCTATCAGCGCAGTGACGACACTGTGGAGACCATCACCAACCGTCTGAGCGTGTACAAAGCCCAGACGGCAGAGCTCATTGACTACTACAGAGGCAACGGCGTCCTTCGTGACGTCAAAGCCGACGTAAACAAAGACGAAACGGCGTCAGCCATAAGATCTTTGCTTTAATGTCGCCGATCATCATCAAGAGCGAGGAAGAGATTTCCGCGATGCGCGCCTCCGGCGCCATCACAGGGGAGCTTCTGCGCCTGATCGCTGATTGGATCGTTCCCGGGATAACCACGGCGGAAATAGACCGCCGGGCGGAGGATTTCATCCGTTCCAGGGGAGCGGTGCCGGCCTTCAAGGGACTTTACGGTTTTCCCGGAACCGTCTGCGCTTCCGTCAACGAGGAAGTGGTGCACGGCATCCCCGGGGAAAGAGTCCTCCTGGAGGGCGACATTGTGAGCATCGACACCGGCGCGATCTGGGGCGGCTATTTCAGCGACGCCGCCAGAACGTACCCGGTGGGCTGCGTCAAGCCCGAGGTGGCCAAGCTCGTGGAGGAGACCGCAAAGTCCTTCGAAGCGGGCGTGAAGCTCATCAAGGCCGGCGTAAGACTCGGCGACGTTTCCCACGCCATCCAGACCCATGCGGAAAAATTCGGCTACGGAGTGGTGAGGGAATATGTCGGGCACGGCGTTGGCAGAAAGCTGCACGAGCCT
This sequence comes from bacterium, assembly GCA_017554565.1. Classification (GTDB taxonomy): domain Bacteria; phylum Auribacterota; class UBA3054; order UBA3054; family UBA3054; genus UBA3054. The sequence continues at coordinate 1,773 of JAFZID010000028.1, forward strand.
CCTGACATCCCGAACTTCGGGAAGAAGGGGACGGGCCCCGTTCTGCAAGCCGGCATGACGCTGGCCATCGAACCCATGATCGCCCTGGGCAAACCGGGCGTCAGGGTCCTGAGGGACGGCTGGACGGCGGTGACAAGGGACGGACTTCCCTGCGCTCACCACGAAAACACAGTCTTGGTCACCGAGCACGGATCGGAAATATTAACAAAGTAAAAATAAAGGAAAAACACTATGAAAGTGCGTTCTTCAGTAAAACTGATGTGCGAAAAATGCCGCATCGTCCGGAGAAACCGGGTCATTCGCGTTATCTGTACCAACCCGCGCCACAAACAGCGCCAGGGCTAACTCATATTAAGAAAGATTAGAGGAGCTTAAAAACTATGCCTCGTATCGTAGGAGTAGACATTCCTAACCAAAAGCGGATCGAAGCCGCATTGCAGTACATCTATGGCGTTGGTCCTTTGACCGCCAAGCTGGTCTTAGAGGAAGCCGGAGTGGATCCCAACAAGAGAGCGCACGAACTCGTCAGCGAGGAAATCCAGCGCATCACCGAAAGGCTTCAGGCCAGGCTCATCGAGGGCGATCTTCGCCGCGAAGTGCAGCAGAACATCAAGCGCTTGGTAGCCATCAACTGCTACCGCGGACAGCGCCATCGCAAAAACCTTCCGACCCGCGGACAGCGCACGCGCACCAACGCCCGCACCTGCAAGGGTCCCAAGCGTATGATCAGCAGCGGCGGCGGCGCCGCCAAGAAATAAGAAATAAACTCAGGAGTAATATCTTAAATGGCTACTACAAGACGCAAAGGCGCGCGGAAAGTCTCTAAGAACATCCCGCAGGGCATTGCCTACATCAAAGCCTCTTTTAACAACACCATCGTCTCCGTGGCGGATCGTCGCGGCAACGTGATTTCCTGGTGTTCCGCCGGTAAGCTCAAATACAGCGGCGCCCGTAAATCAACAGCCTTCGTCGCGACCAGGATCGCCCAGGAAGCGGCCGCTGTCGCCATGCAGAACGGCATGCGCGAAGTGGAAGTCAAAGTCAGCGGACCGGGCGCCGGACGCGAAGCTGCCGTGCGCGCTTTTGAGACCGCCGGCATGACCGTCACCGCCATCAGCGACACCACCCCC
>JAFZID010000029.1 GCA_017554565.1 bacterium
GGGGAATTGTCCTTGGGGCTGTCTTCCAGGAAAGCTTTGCCGCTCAACGTCACGACGCCGCCGAGGAGCTCGGGCTCAAATTTGGCTTCGATCTTGCTGTCCTTGGGAAGCATGAGCTTGTCCAGGTCGTTGGTGGCGTTGTCGCAGGTCTCTAGGCAGTAAACGACAGGGCCTCTCTGAAGGGCGACGCGGCCTTGTAGTTCCTTGGATTTTTGGTTGGCGTAAACTCTTTCCACCGGCATGTCCATGACGAATTTTATTTCGTCGTCTTTCTTCCAATTTCTCTTTATGACGAGATAGCCTTTCACCATGGGGGCGTCGAATTTTTGTCCGTTCACGAAGAGGTTGTATTGGCGGCACCAGTAGGGGTGGCGGAGGGCTACTTCGAATTCGCCTTGCTTTTCGGGATCAATGCTGACCGTGACCTGGCCGTCCCAGGGGTAGTTGGTTTTCTGCCGGATCTTAACTTTGTTGTCTTTCAGGGGAACGGTCGTTTCGCTTCCGATAAAGAGGTTGAGATAGATGGAATTTTCTTTCTTGGCGTAGATGTAGCCGCCTATTGAGGCGACGAAGCGGGCCTGGTTCGGCGGGCAGCAGGAGCAGCCGAACCATTCTCTTCTGTGCAGGTCGGGATGCTCGTGGCCTTCGCGCATGTGGTCCCTGGGTTTGCCGGGCTCGGGGTCGAAGGTCAGAAGCTGGTTGTTGTAGAAGAAAGATTTTCCGTCTAATGATACGCCGGAAAGCCCGTTGTTGTAGGCGATCTTTTCCAAAATGTCGGCGTATTTGGCTTCGCCTGTCAAAGCGAGCATGCGGTGGCAGAAGAAAGCGTTGGCGATGCCGGCGCAGGTCTCGTTGCAGATGTGGGAAGTGGGCAGGACGTAGTCGCCCTCGAAGCCTTCGTTGCCGAGATACGGCCCGGCGCCGCCCGTTATATACATCTTTCGTTCGCAGACGCTGCTCCAGAGTTTTTTGCAGGCTGCGAGGAGGCTCTCGTCGCCGGTCTCCCTGGCCACGTCGGCCATGCCGCTGTAGAGGTAGAGGGCCCTGACGGCGTGGCCCACGGCCTCGTCCTGGTCGCGGACTTGTTTGTGGACCTGATGGTAATTCTTGTCGCGTTCCCAGAGGTTGGTGTTGCCTCCGCGTTTGCCTTCTTCCAGGGCGAACCAAAGCGGTTCCTTGCCTCTTTCATCCAGGAAGTAGAGGGCCTGGTCGAGATATTTTTTATTGCCGGTGGCTTTGTAGAGTTTGACGAGAGCCAGCTCGATCTCCTCGTGGCCGGGATATCCGCGCATCTGCCCTTCCTTTGTTCCGAAGGTCTCGCAGATGTGATCGGCGTAGCGGCAGAGGCAGTCCAGGAAATCTCTTTTGCCGGTGGTGTAGTAGTGGGCGACGGCCGCTTCCATAAGGTGCCCGGCGCAGTAAAGCTCATGGTTGTGCCTTAAGTACTGCCAGCGTCCCTTAGGGTCGGCGTAGTGGAAATACGAGTTAAGGTATCCGTTAGTCTCCTGCATGGCGATGATGTCCTTGACCACTTCGTCGAGGATCTTCTGAAGTTCGGGGTCGGGAGTGGTCTGCAGGGAATAGTAGCCGGCTTCCAGCCATTTCGCCACGTCGGAATCCCAGAAGATGTGACGGCCGCCTTTATATTCCGGCTTGAAGGCGTCCAGGCGTCCTGTCTCCTTGCACATCTTGTAGTTGGCGGGAATGCAGCCGGTGCGGTTCGCTTCGATCCTGGGAGTCCAGAAGGGATCGTCGATCTTGACGTCTTTGAACAGCACGGGTTCTTCGGACTGCGGAAGGACGGCGGCCAAAAGCCCAATGGGGGCGATGACAAGGGAAAGCCAGAAATTTCTAGTAAGCATGTGAGCCTTGAAGGTTGGATTATAAGTGGTGATGTGTTAACCCGATTATAACAAATTTTCCCGAGTCTCCTTGCCTTCAAGAATCCCGGGCGGTTATGGTATAATAAATAAATTAGTAAAGATTTAAGCGCATGAGCAAGATAAGAAAATCAGTTCTGGCTATGCAAGGCTACGTCCCGGGCAGACAGCCCAAGGGCAGCTTTGTGAAACTGAACGCCAACGAGAATCCCTATCCTCCGTCTCCCAAGGCCCTGGAAGCCTTGGGTCAAATGACAGGGGACAAGGTTCGCCTTTATCCCTCTTCCTCCGCGGAGGAACTGAGGAAGGCGGCCGCGGAGGTCTTCGGCGTTCCCTTTGACTGCATAGTGGCGGGGAACGGCAGCGACGACATCTTCACCATGATCATACGCTCCATCCTGGACGAGGGCGACACCCTGGCGGTGGTGGATCCGACTTATACGCTCTACGAGACCTTGGCGGAGATCCAGGGCGCCAAGACCGAGCGCCATCCCCTGGCGGAGGATTACGCTTTGCCGGAAAGTTTCTTCGAGAGCGGCGCGAAACTGAAGATCCTGCCCAACCCCAACGCTCAGACCGGCACGCTTTTCCCGGAGGCGGACATCATAAGGCTTTGCGAGAGCGCCCAAGGTATTGTGGTCATCGACGAGGCTTACGCGCTTTTCGCCGGAACGAGCTCTGTTCCGCTTTTGAAGAGATTCAAGAACCTGGTGGTGACCAGGACGATGTCGAAATCACATTCCCTGGCCGGCATGCGCGTGGGTTTCGGCATGTCTTCCCCGGAGATCATAGAGGCTTTCATGAAGGTGAAGGATTCCTACAACCTGAACGCCGCCAGCCAACTGATGGCCGCCGCGGCCATAAAGGACACGGAATACACCGCGGGCGTCGTTGCAAAGCTGAATGAAACGAGGAACTTTTTCGCCAAGGAACTCGTTTCCTTAGGCTGGCAGGTCGCGCCGTCTCACGGCAATTTCCTCCTGGCCAAACCGGAGAAGGGCAGCGCGGCGGAGATCGTCGATTATCTGGAAAAGGAAGGTTATTTGGTGCGGCATTTCGAAACGCCGCGCCTGAAGGATAAAATCAGGTTTTCCATCGGCACCAAGGAGCAGATGGAAAGGCTAATCGAATTACTGAAAAAATATCACAGCGAGGTGCGAGCATGATCTTAACTGCAAAAGCCATCGGAATCGGGTTGGCCGCTCTCATTGGCGGCGGCCTGCTTGTTACGGGCATCCCTCTAATGAACTCCAATTACGATGTGAGCGGCCGGGCTACCAGCAACAACGTTCCCGTCATGGGAGCCGAGGTCTGCCTCGTGAATTCCAACGCCTACATCAAGCTGGTCTCCAAGGCCGAGGAAAGGGAGAACCTTAACGACTCTCTCTGCGAAACGGCTTACCGCAGGCTGCAGTCCGACTTCGCCCAGAAGGCGCAGGCCGCCCTGGAGAAATTCAAGGCCGAGCACAAGGAAGAGCCCGCGAAGGAAGCCAAGGAGTCCGAGGGCGGCAAGCTTCCCAGCGAGGAAGAGCAGGCTGAAATAGCCAAGCGCGTCAAGAACTACAAGGAGTACGCGCTTTACTGCCGCAAGAGGGCCCAGGAATCCCAGGCCGGCCGCGCCATGTACGAACGGGGCGCGGAATTCTGGGAAGCCAAGCTGGAAACTCTTAAGGAAAAGGGGAGATTGGTCTTCGACGAAGTGAGCTACAACTACAGCGTCGAGGAAAAGCAGTACGCAGGCATCGGCGACGAGCCCGTGCAGATCGTCAGCAAGGTCCAGAGGGTGACTCCGGAAGAGCTGGCGGTCATGGACGTGGTCACCATCGCTCCTGAAAAGCAGAAGCCCGCCAAGAGCGCAAAGGACAAGAACGCCAAGTTCGACGCGGAAAAATACATCGACACCAACGCCGTGATGAAGGCGGCGGCCCAGGTCTGCGAGCAGATCAAGGAAAGCGTCAAGAACCTGAGCTCCCAGGAGGACGAGGCGCTGGTCCAGGGCCAGATCGAAAAAGTCATGACGGACGACAACGGTCAGTTCGCTTTCAAAAACCCCGCCATCAAGCCCGGGCTTTACGGAGTCTATCTCGAGCACAGCATGCTGACTCCCTCCGGAGACCTGCTGCCGGTGCGCTGGGTAGTGCCGGCCTACGTCGCCAGCAAACCCTTGTCCTGGAACAAAGCCACCGTCGTCACCCTGGACGACAAGAACATGGATCCGGGCATCATCAAAGACGGAGCCGCTCCCCAGAAATCTGACATCTACGCCAGGTTCATCAAGGATCTCAAGGACGAGGCGGCCAAGATAAAATAAACGCAGAATTATGGAAAAAGAAAGAACTTCCAAGATAAGCCGCAAGACGGCGGAAACTGACATTCAGCTTTCCCTCAACATCGACGGAAGCGGCAGCTATGACATCTCCACCGGCGTGCCCTTCCTTGACCACATGCTTGAGCTCTTCGCCAAGCACGGCTGCTTCGATCTGACGATAAAGGCCACCGGCGACACCCAGGTCGACGACCACCACAGCGTGGAGGACGTGGGCATCTGCCTGGGCAAGGCGCTGAAAGAAGCCGTGGGCGACAAGGCCGGCATCTTCCGCTACGGTTTCATGCTTCTTCCCATGGACGAAGCGCTGGCGGAAGTGGCCCTGGATTTCAGCGGCCGTCCCTTCCTGGCCTGGAACGTGGTTTTCCAGCAGGAGACCATTAAGACTTTCCAGACTTCCCTCGTGGAGGAGTTCTGGCGCGCCGTGGCGGTGGAGTCCGGTCTTGACCTGCACGTCAACGTCAAGGCTGGCAAAGACGCTCACCATGTCGCCGAGGCCATCTTCAAAGGCGCGGCCAGGGCCATGCGCTCAGCTCTTGCATACGACCCCAGAAGCAAAGGTATTCCCAGCACCAAAGGTTCTCTTTAATGGCTGACAAAAAGCAACAACAGAAGTGGTCCCTGCTGGGACTGGTCTTCGGCAAGACCCTCAGCATGCGGGTCCTGAACTTCTATATTCTGAATTCCGTTCTGCTGACCTTCATCATGGCTTTGGTGGTCCTGACCTTCATGATGGTCATGGGCAGTTTGCTGCAGGTCATCGAGCTGGTCTTCAAGAAATTCGACCCCATGACGATATTGGAGTTCATCGTGATCGTCATGGCCCAGGTCTTGTGCTACGCCCTGCCTTTCTCCGTGGCGGGCGCCAGCCTTCTTGTTTACAGCCGCTTCTCCGCCGACGGTGAGATCACGGCTATGAAAGCAACGGGCGTCAGTATTTTCCGCATCGCTTTCCCCACCGTGGCTTTGGCGACGGTCATCGCGATACTTTCCTTTTACGCCCACAACAACGTTCTGCCCCTGGCCCAGCAGAAGCAGAGGGAAATAATCGCCAACTACGACATGGAAGACCCCATGGCGCTCATAGAGACCGGCTCCTACAAGCCCATCGGTCCCTATCGTGTGATCATAGGGGAGAAGAACGGCGATGAACTGAAGGACATCGAGCTCATCGAGGACCTTTCCACCCACTACCGCGTCATCAAAGCCAAGGAAGGCCGCCTGCACTACCAGCGCGCCCAGGCCAGGCTGCAGCTTGAGCTTGACAGGGTGACCTCCGAGGAAAGGGACACCCGCCGCACCAACTCCTTCCTCATTTCCAAAGCCGGCAAGGTCATCGTGCACTTCTATCTGGATCCCAAGAAACGCCAGATGAAGGAGGAGGCCGCCAAGATCATCAGGAAAGATCCCAAGGGCCTCATTACGGAAGACATCAAGGAAATGATCGCGGACAGGGAAAACCTGATGTTGAGGAACGCCTGCCGCCGGGAGCCCGGCTTCAAGCAGCTCAGCGACGAGGAAAAGGACAAGTACGTAAAAGCGCTTCCGAAGGAAAAGAAAGAAGCGCTCTTAGCTCAGGCCAGGAAAGACATCAAGACCGGCAATCATCTCTGGGCCAAACTGAAAGGCAAAAAGCCTTTCCGCCAGATGCTCTCCAAAGTCGGCATCAAGAAAATGAACGACGCCTGGGTGGCGGCGGTCAACGAGAAAAGCTACGAGGAGATGCTGGCGGCCCTGAAAGAGATCGACGGCCAGAACGGCGACGTCACGAAACTTTTCGAAGAGTGGCACGACACCTGGCTGCAGTCCTTCCACAACAACATGGACTACCGCAGCCGCTATCTCACCGAGATCAACAAGAGAGCCTCCTACGCCTTCGCGTCGATTGCTTTCGCACTCCTGGGCATCCCGCTGGGGATCCGCGCCCACCGCAGCGAAAAGACCATCGGCTTCCTCATCTGCTTGGGTCTTATCGCCCTGCACTACTCTCTCATCATTCTGGTGGAGACCTTCAAGGAGAATTACGGGCTCTATCCTTACCTGTGCATCTGGTTCCCGGATATTCTCTTCGTGATCGCCGGTCTCTTCTTCATGTGGCGCAACCATAAGTATTCTTAAAGATCATGCTTATTGCGCTCGATGAGAACATCAGGGAAGCGCAAACTTCCTTCGGTACGATTGGCGTCGCCAGGACTTTTCAGGGCAGGCCTCTCGATCTTTCCGCCATAAAAGACGCCGACATTATCTGCGTGCGCTCCGTTACGAAAGTTGATGAGGAGTTCCTTAAAGCCGCTCCAAAAGTTAAGTTCATCGCCACCGCCACCAGCGGCAGCGAGCACCTCGACAAGGAAGCCCTGAAGGCTCACAACATTCCCTGGGCCGCCGCCCGAGGCTCCAACGCGACTTCCGTCACGGAGTGGGTGATGGCTGTTCTGCTTCTGCACGCCTGCCGCAACAAGCAAACATTGGCGGGGAAATCCATCGGCATCATCGGCGTCGGCGAAGTGGGGTCAAGAGTCGCGAAATATTCCGAAGCGCTGGGCCTGAATCCCGTGCTTTGCGATCCGCCGAGAGCGGAGCGCGACAAAGACTTTACGAGCGCAACTTACGAGGAAGCGCTGAGCTGCGACATCGTGACGCTGCACACCGACCTTACGACCGAGGGCCCGCACAAGACTTACCATCTTATCGACGAGGAGAAGCTTTCCCAAATCAAGGAAGGCGCGGTCCTCATCCAGGCCTCTCGCGGCGCCGTCATCGACAGCGCGCCCTTAAGGGAAAGGCTCATGAAAATAAGGGACCTGGACTTCTACGCCGACGTGTGGGAAGGCGAGCCCTGCCCCGACAAGGACATCCTCTGCTGCGCCCAGATCGCCACGCCTCACATTGCGGGCTATTCCTGGGACGGCAAGCTCCGCGGCACGGAAATGATCTACTCCGCCGTCTGCGATTTCCTTAAAAAAGAAAAAACTTGGCGCGCACCCTACGAACAGGGCGGAAAAGTTGAAGTGGATCTCAGCGGCCTCACAGGAGAAAAGGCCCTCTACAAGGCCGTGAGCGCCCTCTATGACCCGGAACGGGACGATTCCGAGATGTGCCTGACGCTGGACATGGGCGACAAGAAGAGAGCCGAGCGCTTCGACGAACTGAGGAAAAAATATCCCAAGCGTCTGGAATTTTCCCACGGTGTGGTAAAGAACGCCGGCGACTCCGAAAAGAACATTCTGAAAGCCTGGGGCTTTGAGGTAAAAAATGACTGAGGAAGCCCTTTGGCAGCGAGCGATAGAATTGGCCCGGAAAGCCCTCTTGACCTGCGCCCCAAATCCCATGGTGGGCGCAGTCATCGTTAAAGGCGGCAAAATAATAGGCGAGGGCTATCATCAGGTCGCCGGCTGCGACCACGCGGAGATCCGCGCCATCAAGGACGCCAAAAAGAAAGGCCATGACCTTAAAGACGCCGTCATTTACGTCACGCTGGAACCTTGCTCCACTTACGGCCGCACCCCTCCCTGCACGAAAGCCATCATCGAAAACCAATTCGCCGCGGTGAAAATAGGAACGATCGATCCCAATCCCAAGCACGCCGGCCGCGCCGTCAGGATCCTTAAGGACGCCGGCATCAAAGTGACCGTAGCCGACAGATCTGACTGCAGGGAACTGAACGAAGTCTTCAACGCCAGGATGGAAAAAGGCCGTCCCTTCATTCATCTGAAATGGGCCATGAGCCTGGACGGAAAACTGGCGGCCGAAAGCGGCGACGCGAAATGGATCTCCAACGAAAAAAGCCGCTATGAGGCTCACAAACTCAGGGCGAAATACAACGCCGTGCTCGTGGGCTCCAAGACCGTTATTGCGGACGATCCCTCCCTCAGCATCCGCTTGACCAAAACGGAGCGCCAGCCCTATAAGATCGTGCTCGATTCAGAGGCCAAACTCAGCTACGACGGCAAACTCACAAAAAACACTCCCAGCGAAAAAATTATTATCGCGGTCTCCCAAAAGGCCAAAGCCGACAAAATAAAAAAACTGAGAGAGCGCGGCTTCACCGTCATAAAAACGAAAGGGAAGAGAGTCTCCCTTACAGAGCTTTTGAAGGAGCTGGCCAAGTTAGGCGTCAGCGGCGTTCTCGTGGAAGGCGGAAGCGAAACGCTCACATCTTTTCTCAAAGCGAAGCTGGCGGACAAACTGACCGTCTTTATCGCTCCCAAGATCCTGGGCGGAAAGAGATCCCCTGTGCTTGAAGCCCTCTGTCAAACTCCTGAAAAGTCTCCCAAGATCGCCTGGACAGCTGTCAAAAAATTTGACGGCGACCTTATGCTGGAGGGAAAAATAAATGGCTGAGAGCAAGGGTTTCTACACCACCGGTTCCATTGGCATGATCATGCTGAAGACCAGCTCGGCCATGCTTATCGGCACCATCGCCATTTCCCTCTACAACGTGGTCGACACCTACTTCGTCGGCAAATTAGGCACCGGCCCTCTGGCCGCCATGGGCTTCACTCTTCCCGTGGTCATGCTCTGCGGCTGCATCTTTAGGGGCATCTTCGCGGGCATCATGACCATCTCCGGCCAGGCCCTGGGCGCCCAGGACAAACAAAGAGCCCAGGAGACCATCAGGAGCGGTTTTTACCTGGCGGTCCTGCTCTCATTCGTTCTGGCCGTAGCCGGCAAGTGCTATTCCCATCTGCTCTTTCTGAAGCTGGGCGCCGCGGGCGACACGCTGGAAAAAGTCTGCGGCTACATGGACATTTGGTTTCTGGGCTGCGTGACCGGCATGGTCGGACTTTTAGGCGGCGACATTCTGATCGTGATAGGGGACACCAAGATGGCCAGCGCGGCTATTTTGACCGGCACCATGACAAATATCGTCCTGGACTACTGCCTTATCTTCGGTAATTGCGGCTTCCCGGAAATGGGCATCCAGGGCGCGGCCCTGGCCACCATTATTTCCCAGGCCCTGGGCGCCATCCTTCCTTGGGTGCTCATCAATAAGAAATACGAGCTGATGCGCTGGAAGCCTCTGCCAATGGCCACCACGTTGCAGTATTGGAAAAAGGAGATCTCTTTCGGCGTTCCTGTCATGCTTGGCTCCATCATTCTGCCCGTCGGCCAGACCGTGGTCACCCGCATCGCGGCCCACTTCGGCGACGTGGCTGTGGCGGCCATGGGCGCCGTCAACCGGCTCGAGACTTTAGCTTTCATGATCCCAATGTCCGTGGGCTTCGGCCTTACCGCCATGGTGGCTCAGAACTTCGGCGCCAAAGCCTACGACAGGCTTAAGCAGATCTACAAAGTCGCCAACCTTTTCGCCGGGCTGTACCTTCTCGTCATCGCGGTCGTCATAACTTTCATCGCCGACACCCTCGCACATCAATTCTCCAACGATCCGGCGGTCTGCGATCTTATGCGCCACGGCCTTTACATCATTTCCTGGGGCTTCGGCCTCCTCGAGATCCACCGCTACTCCGGCTTCTTCCTGACAGGCTGCGGCAAGCCCTTGGGCGGCGCGCTCCTCAATATCCTTCGCATCGTCGTACTGACCATTCCCCTCGCTTTCCTGGCCCTCTGGCTCGACCAAGTCCTGTGGCTCTTCTGGGGCCGCCTCATTTCCGACGTTCTGGCCGGATCCGTCGGCCTCATCGCCAGCGGCGCAATGATCTGGCGCCTGGCCAAAAACAAGCAATAAGTTTCTCTAAAAACAAACTTTGACTAAGGACTTTCATAACTAATTTGATATGCTAATGTATAGACTTAGTGGAAAAATCTACCAAGTTTATACAGTAATGTCAAAAAGCAGGGCGCAAAGCAAAATTTCAACTTGCGATTTGCGCCCTAACTGTGACTCAATGACTTATGAGGATTAATAGATAATATGAGTATTTTCGAGAGTATCATGCTGATCTGCTTCGGCTTTGCCTGGCCTTTCCAGATCTATCATTCCTATGTCTCAAGGACAGCCAAAGGCAAGAGCGCGCTATTTTCCTACGTTGTCATCATAGGCTACATTTCAGGCATCCTGCACAAGGTCATCTACAGCATGGACCTCGTCATCTACCTCTACATCGCTGATCTCACCATGGTCATCATCGACCTTATCCTCTACTACCGCAACCGCGCTCTCGACAAAGCTGCCGACGCAGAACGCCCAAACGCTGCTCCTGGCCGTTGACAAAAAAGCCTCCTTTTGGTACATTATACGCCACACCATTAGAAAGATCTTGGGCCCATAGCTCAGTCGGTTAGAGCAGCGGACTCATAATCCGCGTGTCGAAGGTTCAAGTCCTTCTGGGCCCACCAACGATAATAATTGGAGAGATGCCAGAGTGGTCGATCGGGCTGCCTTGGAAAGGCAGTATACGGGTAACCGTATCCAGGGTTCGAATCCCTGTCTCTCCGCCACTTTAAACCGGCAAGACCACTGCCGGTTTTTTCTTTGCCCTCTTGCTATTATACTATTAAAGAAGTATAATATATAAAAATATACTTCTAAAAAAGTATATAAGGAGAAATATGAAAACGCTTACGCTTTACCACGGTTCCGCAGGCAGAGTAGACAAACCGACCTTCGGAAAAGGGAAGCCCTTTAACGATTACGGGCTCGGTTTTTATTGCACGGAGCACATAGAGCTAGCCAAGGAATGGTCCTGCGGCAGCTCCAAGGACGGGTTTGTGAACAAATATGAGTTCAACATAAGAGGCCTCAACTTTCTTGACCTTTCCTCTGATGAATACAATGTCTTGAACTGGCTTGCGATACTTCTGGAAAACAGGAAACCTAGGCTTTCCTCGCTTTTGGCCGTCAGTGGATGCGAGTATATTCTTAAAAATTTTCTGCCGGAATACAAAGATTACGACGTCATCAAAGGATACAGAGCGGATGACTCTTATTACGCTTTCGTAAGAGCGTTCGTAAACAATCAAATATCCGTCAGGCAGCTTAAGTTTGCCATGAGTCTTGGAAATCTTGGCGAGCAAGTGGTCTTAAAATCCAAACAGTCTTTTGAAAGGATCAAATTCATAGACTTCGAACAGGTCAAGGCCTCCGTTTATTATCTGAAGAGGAAAGAAAGGGACAAATTGGCTGAGGAAGCGTATCGGAAAGAATCCTCCGCTCTTGATATGAACGGAATCTACATTAGGGACATAATAGCGAGGAATATCAAAGATGACGATCAGATCTTACGATGAATTGTATCTTGAGGGCGCCATGTTCAACCTTGGCGAGGCTTTTGACTACGCCGTTAATTTATGCGGCCTGGACATAGACGAGTTTGCGGATATCTTCATAACTGGAGAGTACGCGAAACGGTTCGCTTGTGGCGAACCTAAGATCGTCGCGGGCCTTTCCGGCACGGAGCTTGTTATGGAAATGCTTCTCTCCGTGGGCATAAATTTAGATTTTCCGCCTCCGTCATCGGACGGCAATTACTCAAGGGAATTCTGGGTGGGCTGGGTTATAGCCTACTATCAATGGAGAACCGGGGTTTCTTTCAAAGAGATATTCTCTTTCATCAAAGCCTCCAAGATAAGGGAAATGTACACCCCTTTCCATGAGGCGGGAGAAGAAAACTTCGTGTGCGCGCTGGACGAGATGATGAGCAAAGAGCCCGGCTATCAGAAACTGGCTTTCCAAAGAAAGGTGGTCGGCTATTCTCAGCGGAAGCTGGCCCAAAAAGCGGGAGTGAATCTGAGGACTCTTCAGCAATATGAATCAGGAGCGAAGGACCTTAACAAAGCTTCAGTTGAGACAGTTCTCAATTTGGCCTGGGCCTTGGGATGCGACATAGAAGATATCCTGTACAGGAGATTCGATTAAAAAATTGTAATTCCTTCAAAACAAACCGTGGCATACGGCCACGGTTTGTTTTTGTATTACAGAGTATAGTTGCTTTGGTAGAAACCACGGTACTTCCTTGCTTTTTTGCTCGGATTGTAATAACGTGATAAAAATATTATCTCGCCTAACGTTATTACAAAAAGGGAGCCCAATGGAAACATACATCGCGTATTTTGACGAAACCGGGGACGACGGCATCACAACGAAGTCAAGTTCCGAATTCGTTTTGTCCAGCATTTACATGCCATCAGAAAAATGGCAGGAGAACTTTGACAAGTTCAAAAGCTTTAGGAAGGACCTGAGGAAATGGACCGGCCTAAATGTTTTGGAAGAGATTCATACAATGCATTTTTTAAGAGATAAGGATCCTTATAGAAATTTTGGTTGGACCAGGGAGCAAAAGCAAGAAATACTATTTTACTATGCTCAAGCCATATCCTATTTAAACATAAAAGCAATAAACATAATAATTGACAAGGAACGTATTACAAATGAACATTATCCGATTTTGGAGAGAGCTTTGACTTACAATATTAAAAGGATTGAAAATGATAGTAATGGCGATTGGAAATATATAATTATTTCTGACAAAGGAAGGATTCATACAATGCAAATGACTGCAAGAAAAATAAGATCAATCAATTTTTTCCCATCGGATTTAGATATTTCTTTTGATAAACCAATACATAATTTAATTGAAGACATTTTAGAGAAGGATTCAAAAGAAAGTTATTTCATTCAAATATCAGATTTCATATCATGTTTTGTTTATTTGTTTTACAGACATGTGTTAAAAAAAGAATCACTTCCCAAAAGAATTAATAATATGGTTGATGAAGCATTTATAATTAAAATATTAGAAATATTCAAAGAGAGCGGGATATTGAAAACTAGTGTGGGAGATGACAACGAATATGGCTTGGCCATATATCCTAGATGTTTGGAATAAAAAAGAGGCAGTTCCCAAAATGGGAACTGCCAACCACCAACTACGAGGCATTCGCCTTTTCACTGGTTCGGGGATATGTTATTAAATTTCGGTTAAAAAAGCAATGGGGAATTTGCAGTCGAGGAAGAATACTGCTGAACGAGCATTTTGATCAGTAATTTTTACATTGTTCTTTTTCTTTTTCAGACGGTATAAGGCCAAGGTTAATTAGCCGGTACTTCATTGGAGAAAAATTAACTCCGAAACGTTCAGCCATTTTTTCTATAGCATGGTTCCTTTCTATAGTATCTTTGGTCAAAACGCCCTTTTGAAGAGCTTTGACCTCTGAAAAGACTACTCTCCTTGGCATAAGAATACATGCGGCGCCATAATTGGCTTGCCATTCTAAGTTGTTTTTTTGTTTTAAACTAAAATTCTTTTGGACATCTTTGTGAAGTGTTTGACTAATGCTGTCATAGTAATATTTGTGTTCAATCAAATGGAAGCATTCATGTGCCATAGTGAAGTTTTCACTAAGTTCTTCTTCTTTCGTTTGACGACAACCTAGGGAATCATTAAGAATGATTGTTCTTGATCTGTAAATTCTTCTTTCCAATGAAATGTCATTTGTAATTTCATCTTTTACTATGACATCTAGTTCACAATCAGAAAAGATAGTAGCCCCTAAAATTATTGGATTTGCAATGAGTCGACATCTTGATATACTGGCGTTAATGCTTTCGGCAAGATCATAAACGTTAATAGGCTTTGGTTTTGAAAGCCGCTCTTTGTCGTAAGTTGAATTAATCTCATCAGCTATATCTTCAAATTCTTCTTCCTTATAAAATTTCAAGCACATTTTTAGATTTTTTCAATTATTTTGATTATTTCTTCCCATTGTTTATCATTAATTTTCTTATCTTTGGCTTTCCTTAAGGCGATTCTGAGATTTTCTGTTCCCATTATATATTTGGATAAATCTAATGAAACTACATTGTTTTTAAGTTTGTTTGCAGCAGCGAGGTCGTATAACTCATAGGTTTCTATTTCATCCAATTTTAACAACAGTATCATTTTATTAAGTATGGCTTCAGATGGATTTCGATGATCATTCTCAATATCGCTCATATGGGCCGGTGAGATGCTTAATAGCTCTGCAAATTTTCTCAATGTAAATCCGGATTGAATTCTTTTTTTCTTTAAGAATTCTCCAAGCGTTATATTGCGCTCATTATTAATTTTCATGTCCTTTCCCTTTGAGTTAATTATGGTTTTATGATACAATTATGATGTTAACTTGATTGCTAACATGATAGCAAAATACTGTTCCTAAAACAATTGCCGAAGCGCTATGGACAACAAGCAAAAAGAAAAGCTTAGTAAGAAATATATAGAGGGGCTTTACGGGATATGGCGACCTAAAAAGAAACTGCCTCTTTGGCACGGGCTTTTATTTTTTTATTTTTTAAATGACTGGTTTATGGCATTAGTTTGGATGCCGAGGAGGTCATATTATTTGTTTGGAAGTTTTGAGGTCAAAGATCCAGGCGTTAAGTTTCCGTATGAAATGACTGACGGAGAGAAAGATTTTTATTTGAGGTGCAAAGCCTATGAAAGAGCGTGCAAGATAAGGAAAATATATGCTCGCAAACCCTGGGAGGAACTATGTACTCCACGGGTGTTTTTAAGGGAAGCAAAAAACCAGTGGCGTTTTGTTTGGTCGCATAACGCATGCCGTCATACAAGGA
>JAFZID010000030.1 GCA_017554565.1 bacterium
CTTCTTCTGCCCGAGGGACCCCTCAGCAGGATCTTCAAAAATTATGAGACAAGGCCGGAGCAGCTGGAGATGCTCCGCACCGTGACGAAGGCTTTCAACGAAGGCAGCCTTTCCGTGGTGGAGGCGGGAACAGGGACGGGCAAGACCATAGCCTATCTCATTCCGGCCATAGCCTGGGCGCTTCTGAACAATCAGCGGGTGGTCATAGCCACCCACACAATTAACCTTCAGGAACAGCTTTTTAATAAGGATTTTCCCCTGGCCGCCAAACTTTTTAAAGCGAACCCCGAGGCGGTGCTGATAAAAGGCCGGAGCAATTTCGCCTGCCTGAGAAGAGCCAATCAAGTTTTCCGGCAGCCGGAGCTTTTCGAGGACGAGGATCGCCCGGGTCTGAAGGCCCTGGCCCAATGGGCTGTGAGATCCCAGACCGGCGACCGCCAGGAGCCGGCGGAATGGCCTTCCAGCCAGATTTGGGAGCAGATCTGCTCCAGCAGGGAGACCTGCGTGGGCGGCTCCTGCGAATATTCCGCCAAATGTTTCGTGAAAAAGGCCAGGCGGGGCGCGGAAAACGCCCGGATCATCATTACGAACCACGCTCTGCTTTTTTCCGACATCGCCGTCCGGGCGGCGGGAAATCCGGTGGGCATCCTGCCGGATTACTCCGCGATAATCATAGACGAGGCCCACAACCTGGAGGATTCCGCCACCAATCACTTCGGCATGGAAGTGTCGAAATTCGACATCCTGAGGACCCTCAACGCCATTTACCAGAAAAAAGGCCACAAGGAGACCGGCGCGCTTTTCGTCCTGAAAAAATTCATAGAGGACAACAAGGACAGGTTCCTGGACGTTTACGAGGAGCTCAGCGACAGCTTCAAGAAGATCTTGGAGCACGGACTGCCCGCCCTGGCGGAGGAAGCCTTGGGGGAATGCGACGACATCTACGACGCCGTCATGAAGGTCGAGGCCAAGGCGAGGCTGGAGGGCAAGAGCGTTCTGCCTTACCGCTTGAAAAGGGAAAGGCGGGACGGAAAGGACTGGGAGGAGATAAGCGATCACATGAAAAGGCTGGAGGGTGCGCTGACGGCCGGAGCGCTGCTTTTCAAAATCATTTTCACCTGGCTGGAAAACAAGACCAGCGAAGAGGGCCGCGACGATCTTCCCGGGCTCCTGAAAGACCTGAAGGTCAAGGTGGATCGTCTGGACGCCTTCTCCGCCACCGTTAACGAGATCCGCACAAAGTATGACGAAGACAGCGGCATGGTCAGCTGGATCGACGTCGGGGAGACGAAAAAAAGAAAGATCAGATGGCTTACCGTAAAAAGCGTGCCGGTCACGGTGGGGGAGAAGCTCAAGGAGCTGGTCTACAAGAGATTCAAGACGGTGGTCCTGACCTCCGCCACGCTGTCCATCAAGGACAAGATGGATTTCTTCAGCAGCCGCACGGGGCTTGACCTTTACGCGGAGGAATTAAAGGAGACCGGGGAGCGAGACCTGACTTTCGACATCTACCCCTCCTCTTTCGATTACACCAAGCAGGCGGCGCTGCTCCTGCCCGGGAACGAGAAAGACAGTTCCCAGGATTATTCCGAAAACAACCTGAACCCCTGCATCCTGAAAATCGCCGAACTGACCGAGGGCGGCGCTTTCGTGCTTTTCACTTCCGCCAAGACCATGCTGCTTTCATATAACGATCTTGAGCCGGAACTCAGGAAAAAAGGCATGATCCCCATGCTTCAGGACAACGTTTCCCGCTCGGAGCTGCTTTCCAAATTCAAGAAGACCAAAAACGCCGTGCTTTTCGGCCTCGACAGTTTCTGGGCCGGGGTGGATGTGGCCGGCGAGAGTCTGAGGAACGTCATAGTCACCAAGCTGCCCTTCGCCGTGCCCACGGATCCCGTGCAGGAAGCCAGATGCGAGGAGCTGGAGGCCAGGAAAATATCGGCTTTCCCGCATTATTCCCTTCCCCAGGCCGTCATAAAGCTGCGCCAGGGTTTCGGGCGGCTCATCAGAAGCAAGCAGGACCACGGCATCGTCGCTATTCTGGACAGCAGGATACTCAGGATGAGATACGGCAGGACGTTCCTGGATTCCCTGCCGAACTGCCGGCAGGGGAGGGGGACCCTGGAAGAAGTCTGCGCCTTCGCGGACAAGTTTCTCGCGTCTCTGAAATAAGCTATGGGCTGGTTCGGACTGATAGCGGGAGCTCTCGTGGGATCCATCTTCGGCGGAGGGGGCACCTTCATAGGCGGGCTTATCGGCAATTTCGCCGAGGAGGCCATAAGGGGCAGGAAGAACAAGACCGACGCCTCCCGGGAAGAGCTTTATTTTTTGAGCGCGCTTTCCGCCATGCTAGCCAAAATGGCCAAGTCCGACGGGAGGATCAGTCAGAGCGAGATCAATTACGTCCGGAACCTTCTCCTTAATTCCGGCTTCAGCGGGGAAAAATACGAATACTGCGTCCGGATCTTCCGTCAGGCTAAGGATGACGCCCATACCATTTACGATTACGCCGCCGATTTTGCCGAGCATTCGCAGAACCGGGAGATGAGGGAGACGCTTTACGGGATCCTCTGGGACCTGGCCTGCGCCGACGGCCGCTTGTCTCCGGAAGAACTGAAGATCCTGAAAGAGCTTCCCCCTTATCTTCGCATCAGCTCAGCCCGCTATGATTTCGAATATCGCAGAAGAAGCGGAGGAAGAGGATACGCGGGCGGAGGCGCGGGGGAAGAAAGCGGCCGTTTGGATCCTTACGCGATCCTGGGGAAAAAGAGGTCAGACAGCAACGAGGAACTGAAGGCGGCCTACAGGGAAAAGGCCAAGAAGCTGCATCCGGACGTGCTGAGGTCCCAGGGTCTGTCGGAGGAGCTTCTGCGGAAAGCCAACGAGCAGATGTCCGTTCTGAACGAAGCCTGGGACGCGATCAGAAAAGAAAGGGGCATTTGATTTTATGGCGGACCGCCGCATTTTTTTGCTATAATTTTCCAAATAAAGTTAACATTTGGATAATCTCAAATAAAAAGGACACCATGAAAATCCAAGCCCTTCTTTCCGTTGCGCTGCTAACGCTCCTCTCCGCCGGCGCGGTCTTCTCCGCCCCCGCGGAACTAACTTCCCCCAAAGGGATCTTGAAACTTGAGCTTTCCGACTCCGGCCCCTTAAGCTACGCCATAAGCGGCTTCGGCGTGAGATCTGTCGTGACAGGCTCCCTCGGCTTGGATTTCGAAGACCAGGCCTGGCCCGAAGAATGCGAGATAAAAGAGTGCAGGATGACCATGATCGACGTGAAGTGGACGCAGCCTGTCGGCATCCAGAAGGAATACCGCGACAATTGCAACGAATACGCGATCCAGCTGAAGGGAGATTTCCCCAAAAGGGAAGTGGGGCTTGTGATCAGGATGTACGACGAAGGCGTCGCCATTCGCTACACAATATCCCCGAAGGACGACAGCGAATACGTGGTCACAAAAGACAAGACGGATTACCTTTTCAACAAGGATTACGAATGCTGGTACGCTCCCTACGGTTTTCGCACCTCCCAGGAGCACGAATCCGTAAAGGCCACTTTGTGCACCATCCCCAAGGGCACCATCAGCGGCTGCCCGCTCATCGTCAAGGGAGAGAGCTTCACCATGGCCCTCACGGAGACAGACCTTAGGGACTGGGCCGGTCTTTACTTCGGCAACGGCGTTATGTTCGAGGGCGAAAAGATCCTCGACCTTGGCCAATTGACCGGAAAAGACGAAGCCAAACAGTTCGCCGCCGACGTCAAGGGCAAGAAAAAAGTCACGCTCTATCACAGCGTGGAAGGAGACATCAGCTACTGTCACGCCGACTGGGCGGAACTGCGCCTCACTGACAAAAAGGGCAACGTCGTTCCCGTGACCAAAGAGTTCGTTTCCGACGCCAAGCAGGGCTGGGGAGAATTGGGCGAGAACGAAAGCGTGGACGGCAATCCCTTGAAGATCGGCAAAAAGACTTTCAAGGACGGCTTCGGCAGCCACGCCAACGGTTACATCACCCTGAAGCTTGACGGCAAATACGCCAATCTGACGGGCTATTGCGGCGTGGACGCGGAAAAGAACGGCGAAGGGAGATCCCAATTCGCCGTCTATGGCGACGCCAAAGACGAAGCCAAGCCTTATCTTAGCGCCGAACTGGCTCCCAGGCTGGACGGCAAGGGGCTGGTCCTCACCAAGGGCGAGCGTCATTCTCCCTGGCGCCTCTTCCTGATGGGGGAGAACGAGCTTTCTCTTGTGACGAACCAGATGATCTTGAACTGCGCTTCTCCCTGCGAACTTACCGACACGAGCTGGATCAAGCCAGGCCGCAGCACCTGGAACTGGTGGTCCGACTGGAACAGAAACCTCTGCACGGAATCTCTCAAGAAGGAAATAGACTTCGCCTCCCGCCACGGCTGGGAATATTCCACGGTGGACGACCCCTGGTACAGCCCGCACATGGGAAGAGAGGGCAACAACGTCATGAAGGGGCAAGAAGGCAGAGTGGATCTCCCCGAGCTCGCCCGCTTCGCCAAGGAAAAAGGCGTGAAGCTGATCCTCTGGATGCACTGGGCCGACATCGAAAGAATGATGGAGGACGCCTTCGCTTATTATGAAAAACTCGGTTCTATCGGCGGCATGAAGATCGACTTCATGGACAGGGACGACCAGGAGATGGTCAAGTGGTATGAAAAGACCGTCAAAGCGGCTGCCAAGCATCATCTGATCGTCAATTTCCACGGCTCCTACAAGCCCTCCGGTTTCGCCCGCACCTTCCCGAACCAGATCACTTCCGAAGGCGTCAAGGGCAACGAAGCCAGCAAGTGGGGCCACGACATCAACCCCAAGAATTTGACCTCGTATCCCTTCACCCGCTACATCCAGGGCCCGGCCGACCTGACGCCAGGCGGCTTTTTGAACAGGCAGCCCGAAGATTTCAAGCCGACTTCGCCCACTCAGGTCATCGGCACCAGGGCTCACGAACTGGCCTTGTGCTTCGTTCTGCCCACGCCTCTCATCTGCCTCTGCGACAATCCCAATAATTACGAAGGCCAGCCCGGCCTCGAATACCTTGACCAGCTGAAGGCCACCTGGGACGAGACGCTGCCGTTGCAGGGCGACATGGAGAAATTCTACATCTGCGCCAGGCGCAGCGGAGATGACTGGTACGTCGGCATGATCGGCGACGACACGGCCCAGAGCCACGCCGTGCCCCTCTCTTTCCTCGAGGAAGGGAAAAAGTACACCGCCCAGATCTTCCAGGACAAGGAGGAAAGCATCAGCGACGCCACGCAGATCGACATCAAGAAGATCAGCGGCCTCGACAAGGATTCCGTCCTGACCATAAAGACAGTCAGGAACGGCGGCTTCGTGGCGATCCTGAAAGAGGAAAAATAAGTCCCGGATGCGATGACTGCAAAAACGGCTTCCCGAAAAGGAAGCCGTTTTTTTATCCTCAGTCTTTCGTGATCTCGTAGCAGACCACTTCGTGATCCCTTCCCCGGTAGGCGATCTTCTCGGTCTTTTCCACCTTTTTCATGCCGGATTTCTGCATCACTTTTCCGCTGGCGAGGTTTTCCTTGAAGTGTCCGGCCTTGACGATCCGGTAGCCTATGCGGAAAAGCTCTTCCAGGGCGGTTTTCAGGGCTTCCGTGGCGAAGCCCCGGTTCTGGTATTCGGGATGGATGCAGTAGCCCACCTCGATGGACTCCTCGTCTTTCGTAACGTGGTTTATGAAACCCACGAAGGCGTTTTGATAGCTCACGGCGTAAACGAAAGCGTTGAGATCGTTGGAGGCCTTTTGGAAATAATTGAACAATTTGCGGTTTTCCTCTTCTGTCTTGAGATCCGGAAGCATGTAGGTGGCGTAAACAGTAGGGTCTTTGAAAAGTTCGACGGCTTTTTCGTAGTCGCTTTCCAAAAAGGGCCTGAGGGTCAGGCGGGGAGTTTCCAGGCAGGTTTTTCTGATGAGCATGATCGGTCAAGGCGGTTGATTGTTCGCTTGATTTTCCCATCTTTTTCTTCCTGTGTCAAACGCAAGCCCAAAAAGGAGGCGGCGCATGGGAAAACCTTCTGAAACAAAGGGGTTCAGCAGACGGTCAGGCGCGAATTTGCATCATGGCAAATTTATAGTATAATGTAAAGATATGTATCTGGATATTATATTGCTTTTGGTGCTGGTGCTCTGCATGACCATCGGGCTCATGCGGGGCGTACTGTCGCCGCTGATCACCTTCTTCTCGCTTTTGCTTTCCGTGTGGTTGGTGGCGCTTTTCCTTTCGCCTTGCCTGGCGGAGTTTCAGGCTCTCACGACTCCCTGGAAAGGGAATTTCCTGGTGAATCTTCTCACCTCGAAGTTCGTGGCCGGCTTCCTGATGATCCTGATCCTCTATTTCATCATGACGTCCCTGGCGGAGTTCGTGAAGCGCAAACTGATGAACGCTTTGAACCTGCGTTTCAGCGACCGCTTCCTGGGCATGCTCTGCGGAGCCGCGGTGGGAGTTTTCCTCTGCGTCATGCTCTGCATCGGTCTCGTCTGGTCCAGGACGCTGGTGGCCTCCCAGGCCAACGACGAGGGCCTGGCCAAGTACGACGCCATCCTGCAGTCCAGCCAGGGGTATTCCGTTTCCATGGCCATAACGGACTGGACGGTCCGCCGCTTCCCGAAATTCTCGGCGATACTTCCGGACGGCC
>JAFZID010000031.1 GCA_017554565.1 bacterium
CCAGCTCCTCGGCGCAGGAGGAGGCGGAATCCACAAGCTTCACTTCCGGGCCCAGGAATTCGCTTATGCCGGCCGCCAAAAGGGGATAGTGGGTGCAGCCCAATATCAGCGTGTCGATCTGGGCCATCTTCAGGGGCGTGAGATATTCCGCGATGACCATTTTGGTGGCGGCCCTGTCCAGCCAGCCCTCCTCCACCAAAGGCACGAAAAGCGGGCAGGGATGGGCGTAGATGGCGCAGGCGGGATTCAGTTTCCTCAGCGTTTTGGTATAGGCCTCCGAGGCGATGGTGGCCTGGGTGCCTATCACGCCGATCTTGTAGTTTTGGGAGGCGGCGATGGCCGCCCTGGCTCCGGCTTCGATGACGCCCAGGACCGGCACGGGGGAGGTCTCTTGGATTTCCGGAAGAGCCAGGGCCGTGGCGGTGTTGCAGGCGATGACGATGCATTTCACGCTGTGGCTAAGGAAGAAGTCCACGGCGTCCTGGGTGAAGGAGAGGATGGTCTCCTGGCTTTTTGAGCCGTAGGGGACGTGGGCGGTGTCGCCGTAGTAGATGACGTCTTCACATGCCATGCGTTCCCTTACGGCTTTCACCACGGTGAGGCCGCCCAGGCCGGAGTCGAAGATCCCGATAGGGGAGTTGATGGAATCGTTCTTCATTGTCATTTCAAATAATCCTTTATGCCTTGGGCGATGGCGTTGGCCACCGCCTGCTTGTGAGCGCTGGAGTTTAATTTCTTTCTGTCCGACCAGTTGCTGATGAAGCCTATCTCCACCAGGCAGCTGGGGCAGTATGAGTTTCTGAGTACCGACAGGTTTTTCCCCTTTACGCCGCGGTTGTCTCCGCCGGCGGCGGGGGCGAGGCGGCGCTGGATCTTCTCCGCCAGAAGCTTCGATTTCTGCTGGGTGGTCTGGTAGTGCTGCTGACGCAAAACGCTTTTCATTTTCGCGGTCATGGCTTTCCAGCGGCGCCGCAGCTCGTAGCCGTAGGAGGAGCTTTCCAGCCGCCTGGCGTGGTAGTCGTTGTCCACCTGGACCTTCGAGAGGTAGTAGGTCTCCGTGCCGCAGGCCGCGGTGTTGGCGGCGTCGTTGACGTGGATGGAAACGAAGATGTCGGCGCCGTTCTTGTTGGCGATGTCCGAGCGGTCCGGCAGCTCCAGGAAAACGTCGCTGGTCCTGGTCATTATGACTTTGTAGCCCATGCCCGTCAGAAGATCGCGGACTCTTTTGGCCACGTCCAGGGTGATGTCTTTCTCGTTGCGGCCTCCGCCCTGGGCTCCGGTGTCGTGGCCTCCGTGGCCGGCGTCGATGACCACCACTTTTTTGCCTCCCTGGGAGGCTTTTCCTTTCCCGGAAGCTTTTATGTATTCAGGCAGGATGGAAGTGATTAAGGCGGTGGAAACCAGGGCGTCGCCTTTGATCTCGGTGACGGCGTTGGGCAGGTACAGGCAGTCGTCGTTATCTATGAGCACCGCCTTGGAGGAGGGCATGAAGCGGAAGGACTTTCCCGAGGCTTTCATTTCCAGGCACCTGGTCCATTCGTCGCAGGTAAGCGATCCGCCCAGGGCCTTGCTGAGGTCGTAAAGCGAGACGAACTCGGCGGAACCCAGGGCTGTGGCTTCCAGCTTGAAAGCGCTGCCGCCGACCTCGAAGTGGCGCGCGGCGGCGGCCGACTTCAAGGCGCACAGCGCCAAGAAAAGCCAGAGAAATGCAAACCTGATTTTACCCATAATCTATTTAGATTATATCAAAACCCGAGGGCCCATCTTATGCTCGCTTCGCGGCCAGACGCTGGTCCTCCGTTTTCTGCCGCCAATTTAAATGTTCAGCCTCAAACGATTTTTAAAAAGATCCGGGGCCGCGCGGGCACAGGCGGTTTGTTAACTTCTTGATTTTCTTTTCCATTGATTTTATAATTATATAGTTAAAATCTACAACGCCGCTCTTCGATGATATAATCATCGCGATCAGCGGAGGACCTCATTAAAAACACCCACACGGGGGAACAAAATGAAAAAAGTCATAATTGCCGGCATCGCCCTTGTTTTCTGCCTTTCGGCGTTCTGCGCGGAGAGTTGGTCGCCTGCCGTCCGTTTTGACGGAAGCGAGATCACGTCTGACACTATTAACCTAAGGCCGAACGATCCTATTACCTACAGCAGCGCCTTCGCGGAAGGAACTCCGATATCTCTCGATATCACCGCGACGGACACCTCTGATCCTCTGGTCACGGCCGTCATCTTTTCCGATGATTCCGGAACGGCGGTGGAAGGAACGACCGTTTGGAATTATACGACGGAAGAGTATCAGGATTTTCCCAAGACCGACACTTATCAGCTGACCGAGACCGTGACGACCAGTTCGGGCTCAACGGTCTTCAACCGCTCCGTTAAGCTGCTTCCCGAACCCATCGGCATTCTGGCCTTCGCTATTCTCGGCGCGCTTCTCCTTAAGAAACGCTCGAGGCTCTTTGTTGCGGCGGCGATTGTTCTGGCGGCGTCCTTGACGCTGAGCGCCAAGGCTGACGTCACCGTCGAGAACGTCACCTGCCTGCAGGGCTGGCCCTTCACCAGAAACGTCATCATTAACTACACCGTGTCTTCCACCAGCGCCGATCCTCGCCTCGCCGTGAAATTCTACGGAACGACCGACAACGGTGAAACCACTTTCGACCTGAGCCAGTATGGTACGCTCAGCGGCGACGGCGCCGACGGCATGATCGAAGATATGGGCACGCACAAGACCTTCTGGACGCCGAACGCGAGCTTTTACGAGACCGTGACCGACGGCTTCAAAGTCAAGGTGGAAGCTGTGGAAATGCTTTACATGGTCATCGACCTTTCCGGCGGAACCAGCGCCGAAAGTTATCCTGTCAGTTATCTGGCCGACGTTCCGGAAGGCGGCTGGACGAGTGAATACAAGACCACGAAGCTGGTCCTGAGAAAGATCGAGCCCGGAACCTTCACCATGGGCAGCCCGAGCAATGAAACGGGCAGAGGAGCCACCACTGAAGAACAGCACCAGGTGACTTTGACGAAAGCTTTTTACATCGGCGTATTTGAAGCGACTCAGAAACAGTATAGACTTGTCACAGGTTCAAATCCTAGCGGGTATAAACACGATGGGAACGATATCGATGATAATGCGGTGGAAAGCGTGACTTACGACGATCTCCGCGGCTCCGGGGCCAACTGGCCCGCCGGCACCGGAGTCCTCGGCAGCACCTTCTTAGGCCAACTCCGTATTAAGACCGGCCTTCGTTTCGACCTGCCGACGGATGCGCAGTGGGAGTATGCTTGCAGAGCCGAGACGACCACGGCTCTTAACAGTGGGAAGAATCTTTCCGACACTACTGCATGCGCCGAAGCGGCAGAGGTTGGCCGATATAGTGGAAATCGGGGCGACGGCAAGGGAAAATACTATAACACGGTATGTACTGTCGGTTCGTATTTGCCGAACGCCTGGGGCTTGTACGACATGCACGGCAATGTTTGGGAATGGTGCCTGGACTATCTGCAGCTCAACCTTGGCACTGCTGCGGTGACCGATCCCAAAGGACCGGAAAGCGGATCCAGTTATAATGGTTATCGCGTTTTGCGTAGCGGATGCTGGTCAAGCAATGCAAGCGATCTCCGTTCTGCCCGTCGTACTGGAAGTGCTTCCAGCAGTGGTAATCAAGTCAATGGCTTCCGCGTAGCCTTGACTTTGAATTAACGATCAAAACGAATCAAAGTTAACATAGATGCTTTGAGCCTAAAAAATAATAATGCGCAAAATCTTTTGCGCATTATTATTTTTTTAGGATATTTCAGGGAACTGACTGTCAGCGCTTGTTGAAGCGTTCGCGCATGATCTTCGCGAGTCCGCCCTGGGCTGTCTCGCGGTATTTCGACTGCATGTCGATGCCGGTGGCGTACATCACGTCGATGACGTCGTCGAATCTGACCAGATGCATGCCGTCGGTGGCGAGGCTGTAGGAGGCGGCGGAAAGGGCTCTCACGGCGCCCAGGGCGTTGCGTTCGATGCAGGGGACCTGGACCAGGCCGAAGACCGGGTCGCAGGTGAGGCCCAGG
>JAFZID010000032.1 GCA_017554565.1 bacterium
CCGGATGTGGGCGTCGGAAAGATCGTCCACGTGGATGTAGTCCCTGATGCAGGTGCCGTCGGGCGTGGGATAGTCCGTGCCGAAGACTTTGATGTTCTGGCGCTTTCCGCTGGCGACCTGCAGCACTAAGGGGATGAGGTGCGTCTCGGGATCGTGACGTTCCCTCAGCTGGCCTTCCGGATCGGCGCCGGCGGCGTTGAAGTAGCGGAAGATGCAGTAGTGCATTCCGTAAGCCTTGCTGAAGTCGTCCAGGATGAGTTCGACCATGCGCTTGGACCAGCCGTAGGGGTTCAAAGGAGCGATGGGCGTGTCTTCGCTGATGGGGACTTTCTTCACGTCGCCGTAAGTGGCGCAGGTGGAGGAGAAGATGAAATTGTCGATGCCGAAATCCTTGCAGGCGGTTACAAGCGTCAGCGTCTGGGCCACGTTGTTTTTGTAATACATGTCGGGGTGTTCGACGGATTCGCCGACAGCCGCGAAAGCGGAGAAGTGCATGACCGCCTCGATCTTGTGCTCGCTGAAGATCTTTTCCAGGATCTCCCTGTCGCCGATGTCGCCTTCATAAAAATACGGCGTCACCACCGCATCGCGAAAACCTCTGGACAAATTATCGAGAACGGCTACTTCATAGCCTTTTGACATAAGACGCTTGACGCAATGACTACCAATGTAGCCGGCTCCACCGGTAAGAAGGATCATATTTTTTCCTTTTTGGTTGCGAGAATGACGCAGTCGCGGCATCCCCAGATTAGATCGTTTATCTTTTCAAAATTCTTTTTCGCTTCCTCGCTCAGCCCGGGCGCGTCGCATTTAAGCTGTTCGCTCTGCGGGAAAGGATGGAGGAACTTTATGTCGATGTCCTTGTAGCCCATCTGCTTCATGCGGTTCCTAAGGGCGACCGGATGGACCGGCCTGACATGGGTTATGTCGCTGTAGAAATCGCAGGAGGCCACGTGCAGGTTCATAATGTTGGGCGTCTCCATGGCGATCAGTCCGCCGGGCTTCAGAGCCTTCAGGGCCAGGGAGAGAAATTCTCCCTGCTCCGAAGGCGTCAAGTGCTCTATCACGTGCATGGCGGTGACCGCCGCCAAACTTCCCTCCTTCGCTTCCCTGAGGTAAGCGAAGAGGTCCTTGCATTCCATATCAAGGCCGGCTTTTTTGCCTCTTATGACCGCGGCTTCGTTGTTGTCGATGCCGAGGGCCGCGAGGCCTTTTTCTTTCAGCAGTTCCAGAAGCTCGCCGCGGCCGCAGCCCAGGTCGGCCACGAGGCCGCCTCCCTTGGCGGCTTTTTCAAGCAGCGGAACGTAAAATTCGAGGCGTTCCCTGATATCCGCGACATCTCCCCTGCTCTCGTCTTCGAAAAGCTCGTAATCGGCTGATTGCCAGGCTTTCTCGAAGTCGTCGATGACGCTGGGGGCGGCTTCTTTCTTCCCGCCTTGCGTAACGGTGAAGTTTCCGCTGGCGAGTTTTTCCTTCAGTTCGGAGAAAACGCCGCCGATGGCCGCGTTCCTAAGCTGCAGGTCGTCCACCAGGCCGTGCAGCTCCTTGAAGCCCTGCTCGATGGAAGAAAGGCGCAGCGCCGCTTTTTCGCTGACGTCGCCAAGATTCTTCACGCCTTCGTCCGCGGCGTTCAGACGCTTGGCGGTCTCTTCGTTGGTCTTGCCGAGAGCTTTGATGCTCTCGTCAGCGGAATCGAGGCGTTTGGCAACAGCCTTGACGCCTTCGTCGGCGGAATCAAGCCGCTTCACGATATCTTCATTTATCTTGCCGATGGCCTTGATGCTCTCGTCGGCGGCGTTCAAGCGCTTTACGGTCTCTTCGTTGGTCTTGCCCAGCGTCTTGATGCTCTCGTCAGCGGAATCCAAACGTTTCGCGGTGTTTTCGTTGAACTTGCTGATGGTCTTAATGCCTTCGTCGGCGGCGCTCAGGCGCTTGGCGGTGGTTTCTCCGCTTTCTGCCAAAGCGCGGACTGCATTCTCTAATCCCTGCAAGCGATCCTGGATAACGGCGACGCCGCTGGCGATGTCGTTGACCTTCGCGCCCCATTCCTCCAGTTTTTCCAATCTGGAATCGATGACTCTCAGGGCTTCCTCGTTCCTGACTTCCGCCTGGCGGAAATAATTGAAGCGCTCCACCGTTTCCTCGAAGCGGTCCTGGAACATGTTGAGGAGCTTCACCACCGTGGCGTTGAACTCCACCTGGCGCGTGGCGTAGAGGCGCATGACGCGCATGAGGAGCCCTTTTATGCGGCGGAACCTGGTGTTCTGCGGGACCGTCCTGGGATCGTAGATCTTGGCGGCGTAGTCGAGCTGGAAGTACATCTCGTTGCCGAGATGGAGATTGTCGAAATCGGCGGCCTTGGGCGTTTCCATTTTAGGCCGGCTCTCCTTGGCGTCAGGATTTTCCAGATGGAATTTCACCCGGCGCAGCAGCTGCTCCGTTTCCATCTCCTCCACCCGCATGTCGAAATCTTTATATTCAGGCATTAAAACAACCTCCCTTTTTCAAGAATGTCTCGGTACTGCGCCGCCGCTTCCGCCGTGGTCTTTTTGAGAGAGAATTTGGCGACCTGGGCGGGGGCGGCTTCCAGTAGGGTCTTTCTCAAACTTTCGTCCTCGTCGAGTTTCCTTACGGCCTGGGCGAGAGCGGAAATATCTTTGGGATCGTCGATAAGCAGCGCGGCC
>JAFZID010000033.1 GCA_017554565.1 bacterium
CCGATGACTACGCCGGTGGCGTGGTCGATGAAGAAGCGTTCGCCTATTTTGGCGCCGGGTGGATGTCAACGCCGGTTCTTCTGTGGCCGTATTCCGTCATGATCCTCGGGATAAGGGGAACGCCCATGGAATGAAGCTCATGGGCCAGGCGCTGGATGGCGATGGCCTGGAAGCCGGGATAGCAAAGGATCACTTCCTCCTTGGCGAAGCAGGCGGGGTCGCCGTCGTAGGCGGCCTCGATGTCGGTCTTTATTAGGGATCTTACTTTGGGGAGAGTGAGGAGGAAGACTTCGGTTAAGGATGCGGCTTTGGCTTCGCAGCGGGATTTGTCACAATCGGGGCGTTCGTCTCCCCTGCAGACGTAGTTGATGCCTCTTAGGATCTGCTCGGTTAGTTTCGCCTTGACTTCCTCAAGGCGGTAAACCGTGACCGCTGCGAAGTTCGCTTTAGTCAGACGCTCCGAACCGAAAAAGCCGGGAAGGACGAGCGCTAAGAGCGCCTCGGTTAGCGAGGCGATGTCGTCGCTGCTCGGCAGATTCAGTCCGTCGATATGGTTGATGTTGCCGTCCTCTTTGTAGCTTTCGACTAAGTTGGAGGCGGCGTCGCTGACTAGCTTGTTATTTGGCATCTTGTTTTTAGTTCTCGAATGCCGCTATCGTGTCGATAGCTTCCTGGGGGGTCTTGACCTGGGCCAGTTTTTCCCTGACTTCGCTCTTGCCCAAAAGGCGGGAGATCCTCGCCATGGCATGGAGATACTGGTTGTTGTCGCCTGAATCAGGGGCGATGATGAGGATCACCAGATTGACGGGCAGGCCGTCAAGGGCGCCGTACTCGATGGGACGGGCGGGACGGGCCAAAAGGACGGAGATCTCGTCCACCTGGCTGGACTTGGCGTGCGGGAAGCCGATGCCGCGGCCGATGCCGGTGTTGCCGAGAGCTTCGCGTTCCGTCACTTCCCTGGCCAGGGCTTCGGGATCGGCGATGTTGTTAAGCTCCGCAAAGGTCTTGATGATCTTGGCCAGGAGGGCGTCCTTTTCTTTTTCTTTGACGTCCAGGAGAATGTTTTTGGGAGTTAAGAGATTGGAGAGTTTCAGTTCGTTCATGTTACTTTACCACTAACACCGCGCATGCGGCATGTTCGATTAATTGCTGAGCCAATCCGCTTTGCCCTACGTCTTTGCCGTGGCTGGCGGGTTGGCCGACTATAATGAGATCTGCGCCGTATCCCTGGGCAAGCCTGGGAAGCACTTCCTCCGGATATCCGGATTCCTGGAGTATGACGATCTGGGCGCCGGCGCTTTTGGCTATTTCTTCCGTGTTGTACAAATAACACCAGCCGTTTTCTTCCAGTTCCACTTCCGCTTCAGCAATGCTCTTGCTGCCTCCGCGGACAAGCTGAATGACCGTTTGGCGGTTAACGACGTTGACCGCTATGATCGTGACCTGCGGACCGGAAAAATCCAACGCCGCCTTGAGGGCCGCCTCGGATTCTTTGCTGGAGTCAACGTATAGGAGGATCGTTTTCGGTTTCACGGCT
This sequence comes from bacterium, assembly GCA_017554565.1. Classification (GTDB taxonomy): domain Bacteria; phylum Auribacterota; class UBA3054; order UBA3054; family UBA3054; genus UBA3054. The sequence continues at coordinate 1,538 of JAFZID010000033.1, forward strand.
TTCCTTTAGTTATTTTTGCAGATTCATCTTGACTTTCTTGCGCTGGAAGAAGCTTTGGCGCTCTCCCTCTTCAAGGGATTCGGAGATGAATTTGATGGTGTCGCTGGCGTTGGGGATCGTTATGTTTTCCAGAGCGTTCACCCTGCGCTGGGTCTTCTGGACTTCCTTGGCCAGGCGGGAAAGCGTGAGGGCCGCCTGTGCGTATTCCAGAAGCAGCGGAACCACCGCGGAAAAACTTTCCACAGCGGAATCGAAGCTTCCTGAAGTGCCGAGAAGGCCTATCTCCACTTTCCCAGGAGCGCTTTCTAAGGAAAGCTCCGGAAGCATAACGCCCATTACGGTGTGTTCCTTCATGTTGATCCTCAGGGGCTCCCGGAAGGCGAAATTCGCCCTTTCGATCTCTTCGGAACCCATTTCCACATAGGCGTAATAGAGATCGTCGTAAGCCTGATGCAAAGCGGCATTGAGCTTTCTTTGCAAATGTGAGATGCCGTGGATGACCTGCATCATTTCCATGATGAGGACTTCCCTTTTGCGGTCCAACAGTTCATAGCCGTCTTTGGCGAATTTCAGTTCGCTCTGCAGCTTGAAGAGATTGGATTTGGTTGGCGGCATCTTAAGGATCATAGGAATTCCCCTAAGCTTTACTTCTCGGCGGGCTTCGTTTCGGCGGGCTTTTCTTCCGCGGGCTTGGTCTCGGCGGGCTTCGTTTCAGCCGGCTTGGTCTCGGCGGGCTTTGTCTCAGCCGGCTTCGTTTCGGCGGGTTTCGTTTCAGCAGGCTTGGTCTCCGCAGGCTTGGTCTCGGCGGGCTTGGTTTCAGCCGGCTTGGTTTCGGCGGGTTTTGTCTCAGCCGGCTTAGTTTCCGCAGGCTTCGTCTCGGCGGGCTTGGCCTCTTCGGCTTCGCTTTCCTCGGCTTCGTCGGATGAGTCGGAGTCGTCGGATTCGTCAGCCACGGGGATCTCGTTCATGCCGCTGCCGGCCAGGGCGGGATCTTTGTACTTGAAAGTCTCGCCTTCCGGCTCGATCTCTTCCTTGCGCATGATGATCTCGATGGGCTCCATGTCCTCTTCGTCTTCGTACATCTCCGTGCCGAAGGAAGTCTGGGCCATCATAAAGCCTTCCTTTTCCGCTTTGACGGCGTAGCGGTTGCCGGGGACGAGCTCGTCGCTGGTGAGCTTGAACTGGCCGCGGTTGTCCGTTTTGCTCTTAATGTTTTCCTTTCCCCAGACGGAGACTTCCACGCCCGCCATGGGCGCGTCTTTTTCATCCGTCACCGTGCCTTTCAGAGTCCCGGCGGTGGCGCCAAGGGAGATGAAAAGGACGGAAGCGGTCACGATAAGTTGGTTTTTCATGATCTTTACTCTTTTTTGGGTTTATTGTTTGGGAAGATATTTTTCTATTTCCTCGCGGCTCACCCTGGTGAGCTCGCGTTCGGGGAGAATGCTCATGAGTTCCCAGCCGATCCTCAGGGTGTCCCTGATGGAGCGGTCTTCCAAGGGATCCTGTCTGACGAAGGAATTCTCGAACTCTTCGCCGAAACGCATGTAGGCTTTGTCGGTCTCGGTGAGCTCCTCGGCGCCGATGATGGAGGCCAGGCTCCTGACGTACTCCACCCGGCTGTAGGCCGCGTAGAGCTGGGAGGACCAGTTGGGATGGTCTTCCCTGGTGTAGCCTTTGCCGATGCCGTCCTTCATGATTCGGGAGAGGCTCGGAAGCACGTTCACGGGAGGATAGATGCCCTTGGCGTGCAGTTCCCTGGAGACCACGATCTGGCCTTCCGTGATGTAGCCCGTAAGGTCTGGCACCGGGTGCGTGATGTCGTCGTTGGGCATAGTGAGGATCGGCAGCTGCGTGATGGAGCCCTTGCTGCCCGTGACGCGGCCGGTGCGCTCGTAGAGGCTCGCCAAATCGGAGTAGAGATAGCCGGGATAGCCTTTGCGGCTGGGCACCTCGCCTCTTGCGATGGCCACTTCGCGCAACGATTCGCAATAGTTGGTCATGTCGGTCAAGACCACCAGGACGTGGTGACCCAGATCGAAGGCCAGATGCTCAGCCAAAGTCAGCGCGATCCTGGGAGTAACGATGCGCTCTTCCGGCGGGTCGTTGGCCAGGTTGAGGAACATGGCCGTGTTCATGATGGCGCCGGAGCTCTCGAATTCCCTGCGGAAATACTGCGCCACGTCGTACTTGACGCCCATGGCGGCGAAGATGATGGAGAATTTGTCGTTCAGAGGCTTGCCCTCTTCGTCCACGATCTTGGCCTGGCGGACGATCTGGGCCGCCAGTTCGTTATGCGGCAGTCCGTTGCCGGAGAAGATGGGAAGCTTCTGGCCGCGGATCAGAGTGTTCATGCCGTCGATGGAGGAGATGCCCGTCTGGATGAACTCCCTGGGATAGACTCTGGCCACCGGATTGATGGGCTCGCCGTCGATGGAACGCGTCACGCCGCCGAAGGGCTCAGGGCCTCCGTCGATGGGGCGGCCCAGGCCGTCGAAGACGCGGCCCAGCATTTCCTCGGAGACTCGGGCGGTCAGGGAGTGGCCCATGAAGCAGACTTTCGTTCTGCTGGGGGAAAGGCCGCCGGTCCCTTCATAGACCTGAATAAGCGTAAGGCCGCGGCTCACGTCCAGGACTTTGCCGTGGCGCTTCGCGCCGTCGGGGGCTATTATCTCAACCACTTCACCATAGCCCGCGCCGATGACGTCCCCTATTCCAAGAATGGGGCCGGAAAGGCGCGTTACGCCGGTGTATTCTCTGGTCAGATTGCTCATATAAATTTTTCCTTGCTTACGAAAGTGCGAAAGGCGGGACTCGAACCCGCACGTCATAAACACCAGAACCTAAATCTGGCGCGTCTACCAATTCCGCCACTCTCGCTTTTTATTTTCTATCTTTATTTTATTGTATTTTATCTTCTGTTTTTAGTCAAACGGCCGGATCATAAAGGATGTTTTTCTCTTCAATAAAGCGGGCTATAGGCTAAGGTCCGCAAGGCGGCGGGCCCGGGTCCGCCCGCCGGAGGGAGGGCGCGAAGAACCGCTTTTTTCCAAACCTTCTGTCGGAGGGTTTTTGCTTTGCTTTTTTCACGCATGGTGATATAATAAAATAATTAACATAGGATTATTTTAATTCCGAACCAAATTCGACGAGGACTGCAAATGTCATACCCCTCCGGAAATTCCTTTGGAACGCTGAAAATGAAAATATTTTTGGCGACGGTCCTTCTGGCCGGCGCCGCCGCGGCCATTCCGCCCAACCAGCAGCAGGTCCCGCCCGCCTCGAGAGCGGGAACGGCCGCCGGTACGACCGCAGCTCCCGGCGCGGTCAGGACGGCCGGGCAAAACCAGGGCGCCGCCGGACAGAACAGAGCCGATGCAGGGCCCGCCGGCACGCTTACGGTCTCGGACTCGCTGAGCACCCAGCTGCGCTCCTTGGATCCCACCAACACGTTGGACTACAGCGAAGGCAGCTTCGTCATGAACTTCGAGGACGTTGACATCCGCTACGTCCTATTGCTGCTCTCCCACATCACCGGCAAGACGATCCTTCCGGACCGCAGCATGTCGAAGGACACCATCACGATCATAGATCCCAGGCCCCTTACCCGTTCGGAAGCCAAAAGCCTGATCTTCACAACTCTGCGCTCCAGGGGCTTCACCATCGTGGAAAACGATTACCTGATCCGCATCATCGCCGTGGCCGACGCCCAGGGCGAGCCGGTGAAGACGGTCCTTCCCACCAAGGAGGAGCTGGACACCGAGGACATCATCAGAACTCAGATAATCTATCCGAAATACGTTCCCGCCAAACAGCTGGCCGACACCATCAAGCCCTTGATGAGCAGGCTGGGCGGCAGCTCCGTGGTGGATGAGAACGCCAACATCATAATGCTTTTCGACAACGGCGCCAACATCAAGCGCCTTTTGGAGATCATAGAACTTATCGACACGGAAAAAGCCGGCAGCGACATCGACATCAAGATCGTGACCATGGAATACGCCGACGAATACGAGATGGTCAACAAACTTGAGCAGATCTTCTCCTCGCCCGTGCTTTCCGACGAATCCGCCAGGCAGATGAACCTGCAGTCCGGGACTTCCGCTACCCGCGCCACCCCTCCGGCGCAGCCGACGCAGCAGCAAGGCCAGACCAGCATGTCCCTTGGAAAGTCCGCGTCGAACGTCGCCAAGGCGACCTTCATCCCTGACGACAGGCTGCACGCGGTCATCATCATCTCCTCCCGTCAGAATTTCCCCATGATCCTGGGCCTCATCCACGAGCTGGACGCCCCCAGCAAGAACAGCGACGAGATGTACAGGATCTATCCTCTGCAGCACGCCAAAGCCGAGGAGATCAGCTCCACCCTGGTGGCCATGTTCGGCTCCGATTCCGTCTCCCGCTCCACATCCTCCTCCAGCAGCCGGAACACCTCCAGCAGCCGGAACACCAGCAGCCAGAGCAACAGGAACAGCACCACCGCCAACAGGACCTCCACCGGGACCCGCACAAGCGGCTCCGGCGGCTCCAGCTTCCTCTCCGGCAAAGTCAGCTTCCAGATAGACGAGCCCAGCAACTCCCTTATCATCATGACGAGCCCCCAGTACCTGGACGCCGTTCTGGCCGTGGTCAAGAAACTGGACCAGCGTACGCCCCAGGCTTACATCGAAGCCATCATCGTGGAAGTGACCAGGGAGAAGGACTTCAACTTCGGCGTCGGCTGGCAGAAAGTTTTGGGCAAGGGCGAGCACGTCAACCTGATCCAGGCCCTGGACACCACCATGGCCCCCGCTTTGGAATCCGGCAGGAAAGAGATCGTCCCCGCCACCATGCAGGGCTTCAACTACGCCTTCGGAAAATACGACAAGTCCGGAAACTTCGACCCCTACTTCACGCTGCAGACGGATGAGAAGATAAACGACATCAACATTCTCTCCACGCCCTCCATCATCGCCTCCAACAACAAGACGGCCATGATCTCGGTGGGCCAGCAGATCCCGATCGCCCGCTACAGCCGCAGCGGCAGCGACTCCTCCACCAGGGACTACAGCTACGAATACATCGACGTCAACGTGGAACTGGAGGTCACCCCCAGGATCAACCGTCACAGGGAAGTTTCCCTGGAAGTGCACGTGACCGTCAAGGAAGACGGCGGCGTGGCTTACGCCAGCGACCCGACTTCCCCGCCCATCATCTTAGACCGCGAAGCCCAGACGGAAGTAGTGGTCCAGGACAGCCACACTCTGGTCATCGGCGGCCTTATCAAAGACTCCACCCAGACCACCTATTCCACGGTGCCGATCCTCTGCGACATTCCCCTGGTGAAATATCTCTTCCGCTCGGAAGTCAAGAGCCAGTCCAAGACCGAGCTGATGGTCTTCATAACCCCCACGGTCATTCTGGACTCCTCCGAAGAGGAAGTCATGACCGAGGAAGTCAAGGCCAAGTTCCCCAACGCCATCCGCTACATCAAGGATGAGACCAGGGAGAACCTGACGGACAAGATGAACTCCACCGACCGCCGCAAGACCATCATGGACGACTGGAAAGTCTTCGAGGATCACTTCGACGACGCCGAGTACTATCTGACCGGCAAGAGCCCCAAGCAGAACGAGACCATAGAACTCTTCAAGGAATCCTACACGCCCAAGCCCACGCCCGGATACGAACCCTTGTTCGATTCCTCCGCCGCCAGAAGGCAGATAGCCGAGGAAGAATTCCTGGAGAGGGAACAGGAGCTTCTTTCCGAGTAAAGGCCGCTCCTTAATCTTGAACTAGGGAAGTTCCTTTATGCAAAATGTCTTTGATCCCGACCAGGCTCCGAAGAATCAGGGAAAGCACGCTTTTGTGGTCAAAAACATCCTGCCTTACCTGAACTCCGCTTTCATCCTCATCATCCTCATAGTGATCGTGACGAGCCTGAAAAGCCGCAAGGAGCCCGTATTGCAGACGCCCACCAGCGACGTGCCGCTGACGGTGGCCGTGGAATCCCTGAACGAGCGCATGGAAGCCGTGGACAAATCCCTGGAAGCCGTCAGGGAAGAGCTCCAGGGCTTCGCCCAGGACCAGTTTAAAAAAGAGGCGGAAAGAAGCGACGAGGCCGAGCAGGCCCTGGCGGAAGCCAACGAAAAGAACGTCATCACTCCGCAAATGGGCGCGAAGCTCGCGGCCTCCACCAAGCCCGTCTCCCTCTCCCAGGAGCAGCGCGCCTCCTTCGACGACGTCATCAACGGCGACAACGACAACGGAACTGACGTTTCCCGCTTCCTGGATTCCCTGGAAGATCCCGGAGAAAAAAGCGCCTACCTGAAGATACTGCAAAGCAAGGGCGACGGCTGGTTCAACTCCGCCCTGAAAGCCCTGAAAGCCGGCGACAAGGCGCAGGCCGACAATTATCTTGCCACCGCGAATTATTTCTACAACATCATCAAGGAAAAAAGCGACAGCAGCCTGATGTCCTCCCACGTGGCCGCCCAGCTCTCCCGCTACGACCTGGAGACGCAAAGGCTCCAGATGCAGCAGCAGATGGCGCAGCAAAAGGAGGATCTTGAAAACCAGATCGCGGAAAACGCCCAGGCGGCCCAGGAAAAGACCGAACAGCTCCAGCAGGAGCTGAAAGCCGCCACCACCCACAAGGAGACCGCCGTGGAAGCGGCGCAGCGCCTAGAAGAGAACCGCAAGCGCCATTCCGGCATCAAGCAGTACAAAGGGACCAGCCCCACTCCCTACAAGAGCGACTGGGACCCGGATCCCAGAGTCCGCGAGCAGCGCGGAATAATCCAGGATAACGAGCGCGACGATTAAGCCGCTAAGAAGCAAAAAAGTGAGCAAAGACTATTATTCCAATCCGTTGGTGGGCCGCTATGCCGGCGAACAAATGTCCCGTTTATTCTCCCCGCAAAAACGCCTGGAGACCTGGCGCGCGCTTTGGATCGCCCTGGCCGACGAGGAACGCAAACTGGGGCTCCCCATCACGGTAAAGCAGGTCAAGGAACTTGAGAAATACGCCACCGACATCAATTTCGACGTGGCGGAAAAATACGAACGGGAAGTGCGCCACGACGTCATGGCCCATGTGAAGGCCTACGGCGACCAGGCCAAAAGCGCCGCCGGCATCATCCATCTCGGCGCCACCAGCTGCTACGTCACCGACAACGCCGACCTCATCATCTACCGCGACGCCCTGAAGCTCATTTCCGACCATCTCGTGGACGTCATGCGCTCCCTTTCCGCCTTCTGTGAAAAATACCGGAAGCTCCCCACCCTGGGCTTCACTCATCTTCAGCCCGCGCAGCTGACCACCGTGGGAAAGAGAGCCTCCCTCTGGCTTCAGGATCTGCAGCTTGATTTTGAGAACGTCCAGTTCGCCATAGAAAAGCTCAGGTTCCGCGGCATCAAGGGAACCACCGGCACCCAGGCCAGCTTCATGGAGCTTTTCAAGGGCGACCAGAAAAAGATCAAAGCATTGGACAAAGCCCTGGCCAAGCGCTTCGGTTTCAGCGCCTCCTACGCCGTAGGCGGCCAGACCTATCCCAGAAAAGTTGACGCCGACGTCCTCCATCCCCTGGTCACGCTGGCGCTCTCCGCCTGCAAGATGACCAACGACATCAGATACCTCCAATCCATCGGAGAGATCGAGGAGCCCTTCGGCAAAAAGCAGATCGGTTCCTCCGCCATGGCCTACAAGAGAAACCCCATGCGCTGCGAAAGGACCGCCTCCCTGTCCAGGCTCATCCTCTCCCTTGCCACCAGCCCCCAGCTCATCGCCTCCACCCAGTTCCTGGAAAGGACCCTGGACGATTCCGCCAACCGCCGCATCTCGATACCCGAGGCCTTCCTGGCCGCCGACGCTGTTCTCGCCATTTTGAAGAACGTCTGCTCCGGCCTGGTGGTCTATCCCAAGGTCATCGCCAAGAGAGTGCAGGAGAACCTCCCCTTCATGGCGACGGAAGCCATCATCATGGAAGCCGTGGCCAGGGGCAAGAGCCGCCAGGACGTGCACGAAGCCATCCGCTGCCATTCCATGGACACCGTGAAGCAAATAAGGAACGGAGGAATAAACGACCTCATCAAGCGCCTGGGCAGCGATCCGGCCATCGGCATCAGTGAAAAAGAGATCGCCGCGATACTGGATCCCATGCGCTTCACCGGCCGCGCGCAATACCAGGTGGAGGATTATCTCAAAGAGATCATCAAGCCTCTCCTGCGCCGCTACCGCCGCAACTTCCCCTCTCAGGAAGCGCAGGTAAAATACTAAAAAGTGGCTTATTCCTTTGATAACTTTAGCGGCCTCGCCAACGACCCCTTCGCGGACGTCAACGAGCAGATAAAGGATATCGAGCCTCTGGTCTTCGATAAAGGCGAAGACAACACCTTCGTCGCCTGCTTCAGGCGCTATCTTTCGGCCTGCGGAGACACTTTCCCCTACTATCTTCTGATGGCCGTCTCCGGCGCCGCCTTCCGCCTTCAGATCCACTACGCCGGCTGGCGGCTGGTCTCCTTGGACGCGGCCTGCGGCCAGAACCTCCTTCCCTTCCTCTACGAGAAGACCGGGCATGTTTTCGAGGAGCGCTGGATCTGCGCTTCCAGGGAGCGCCACGAAGCGGTGAAATTCGAGATCCTGGAGCACCTGAAGGAAAAACGACCCGTCATCGGCCTGGGCCTGGACGGCTACGCCCGCTACGGCCTGGTGACAGGCATCCGCCCGGGAGGGATCCTAATAGCCCAGGACTATTCCCTGAGTTTTTATCCTCATCCCGTCTCCGAGGAAATGGTCTGGTGTTATTTCATGGGCAGAAAAGATCCGGACAAAAAGCCCGTGGAGGAAAAAGACCTTTACATCGCCGGCTTCCGCCAGGCCCTCAAGATGGCCAGGTTGGAAAGAGTCCACGGCTATTACCTGGGGCAGACCGCCTACGCCTACTGGTACGCCACGCTGGTCAACCCCCAGCACCACGACCCTATGAGCCAGGACTGGCGGGCCCAGGAGCGCAACGAAGGCAATTACCAGCTTATGAAGGATCTTCTGCACTCCCGCACCCAGGCCGCCGTCTTCTGCCGCGAGACCGCCCTCAACTACCCCGAGACCGCCGCCTTCGCGGAGGCCGCCGCCACCTGCTTCGACGCCATGACGGAAGAGATAAGGCCCTTTTTGGACCGTCACATCGTCAGGCCCGCCGCCCACATCAACCAGGCCCGCCCCTGGACGCTCCGTGAGCGCCGCCAGCAGGCCAAAGCCCTGCAAAGGGTATCCGATATCGAATTAAAGGCGATACCCCTTTTAGAGGCCGCCCTGACAATTTTAGAAGGAAAATAACATGCGCTACGACATCGAACTTCAAGTCGCCAAAACCGCCCTGCGCCAGGCCGCGCTCCTAACCTCCGGCATCCAGAAAAAACTCCTTGACAAAGACGTCCTGGAAAAGGAAGACCGCTCCCCCGTCACGGTGGCGGACTTCGGCTCCCAGGCCCTGGTCAACCGCATCCTGGCCGAAAGCTTCCCCCTGGACCCGATGATCGCCGAGGAAGGATCAGTTGCCTTAAGGGAAGAGGAGAACCAAGCCCTCAAAGCCAGGCTTGAGGAAGAAATAGGAAAATTAAGCGACCTCAAGGGCGAAGCGATACTGAAAGCCATCGATCACGGAAGAGTGGAACAAGGAAAGATCCCGGAAAGATTCTGGACTCTCGACCCCATCGACGGCACCAAGGGCTTTTTGAGAGGCGACCATTACGCCATCGCCCTGGCCCTCATAGAAAAAGGCAAAGTGAGAGCCGCCGCCCTGGCCTGCCCCAACATGCTGCTTCCCTCCGGTGAAAAGGGACTGCTCATGCTGGCCAGCGAAAACAAAGAGACCGTTTACACCTCCCTCTTTTCCGACGGACCTGAAGTTAAAGCGGAAGCCAGACAGCCTCTTGAATTCCAAAACGCCCTTATCTGCGAATCCGTGGAAAGCGGCCACACCTCTCACTCCCGCAGCGCTCTCATAAAAGAAGCTCTCGGCATCACAAAGGAGCCCTACCGCATCGACAGCCAGTGCAAATACGCCGCCGTGGCCCTGGGATTAGCCAACATCTACCTCAGGCTTCCCAGCCAGAAAGGCTACAAGGAAAAGATCTGGGACCACGCCGCGGGAAAAATGATCGTGGAAAGAGCCGGCGGCACCGTCACCGACACCCTGGGCGATCCCCTGGACTTCACCACGCCTCCGTTGCTTGAAAACAACCTGGGCGTAGTGGCCTCCAAAAACATCGACCACGCCAAACTCATAGCCGCCGTTAAAAATTCCGAATAAACTAGTGGAGAGCTTCCTGACCATAAAAGCCAAAAAAGAGGCGGAACTCAAGGAACAGAGATCAGAGTTCATCGCCTACGTCTCCCCCGCTGAGACCCGCGAGGAGGCCATGGCTTTTCTGGATTCAATAAGAAAGCTCCATCCCCAGGCCACCCACTGCTGCTGGGCTTACAGAGTAGGCGCTCCCGACGAGCCCGCCTCCTATTACAGCGACGACGGCGAGCCCTCCGGCACCGCGGGACAGCCCATCCTCCAGTCCCTGGAAAAAGAAGAGCTGCAGAACGCCGTGCTGGCGGTGGTCAGGTATTTCGGCGGCATCAAGCTGGGCGTCCGGGGTCTCATCGACACCTACCGCGCCGCCGCGGAAAACGTCCTGAGAACAACGGAAAAAATTAAAAAGCAAGCCACGGAAGAGATCCCCTTCTCCTGCCCCTATTCCTTTTACAACACCCTTCTTTACAAAACGGAAAAACTGGAAGGCGAAATAAAAGACGCCTCCTTCGGCGAGATCGTAGAGGGCCGCGTCGTGCTGCCCAGAACGAACGCTCCCCAAATAAAAGCCTTCCTGGAAGAGATCAGGCATTCCTGAATTAAAAGGCTTTTTCCCTTTCCCGAAACTTTGCTAAAATACTTCCCATTATGACCTTCAAAAGCAAATTACTGGGTTTCTCCTTAGCCGGCATATCCGTCGTAGTCTGGGCCGCCACCTTCGTGGCGACCAAGTATCTGCTCAGCGATTTTTCCGCCCTGGAGATCCAGTATTTCCGCTTCCTTCTGGCCTACGTGGTGCTCTGGGGGATCTACCCCAAGATGGATAAAATAGAAAAAGGCGACGAATGGCTTTTCTTTTTCCTCGGCCTTACCGGCGCCGCCCTCTACCAGATGCTGGAGAACTGCGCGCTCTATTATTCCACCGCCTCCAACGTCTCCATCATCGTGGGCGCCGCGCCCATCATGACCGCCATCGTCGGCCGCTTCTGGCTTAAGACCAAACTAAGGCCCGCCTTCTGGCCCGGACTTTTCCTGGCCATGGCCGGCATCGTACTGGTCAGCACGAAGGGCAACTTCTCCCTGCAGTTGCATCCCCTGGGCGACCTTTTGGCCGTAGGCTGCATGATGTCCTGGGGCTTCTACTCCCTGGTCATGGACAGGCTGAACGAAAAAGGCTACTCCCAGTTCTTCCAGATCAGGCGCTCCTTCTTCTGGGCCCTCGTGACGCTGCTCCCCTTATTCCTTTTAAGCCCCATAAAAGAGCTTCACGGCCTCTTCGGCCTTAGCTTAGATTTCGCAAGACTCCTTAAACTCAATTTCCTCCTACCCTTGCTTTTCTTGGGCATCCTGGCCTCCGCCGTCAGCTTCGTGACCTGGAACAAAGCCTCCCAGATCATCGGCACCGTAAAATGCGCCGTAGGCATCTACCTCTGCCCCATCATCACGCTCCTCTTAGCCTGGGCCACGCTGGGCGAAACGCCCTGCACCATGAGTCTCCTCGGCACCGCCCTTATCTTGATCGGCGTTTTCATCACCTCATTGAAAGGCTAAAAAAATTCCTATTTCAAAAAAAGGGGACATGTACCCTAAAATTTAAATAGGTATAATTTTTCACAAACAATAAAAAAAGGCCCGCTGACTTACGCGGGCCTTTTTGTTTGGCAATTTTTGGTTTTTGCTTGGCTTTTTACTTGATTTCCTGCGCGCCTTTGCCGGGGATGGCGCCGAAGAGTTTCAGGGCGTCTTCCAGGGGGTAGCGGTTGCCGAACATATCGACTTTGGAAACGATGGTGCCCTGCTGCGGGAGACCGAGAACGGAACGGAGAGCGTTCAGTTTGTCGTTGTCAAGAGTCGCGGTCTCGGAATACTTCATGGAGAGGAAGGCGTTGAGGTACGGGGCGTTCAGGCGGCCTTTGAAGACGTTGGGATCTTCAAGCGTCGTGTTTTCCTGAGCACTTTCGATGCCGAAGTTGCCTTCCATGTCATCCTCGAAATCTTCCACTTTGACTTTGATGATGGAGGGGGATTTCGTGACCTGAGCGTCGGACTGACGGTTCAGGAAGAAGACGTTGCCGTCCAGTTTCGTCTTTTTGGTCTTGTCGAGGCCCTTGGTGTTGTCGAAGCCACTGAGCACGCTGAGGCCGATGACGTTGTCCTTGATCTCGGAGTTCATGTTGGCGTTGACTCGGACGCCGAAGCCCATGTCAGAGAGCTCGCTGGTGCGGCTCCAGGTGTAGAGGACGGTGTTGTTCTTGAAGAGCCACTGCACGGCGCCCTGCTCGGGGTTGGAGCTGATGACGTCGGCGCCGATCATGAGATTGTTGCAGAAGACATTGTTCTCCATGATGACTTTGCCCTTGTACCAGTTGAGGTTCACGGCGATGTTGCCGGCGTTGACGAAGGCGCAGTTCTTGAAGGTGATGTCGCCTTCGGCTCTGTTGGCGGTGGCGGCGTAGACTAAATAGCGCTTAGAGGAAGCAAAGGGCGTGTCGCCCTTGGCCGGGGGCTCCAGCCACATGCCGGTGTCGACGCCTTCCGGTTTGCCCTTGGTGGCGTGGTAGCTCTGGGCTAAGCCGTCGTCGAAGATGAGGCCGTCGAAGACCATGTTGACGCCCTTGGGGGCCGGTTTGGTCTTGTCGAATTCGATGGTGAAGATGCCGAGACCCGTGCCCTTCTTGTCGTTGTTTTCGTTCAGGGGCTGGAACATGGTCTTGTACTTCAGAGGATCTCTTTCACTGAAGTCGGCTTTGTAGCCGCCGATTATGGAAACGGGCTTGTCAATAAGGAACCAGTTGCATTTCAGGTTGCCGGGATAGATGCCTTCGGCCAGGTGGATGGTGTCGCCGTCCTGGGCTTTTTCCAAAGCTTTCCAGAGGCTCTTCAAAGGCTCTTCCTTGGTGCCTTCCTTGCTGTTCTTACCGGTGGAGAGAGAAACGTAGATGTCGCCGGCCATAAGGGAACCGGAAACGGCAAGCAGGGCCAGAAGCATAAAGACTTTTTTCATGTAAATCTCCTTATTTTTAATTATGGGGTAACTTCAGGTTAATTTTAGCAAAAAAAGGGAATGATCACTCCACTTTGGTGAGTTTCAGAACGGCCGAATCGTACTCCGGACGCATGGAGAAACCGATGCCGACTTCCATCAGGGCCTCGCCGGTCAGGACTTCCCCGTTGACCACGGTGTGGAGTTTGGGATTGCCTTTTTTGTCCAGAAGATAGTTGACTTCCTCAACTTTGTACCTGGCCTTGGGATCGAGGCCCTGGAGCTTCACAGGCGGCGGATAGTCGCCGCAATAGACCATGTTGAGGCCGTAGAAGAACTGGACGGCTTTCTTCTTGTTTTGCGAGACGTACATTATGGAAGCGTAGGTGCCGTCGTAGGGGGACACGAGGCGGTAGAGGTCGCCCTGCTGGACAACAGGCCTGATCTCCTTTTTGTAAAGCTCGATGGCCTTGGTGGAGAATTCCAGCTCTTCCTCCGTCATGTTCTTGGGATGGAGTTCCAGACCCAGACGGCCGGACATGGCCACGTCGAAGCGGTACTTGATGGGCGTGACTCTGCCAGTCTGGTGGCTGGGGACGGCCGTGACATGGCAGGCCATGGCGTTGGCGGGATAGAACTGCGTCTCGCCCCACTGGATGAAGATCCTTTGCCTGGCGTCGGTGTCGTCGGAGCCCCAGAATTCCTCGGCGTGCTGCAGGAAACCATACTCCGCGTGGGCGCCGCCGGAAGAGCAGGCCTGGAAGACGATCTTGGGGTATTTCTTGCGCAGCTTGGCTATCAATTCATAGACGCCCATGGTGTAGTCGAACCAGAGATTGGCGCAGCGCTCCCCTTTCAGGAAGGCGGAGCCGTAGTTCATGAAGTCCGCGTTGGCGTCCCACTTGATGTAGGAGAGGCCGGGAGCGGCTTTCAGAACGGCGTCGATCTGGTTGAAGATATTCTCCCTGACTTCCGGGTTGGACATATCCAGGACGACCTGGGTGCCGCCGCGTCCGCAGCGCAGCTCCCTGTTTTCGCCCCTTATGATCCACTCCGGGTGGTCGTGGGCGATCTGGCTTCTGGTGTTGGCCATTTCCGGCTCGAACCAGAGGCCAAGTTTAAGGCCGCGCTTCTTGGCCTGCTTGACCAGGTAGTTGAGGCCCTTGGGAAGCTTCTCCCTGTTCCAGGTCCAGTCGCCCAATCCGGTGCAGCCGTTGTTGCGGACAAATTCGCCCTGGGCGAACCAGCCGTCGTCGATGACGAACATCTCGCCGCCGATCCTCTTGACGCCGTCCATCATGTCGAGAAGCACCTGATCGGAAAGGCTGAAATAAGCGCCCTCCCAGCTGTTCAGAAGGATGTTCCTCAGTTCGTGTCCCCTGGGGATCGTGAAATCCCTGGCCCAGGTGTGGAAGTTGCGGGAGACCTGGCCTTTTCCTTTGTCGGAATAGGTCAGAAGGAATTTCGGCAGCGTCAGCGTCTTGCCGGGATCAAGGATGTAGGGCCCGGAGAGGTTCGCGGCGCCGGCGTAGATGTGCAGATCGTCGTTGGCGTCGTGCAGGATGTCGATATGCCAGGAGCCGGACCAGGCCAGGGCGCCGGCTATGATGTGGCCCTCCGTCTCGGTGGCTTTTTGACCAATGGAGAGCATGAAGGAGGGGTTGTTGCCCCAGGCGTCCCTGACGCCGGACCTTGCGTCCAGTTCGATATGCCCGCCGCGGGGGATCTCGCTTTCCGCGACGAAGGCTTCCGAAGCCCAGGTGCCGTAGAGATTCTGGAGGAAGTAGCGGTTGGAGAGGCCCCTGAACTTAAGGCCGCAGGAATCCATCCTGGGAAGCCTGACGGGGGTTTTCTCTTCGTGGCTAATTTCCACCCAGGTCTCTATGATGTCGGTCTCGTGGGCCGCGCGGTAATGCTGATTTACCTTGAAAGGATAAGCCCTGTCCTTGTAGCTGAAGACGTAGTGCTTGAAGCCCTGCTTGTCCTTTATCTCCTCGATCCCCTCGCTTTTCAGCTCCGTGGTAGGGTCGCCGTTGGCGTGGATCGCCAGAAGGGCGCCGTGCTTGTTCATGGACTGCTGCTGGGGCTGAGTCTCCAAGTCTCCGCCGAAAGCCGGATACGTTTCCTGGACGTTGCCGCCCAGCGTGTAGAACCAGCGCTCCGTCTGCCCCCAGAGTTTCGCCGCGTCCGCGGCGCTGGAGAGACGTTTGCCGTAGTAAATGAGCGTCCAGGTGTCCTTCCTTGGAACGAAGATCATCATGGTGTTTTTCGTTTTGATCTGAAAGATCTTTCCGACAGGGGCTTTTTTCATTCTCTTGATTTTTTGGTTTTTAGGTTATGAAGAGTTTATAAGCAATATTTTACCACAATCCCCCTTTTGGCAAAGTGGTTTTAAACAGGCAGTTTCCGCCGACGCCCGGCAGGGGGCGAAAGATGGCCGCGCAACTTTTTGGGATTTTTGTCCGTTAGTTAAAAAAAGGAGCAAACATTATGAAAAAAATCTTTCTTGCCCTCGCGGCCCTCATCCTGCTCTCTTTCCGCACCTACGCCACGCCTCCCGGAGGAGGCAGCGGAGGAGGAACGATCTTCCCCATAGGGGAGATCTACTGCGGCGGGGCGCAGACCAGCGTTTTGAAAAAAGGACGGCCCGTTTCCGGATCCGCTTCGTTGGAGACCTACAGCAGGGTCTTCCTCCTGCCGGAGCCGGGAGCAGCCCTCCTCTTGTGCCTGGCCGTTTTCCTTATCCATAAAACCAAACGGAGTTGAAATGAAAATTAAACTTGTCTTGATCTGCCTGATCTCAGCGGCGATTAACCTTGCGGCGCAGGATCCCCTGCTGCCCGTAAGGCTGGAGCTTGATCCCGACTTCGCGCCGGCCGATTCCACAGCCTATCTTAAATTTACCATCCACACGGGGAACCCCACTTCCGTCCTCTGGTCCAACAGCCTGCTGACGCCGGACCTCGACCCCTTGGAAGGCGTGGCCTGCCGGCTGAGCGGCAACGTTGCCTATCTCCTCCTGGGCGACACCAGCATCCCAAACATGGAATCTCTTCCCAAGGACCTTTTCTCCGGGGGATCCGTCAGAAAAATAAGAGTCTGGATCGCCACCAGCGCGAACGGGAACTACAGGCAGCTGACGCCCGACCTGGATTTGGTGGCCGCCCCCTACTCCCTTTATTCCGAGGAAAGCAAGGACGTTGACCCGGAGGTCATCGCCGGTCACACCAGCGCGCTGGCGACGCTGAACAATTCCATGCGGACCGCCAACGCCAGGATAGCCGGATTGCAGGCTGTCTCCACGGGGCTGACCAACGGCACCGTCGCCATCCCCGCGGCGGAATCCTTCCTCGGCCGCCTGGTCACGGGAGCCTCGGGAGAGCTGATCTACAAAATGACTTCGGCCGTGAAAGGGCCGCCGGCCCCCGCCGCCGTTCCGGTTAAGTTCGACATAACCTACGCCACGCACTTTTCCAGCGCCATCAGGGTGAAAGAGGCCGCTTATCCCGAAAGCGTGACGCTCTACTTTAAGAACGCCTCGGAGATAGCCCCGCCCCAGGCGGTCTGCGTCTTCGCGTCCCGGGCCGAGATCTCGGCGCTGTGCAGCGCCTCCTCCGTCTCCACCGCCGCTTTCCCCCGCTGCGTTTACACTTTCCCCCAAAACGTTGCCCGTCTGATCCCGGGAGAATACCTGGTGGGCTTGCGGACGACTTCCGCCAACAGCGCCATCCACCCTTACGTCTGCCCGAAATACCGCTCCGGCAGCTCGCGTTATTACTACGAGGAGCCCGAGATCGAACCCGGCATTATGGCTACCGTCATCCCCGGGCCGTATTGGAAATTCACCGACACAAGGGAACTGTGGTTTCAGATCTCCTTCAGGGAAGACGCCGGCGTGGTGCTCTCCTCCTCGGGATTGACGGTGAAGGGAGGGCTTAGCGTTGCTTCCGACGCGGTGGTCACCGAGAGCGCGTTCCCGGGAAAAGTCTCCTCCCTTCTGGGGACGAGCGTTTTCATCGACGAAGAGATGCTCTCGCAGGATCTGTTGGAAAAGCTTCTGACCTCCTCCGGCGGCGCGGTGACGGGCGCGCTTTTTGTCAGCGATCTCAGGCTGCCCAACAACGGCAACTGGCGCATAGGGACCTCCGACTCCCGCTGCGATCTGGTCCTGATGCACACCAACGCCTGCCTGCGGTCCGAATCCGGAGACCTGCTGCTCGGCGCCTCGGGAGACGTCAGACCCCTGGCCTTCGTGGATTTCTCCCCCTCCCAGGGCGGGCGCGCGGACATGCCCAAGGGCAAAAAAGAGATCCTTCTTTTCTCCTCCGGGCTTTCTGAAAACGCCGTCATCTGCGTCACTCCCGCGCAGAGAGTCGACGTCCCCTACTGGGTGGAGACGGACTTTTTGGGAAGAGCCAAGCTCTGCATGGGCGAGACTCTGGACCACACCGTAAGCTTCAACTACTTCCTCATAAGAAAATAAGCGTTCAGATCAGGCCGGCGGAAAAGTCCCCCTGTCATGATCCGGCGGCCTCCGGTCCGAACGTAGGGAGGAGAGCGATCTCCTCCCGCCACCCCCCATGCGTTGCGCCATGACAAAACGATATTTTACGCTGCTTCTCCTCTCGGCCTGCGCTCTGCTTGCCGAAACGGAACTTGACAACGATTTCATAATGCGCTTCAACCGGGAGATCTTAACCAACAGCTTCTCGGTTAGGAATAATCTTCTGAACTACTCCGGAGTTGAGGTCGCTTGTAACTGGCTGTCCTTCGAAACGATAGACGGCGGCGGAATGATCAAATTCATCGCGAGGCCCGCGACGGGATACGTTGACCGCCGGGAGGCGCTGGCCACCGTGACCTACAACGGCAGCAACGTCTTCGGCCAGGTGGTGTCGGAGGGGCGCGTTTTTCATTTTCTCTGCCAGTGGGACGACTGCGGAGCATTGAGCGAGGACGAGCCCTCCCCGGGCTCCATCGCCGCGACGCCGGAGGATTTCCTCGGCCCCGCTCCGGATGAAGACACTTGGTATTTCACGCCCGCAAAGCAAGCCTACTGCCTGGAATATTCCGCCAGCAACGAGCTTTTGGTCGTGGCCAGGCAAAGCGGCGGACAGGCCTGGAGCAACGCCGTGGAGACCATCGGAAGCAACGCCAAAAGACTTTACCTGACGAACGTCGCGCTGAACAGCCAAGTGAACTTCAAGCTCTCCAACCCCTCCTCCAACCAGACTCGCGCCATAAGCTACAGCCTGAACCTGACGCCCGTCC
>JAFZID010000034.1 GCA_017554565.1 bacterium
ATCTCGACCTTTCACTCCTTCTGCCTCAAGGTCCTGAGGGCCAACCGCGGGAAGCTCAATTACGAAAACGGCTTCGTCATTTACGATCAGAACGACCAGCTGACGCTCCTCAAGGAATGCATGCGCCGCCAGGACATTTCCGACAAGCACCTGAAGCCCGCTTATTTCGCCAACATGATAGGCTTGGCCAAGGACAGGCTGGAAACGGCGGAGAAGTTCGCCAGGAGAGCCGAGAGATCCAAGGAGTACATGGACGAGCTGGTGGCGAAAGTTTACAAGGAATACGAAAGGGAGCTCAGGCGGGTGAGAGCGCTGGACTTCGACGACCTCATCATGCAGACTGTGCTTCTTTTCAAGCGCGATCCCGAGCTGCTCAAGAAGTATCAGGAAAGTTTCGATCACGTTCTGGTGGACGAATACCAGGACACCAACTTCGCCCAGTACCAGCTGGTGAAAATGCTTTGCCAGAAGCACGGGAACGTTTTCGTGGTGGGCGATCCGGACCAGTCCATCTACCGGTTCCGGGGCGCCGAGATAGGCAACATCTTCGCTTTCGAAAAGGATTATCCCAACGCCAAGAAAACGGTTTTGGAAAGGAACTATCGCTCCACCTCCTCCATCCTGAAGGCGGCCAACGACGTCATCGCCCACAACCAGGACCGCTGGGAGAAAGTTTTGAAGACCGAGAATCCCGAAGGCAAAAAAGTTTCTTTTTTCAGCGCCAAGGACGAGCACGAAGAGGCGGCGGAAGTGGCCAGGATGATCAAGAAGCTTCTGAGGGAAGGCGTGAAGCGCCGCGACATGGTGGTCTTCTACCGCGTCCATCTCCTCTCCCGCCTTATCGAGGAGGAGATGGTCAAAAACCGCATTCCCTGCAAACTCGTGGGCGACGTGAGCTTTTACAACAGAAGGGAGATCAAGGACATTTTGGCCTACATGCGGGCGGCTCTTAACAATTTCGACGACGTGAGCCTGCGCCGTGTCATAAACAGCCCCACCAGAGGGCTGGGGGAGACCACCCAGGAATACCTGGCGAATTTCGCCCAGACCGCCGGCATAACTTTTTACGAAGCTGTCAAGCAGCACCGCCGCATAGACCGCTTCACCGACGGCGTGCACCGGAAGCTGGACAAGTTCCAAAGCCTCATAGAGGAGCTTTCCGAGGCGCAGAAGGTAATGCTGCCCACCGAATTTTTGGATTTCATCCTTGAGAAGACCGAATACATCGAGAAGGTCTGCCCGGGCGACGACGAGGCCGATCTGGACCGCCGGGAGAACATCGGCGAACTGAAATCCGCCGTGGCGGATTACGAGAACACCACCACGGACGAGAAGGCTTCCACCGAAGGCTTCCTGAACGAAGTGGCCATCACCGCCGACATCGACAAATGGAACGACGAGACGGACGTGGTGACTCTGATGACCATCCACAACGCCAAGGGCCTGGAATTTCCCGTGGTCTTCATCGTGGGCATGGAGGAGGACCTCTTCCCCCACATCAACGCCAAGGGTTTGAAAGAAGAGATCGAGGAGGAGCGCCGCCTTTGCTACGTGGGCATGACCAGGGCCAAGGAAAGGCTTTTCCTCTCCTGCGCTCTGAAGAGGGCCATGTTCGGACAGATCCAGTCCCGGGATCCCTCCCGCTTCCTGAGCGAGATCAAGCCCAGCCACGTGGAGTGCCGCTTCAGCAGCCGCAAGCCTGTCCTGAGCGAAGAGACCACCACCCAGCAGCTGCCCTCCAAGCCCGCCGGGACCATCGACACCGGCGAGCTCACCGTGGGCATGGAAGTGGTGCACACCCATTTCGGAAACGGCAGGATCACCTCCATTTCCGGGGAAGGGGAGTCCGCCAGGCTGACCATCGAATTTGAAAACCTGCCCTCGCCCAAGGTCCTGGTGGCGAAATACGCGAAACTAAAACCCGCTAAGCAAGGCACGGCCAAACAATGTCGCAAGTAACGATAGTCCGCGGGACCTATGCGGAAGTCCTTCCCAAACTGCGCGAACTTCTAGCTCCCTTGGGCGGCATAGAGGCTTTCGTCAAGCCGGGCCAGAAGGTCCTTCTGAAAGCCAATCTCCTGGGCTCCTACAACGTGGCCAAGGCCGTGACCACCGATCCGAGACTGGTGGAGGCCATGATCACTCTGGTCAAGGAAGCGGGAGGCATTCCTTTTGTCGGCGACAGCCCGGGAATGGGCACGCTCAGATCCGCCATCAAAGCCGGAGGGCTGGAGGAGATCCTGGAAAGGGAACAGGTCGCGGTCGCCGATTTTGAGAACGAGGACGTTTATCCCAGGCCCGAGAACCGCGTTTCGCAGCGCCTCGTGCTGGCCAGGGCCGTAAAGGAAGCCGACGTCATCATAACGCTCCCCAAACTGAAGACGCACGTGCAGATGAATTTCACCGGCGCCATAAAAAACCAGTACGGGCTGATGGTGGGCGTTAGGAAGAGCAATTACCATCTTCGTTTGAGAGACAACGATCTCATGGGCGAACTGATGGTGGAGATAAACAAGACCGCCAACGTCGCCCTGGCCGTGATGGACGGCATCGTGGCCATGGAAGGGGACGGACCTTCCGGCGGCAGCCCCAGGGAACTCGGGCTGCTCCTGGCTTCCGACGATCTTCTGGCGCTTGACATGGCGGCCTGCCGCATCATAGGCCTCGATCCCATGAAGGTCCCCACCGTTACGGCGGCTTTGCGTTTGAATTACGGCGAAGGCGAAGAGAGATCGACTTTCCCGCTTCTCACCCCCGACGAAGTGAAAGTTAAAGATTTCAAGCAAGTCTCCCACAGCAAGGACATCATCAGGATGCTGCCGATGCCCAAGTGGTTCATGCGCTGGTTCGGCGCGCAGTGGGCGCCGCATCCCAAGATCGATCCCACAAAATGCATAAAATGCTTCCGCTGCAGGAACGGCTGCCCGGTGAAGCCTCCCGCCATCGATCCGGAAAGAGGAAGATCCGTCAGCAAAGACTGCATCCGCTGCTACTGCTGCCACGAGTTCTGCCCGGCGGACGCCATAAAGCTGAAACGCTCTTTTTTGGACCGTATCTTCCACTTCACGTCGCTGCTTAACTTTTTGAGCCGGGTCTTTGGCAAATTGATATCCAAATTCAGCATATAGAAAATGGAACGCGAAACAATCGTAGTTTTAGAGAACATAGCGCTGAACGACGAGCACCGCATGCTGGTCGTGAAGGCGCCCGGCCTTGCCGCCGGATCCAGCCCCGGCCAGTTCGCGGAGCTTGAGACCAAGGGCGCCACGCTTTTGCGAAAGCCCATAAGCCTTGCTTTCTGCGATCCCATGAAGGGCGAGGCGACTTTTGTCTTCAAGATCGTCGGCAAGGGGACCAAAGCTCTGTCGGAACTGGCGCCCGGCCAGACGCTGGACGTCATCGGGCCGCTGGGCGGAGGATTTCAGATCAAAGACAAGCCGGCGCTTTTGATAGGCGGCGGAGTAGGCACGCCTCCCATGTGGTTTCTGGCGTCACGGATCCGTGACAAAGCAAGCGTGAAGATCGTTTTGGGCGCCAGGGATCAGAAAGACCTTATCCTGGCCGAAGAATTCGAGAAGCTCGGCATAGAGCCTATATTCGCCACTGACAACGGCAGCCGCGGCGTCAGGGGAACGGTCATAGACGCCATTTTAAAAGCCGGCCTTCCCCTGGAGGAAATGGAAATGTACGCCTGCGGGCCCTTCCCTATGCTGCGGGCTCTTGCTTCCCTTTCGGAGGAGCGTTCGCTTTCCCTGCAGGTGAGCCTGGAAGCCTACATGGGCTGCGGAATGGGAGTTTGCGTGGGCTGCACGGTGCCCACGAAGGAAGGAATGCAAAGAGTGTGCAAGGAAGGACCTGTTTTCGATTCTAAGGAGATAGTATGGAGCAAAATTCGTTAGGCGTAGTGACTGACAAAGAAGGCGTTTTCGGGCGCTTTTTGACCAAGCTTTTGTTCATCGCTCTTTTGATGGCGCTCTTCTGGTCCCCCTTGTGGTTCGGAACTCCCCAGAACAAAGAACTGCAGAAAACGCTTGTCGAGAACAAGGTGGATCTGAAGCCGGAGAACGCTTCTCCCGCCGCCATTTTCTCTTCCGCCTACGTGGCGCTCTTTCAGAATTCTTATCCGAACAAAGTTCTGGAATACTTTTTGTTTTTCATCGGCATCACGGCGGTGCTGGCGCTGGCCGCGCGCTGCAAGGTGCTTTTGAAGAGCCACAACGTCACCTACACGGGACTGGGCTGGGCGCTTATAATGCTTCCCGTCATGGCCTCGGGAAAGATGTCGAAGCTGGCGCAGTTCCGGGATCCCTGGGGCGCCGCGCTCTTCGTTTTGTACGGCGCTTTCTTTTACGCCGCGGCGGTGGGTTTCCTCGAGAGGAAACGCCGGGACGCGGCGGCGGTGGTGATCTGCC
>JAFZID010000035.1 GCA_017554565.1 bacterium
CCCTGGGCATCGGCTAAGGCATCGCCGACAAGTACGACCTCGAGATCGCCTACAAACTGCTCTTCACCAAGTCTCCCGCCGGCGACCTGACGCTCACTCAGGACTCCGAGCACAGGCAGATGAAGGTGGTTGTTTCCAGAAGCGGCGACACGCTCGTTCCCACCTTCAACGACTACTCTCCGGCCACCGCGCTGGCCACCGCCAGGCCGGCTATTGGCGAATCCTTCGACTACGCCGTAAAAGTGAACACCAAGACCGGCAACAAGCAGTTCAGGGAATTCACCTGGGCCGCTGCTCCCGTCGTCGTTGACGCGCCCATAACCAGCGGCTCCGTCAAGGCTACGGAAGGCGTGGACGCCCTCAGGATGCTCCTCAGCACCGCCGACGACAGCGTCTGCGTGGAAAGCGTGAGCGTCAAACTGACGCCCGTGGTCCCCGAACCCACTACGCTCCTCATGCTGGCCCTTCTCGGTCTGGCGCTGCTTCGCAGAAAGTAAAAGCGAAGGTCAGAGCGACTAAAGAGAGGGGCCGGCGAGGCCCCTCTTTTTTTGTCAGGAAGGGCAGCCCGGTGGGGGAAGGGCGCTTATTGACTTTAAACCCCTCTTATCGTAAAATATCATTTCCTAATAAAAATATATAACTCTCTTTCGAGCAACTATAAAAAGGTCGTCACATGAACTTCGAAGATCCGAAATATCGTGAAACTTTCTGGCACACCGCGAGCCACTGCCTGGCTCAGGCGGTCCTGCGCCTTTACCCTGATGTTAAGCTGGCCATCGGCCCGGCTATAGAGGAAGGTTTTTACTATGATTTCGACACGGTGACTCCGTTCTCTCCCGAAGATCTCGTTAAGATAGAAGAGGAGATCAAGAAGATCTCCGAGGCTGACTATAAATTGGAACGCGAGGAATGGTCCAGGGAGAAAGCCCTGGAGTATTTCAAAAGCAAGGATCAGACCTACAAAGTCGAGATCATCGAGGATCTCGGCGCCGAGGAAGTCTCCGTTTACAAGCAGGGCGAATTCTTAGACCTTTGCCGCGGTCCGCACCTTCCTTCCACCGGCCCCGTGAAGGCCGTGAAGCTTCTCAGCGTGGCCGGCGCCTACTGGCGCGGCGACGAGCACCGTCCGATGCTGCAGCGCATCTACGGCGTGGCTTTCCCGACTCAGGAACAGCTTGACGAATATCTGAATTTCCTGGAAGAGGCCAAGAAGAGAGACCACCGCGTCCTTCTGAAGGACATGGACTTGGGCAGCTTCCACGAAGAGCTGGGCCCCGGCCTCATGGTCTGGCACCCCCGCGGCGCCGTCATCAGGAACGAGATCGAAAATTTCTGGCGCAACGAGCACTTGAAGAACGGCTACGATCTGGTCTATTCCCCGCACGTGGGCAAATCCACCCTGTGGGAGACCAGCGGACACCTTTCCTTCTATCGCGAAAATATGTTCCCCTCCATGGATGTTCCTCTGGACAACGACCAGACTCAGGAATATTTCGTGAAGCCCATGAACTGCCCCTTCCACATCCTCATTTACAAAAACAAGACCCGCTCATACCGCAATCTGCCCATGCGCATGGCGGAACTCGGCACGGTCTATCGTTTCGAGAGAAGCGGCGTCTTGCACGGCCTTCTGAGAGTCAGGGGCTTCACGCAGGACGACGCCCACATCTTCTGCCGCGAGGACCAGATGGAAGAGGAGCTGGAGAGGACTTTGAGGTTCTGCCTGCAGATGCTGCACAACTTCGGCTTCACCGAATACCACGTCTATATCTCCACTCGTCCGGAAGGCAAGTGCGTGGGCGAGGAGAGCCGCTGGGACGCCGCGCAGACCGCCCTGGAAAAGATCGTGGCCAAGCTTGGCCTGAAATACGACATCGACAAAGGCGGCGGCGCTTTCTACGGCCCCAAGATCGACATCAAGATCAAGGACATGCTGCGCCGCGAGTGGCAGTGCTCCACCATCCAGTTCGACTTCAACCTGCCTGAGCGCTTCAATATGACCTACGTCGGCGAAGACGGGCAGGAACATGTGCCTTATATGATCCACAGGGCGCTTTTGGGCGCCATAGAGCGTTTCTTCGCGGTCTATCTCGAGAACTGCGGCGGCAACTTCCCCTTGTGGCTGGCGCCTGAGCAGGTCAGGATAGTGCCCATAAAAGACGCTCACCTTGATTATGCCAAGGAAGTTTTGCAAGCGCTTCAGGAGAGAGGCCTGAGGGTGACCGTGGACGAGACTCACCGTCCCATGGGCGCCAAGGTCCGCCAGGGCAAGATGGACAAGGTTCCCTACACCCTGGTCTTGGGCGACAAGGAAGCCAGCGAGAAGACCGTCTCCCTGAGGACCCGCCAGGGCTCCCAGGCGAACGCGCTGCCTCTGGAAACTCTGATCAATTCTCTTTGCAGGGAGCGCGACACTCACGCCCCGAAGAGCGAATGGGATAAAGAAGAATAACCAAAAGCGAGGACAAAACTATCCGCAAGTACAATCAAACCGACAGCACCAGGGTCAACGAGGACATCAAGGCCCCCGAGGTGCGTCTTATCGCCGACGACGGCAAGCAGCTTGGCGTCGTCACCCGCCAGCGCGCTCTGGAAGAAGCTGAAAAGCGGAATCTGGACCTGGTGGAAGTTGCCCCGGGCGCCCAGCCCCCGGTCTGCCGCATCATCGATTACAGCAAGTACCGCTACGAGCAGACCAGAAGGGAAAAAGACTCCCGCAAGCAGGGTCAGAAGACCCGCACCAAGGAGATCAAGTTCAGGCCCGGCATCGACAGCGGCGATCTGGAGATCAAACGCAAACACATATTGGAATTTTTGGCGGACGGCTACCACGTGAGAGTGGTCTGTTTCCACAAGGGCCGCGAGGCGGCTCACCAGGAGATGGGCCAGGAACTGCTGGAACGTCTGACCGCTGAAATAAAGGATTTTGGCGCGGTAGAGATACCCGTCAAGAAAATGGGCGCGAATTACACTATTGTCTTTGGGCCATTGAAGACCAAGAAGCCCAAGGAACAATAAACCGGCGTCGTGTGGGGAAAACAGACTCCTCCTCGATGCGCGCCTTCAATCAACTAAAAACAAAAAAAGACAGGAGCAATTATGCCAAAAGTCAAAACCAAAAAGTCTGTGAGCAAGCGCTTTTCCGTGACCAAAAGCGGCAAAGTGAAACGCACAAACACCAAGTCCCGCCACCTGATGACGGGCAAGACCAGAAAGAACAAACGTTCTTTCCGTGACACGTCCATTTGCGGCACCACCGATGCCCGCAATGTCAAAGAAATGCTGCCGTACGGTTAAGGGCCACCTGCGGTATAACTAATCATAGGAGAATCTACTTATGCCAAGAGCCACTAATAGTCCCGCCAGCAGGGAACGCAAACGCAAAATGCAGAAACTCGCCAAGGGTTTCTTCGGACTGCGCCGCAACGGCAACCGCAACATGCAGGAAACCGTGGTCCGCGGTCTGGTTTACCAGTATCGCGATCGCCGCAACAAAAAACGCAGCTTCCGCGCCCTGTGGATCACCCGCATTCACATCGCCGCCAACGAAGCCGGCATTTCTTACAACGCTTTCATTTCCGGCTTGGCCAAGGCCGGCGTGACGCTGAACCGCAAGGTCCTCGCCAACCTCGCCGCCACCGAGCCCAAAGCTTTCGCCGAACTGGTGAAAGTCGCCAAGGAAGCGTAAAGACGTTTTGTGCGTAAAAAGAAAAAGCCCTCCGCAAGGAGGGCTTTTTTTGTTGCTTTAAAGATCAACTTTCACTGCGCTTCATCCTGTTCGCTCTCGCGGTTCAGGCTGGAGTTGAGCTTGAAACCATCGGCGTAATCGTTGTCCGCGGCCGCCAGCATCCGTTCCTCCTCGTCGCTCAGAACCTTGAAGGCGCAGTAGGCCGTGAAGAGAAGGACCATGCCGGCGTAGATGAAGCAGAAGGCCATGGTCACTTCCTCCAGGGAACTCTCGACGATGATCCTCGCTATGCCGCCTACTATTATGAAGGCGATGGCGAAGATCTTCAGAAGCATGCGGCTCTCCTTGAAACTGACCCAGATGTTGAAGAAGAGGTAAACGAACCAGATCAGAAAGAAGAGATTGGAATAGAAGGCTTCCGGCAGGATGTAGAACGCGTCGCCGACTTTCGTGCCGGTGCCGATGTTGCAGAGCAGGAAGATCGCCGTGATCAGGACGGGCAGGAAATAAGTGACCTTGGCGCGGGCTTTGGGGCCGGTCTTCCAGAAGAATATGAAGGCGTACGCGGTGACAGCCAGCTCCAGAACGTAGAAGACCGAAGTGAAGACCGAGTAGGGGATGTTCTGCTTGAAGACGGACAGGCTCAGGTGATTGTTGAACCAGTCAGAACCCCAGATGCCCTCGAAAGAAAGGATGAAGAGGATCACGGAGGTTTCCAAAAAAGCTATCACGTAGGCGGTCTTGGAGAATTTCTCGTTGAATTCCCTCAGTTGCGGAGAGCAGGCCAGCCCCCAGAAGACCAGGGCGTTCAAAGAGAGCTGAAGCGGCCTGAAGGGGAGGATGTTCCCGAAGATGAACTGGGCCATGCCGATGGTGGCGAGGGCCGCGGCGAAAGCCACGACGCTTTTTCTTAAGTAAGCCTTGAAGGAAAAAACGCCCATGACCAGGAATATTCCAAGATAATAGAAGCAGATGCCGAACTCGTCGTCAGAGAGGCCTTTTGCGAACAGCGCGGCGACTAGCGCGTAGCTGAGGACGTCATGCAGCTTGTAGTTCCTGACGAAGCCGATGATCAATGAAAGGATAAGGATGCAGCCCAGTTTCGTGCGGTCCTGCCAGAGGGAAGGCAGCAGATGCCAGAGCGCGAAGCCAATGAGCGCCGTGCCCATGGCAGCCAGGATCTCCGGCAGCGTTTTGAAGATCTTTTGCGTGGAAGGCGCGAAGGCCAGTCCGTGCAAAGCGACGCCGCAGGCCAGAAGAAACCATTTGGAGGAAAAAATAGTCTGCCAGTAGTTTGAAAGAAGAATAAGCAATCCTATGCCCATGGCGATGCAGCCAAGGATGGCGATGAACTGAACGGTGTCTCTTTTGGCGTTGATCTCTTTTGTCTTAAATTTTTCGTTGTTTTCCATACACACCTCCTTGATTATGTTGCCGCTTATATCTTAACATAAAAGAGAGAAAATTGAAAGGCAAACAATTTACTATGAAATTAATTTGCGCTTAACTTTATGCTTAAGAATTAGTTAAAAGAATATGCCAAGGCCTTTCAGGAAAGCCAAAATAACCAGGACAGGCGAGACGAAGCGCACTACGAACAGCCAGATCTTGGAAAAGAGCCAGTCGAAGGCGTTGAAGCAGTTCATCTCTTCCAGGGCTTTTTTGTTGCCCCAGACATAGCTCACAAAAAGCAGCGTCATCAATCCGGCCAGAGGCATTAGCCAGAGGCAGGTGGTGTTGTCAAGTATCGCGAAGAAAGATTCGGAGCGCAGTTTCAAAGTCTCGGTGAAGAATTGCCCCAGCTTCGGAACATTGGCGAAGTTCGCCGAAGACACGGCGGTCAGGGGAACCAGCGGGCCCAAAACTATGATGAGAAGGAGAACGGCTTTCCCGCGGGGCAAATAAAGCTTCTGCATGAGTCCCTGCACGGCGCCCTCCAGCATGGAAATGGAGCTTGTAAGCGCGGCCAAAAGCAGCGTGAAGAAGAAGAGCGTTCCCCAAAGAGCGGACAGGGGAAGTTTTCCGAAAGCGATGGGCAGGACTTTGAAGACCAAGGAAGTTCCTTCTTCCGGAGAGAGCCCGGTGGAGAACAGCAAGGGGAAGATGGCAAGGCCTGCGAGAATGGAAGCGATGGTGTCCAATAGGACGATTGTGAAGGCTGTCTTGGGCAGCGAGCTGGAGCGCCCCAGATAGGAGCCGTAGGCGATGCCTACGCCAGATCCCAGAGATAGCGTGAAGAATGCCTGTCCCAGGGCCGCCATGACGCCCTCGGCGGTCATTTTCGAAAAGTCCGGCAGGAAGAGGAAACGCAAGCCTTCCTTGGCGTTCGGCAGAGTTAGCACTCTGACGATGATCACGATGATCAGGATGAAAATGAGCGGCATGAAGATCTTGGAGAAGCGCTCGATGCCTTTCTGCACGCCCGCCATCACGATCAGCGCGGTGGCGAGGAAGAAAGCGGAGGCGGCCGCGACGGTCACCCAATACTTGCCCCCCGAGGCTGTGACGATATTCCCGAGCAGTTCAGCGGAAGCGGCGGGGTCGCGGAAGATCTTTCCCAAAGGAGATACGATCGTGTAAATGATGATCCAGCCTCCCACCACGGAGTAGAAGACCGCGATCATAAGAGGAGTCAAAAACGTCACCGTGAAACCGAGGAACCCCCAGCCGAAAAGCAGAGCGCCCAAGGCGAAAAAGCCAGCGACGCCGGCGTGGAAATACATCCCCTTGAAAACAAAAGCCGCCGCGCCCAAAATCAGCGCAACGGCCGTAAGAAATGAAAGCGTCGTTCTCCTGGGGGCCAATTCCGTCATGGCTTCCAAAGGCCCTTTCCCGGAGGCGCGCCCCAAACTCAGTTCGCAAAGCATAATGGGGAGGCCAATCAGGAAAATGGCGGCGAGATAGACCAGTATGAAAGCCGCTCCGCCGTATTTTCCCATGATGTAGGAAAAACGCCAAATGTTTCCCAGCCCGATGGCGGAACCCGCCATGGCCAGAACGAAACCTTTGGAGGAAGTCCAGAATTCTCTATTCGGGCTCACCTGAAAACTCCCAGTCCGTCCAGGAAGGCCAGGAGGACCAATATGGGTGAGATCCAGCGCACGAAGAAGGCCCAGAGGACGCAGGGCGCCAGAGAGGAGGGGATGCCGCTGTCGTTTTTGTCATAGACGCCTGATACAAGGTGCCAGAGGTTCGTGTCCATGGCGCCGGTGGAACCGGAACGCATTTCTTTCACCGCGCAGTGCGGGCCCCAGACCCAGCTGGCGTAAAGGAGCGTCAGGAAGCAGGCAATCGGAATGAGCCACTGGCAGGCACCATTGTCGAAGGCGTCGAAGAGGCTGCCCTTGGACGTTAAGAAAGTCTTCTGAACAAATTCCCCGAGATGCGGGAAATTGCTCCAGTCGCCGGCGGAGAGCGCGATCACGGAAGATACGACGCAAAGGCAGGGGACAAGGATAAGCAGGACTTTGCTGCGCTTCCATTTCAGCTCTTCCACCATAAGGCAGACAGGCCCTTCCATAAGGCTGACGGCGCTGGTCAATGCGGCTATGAGGACCGCGATAAAGAAGATGACGTTCCAGAGGGAGGAAAGAGGCAGTTTTTGGAAAGCCAGCGGCAGGACTTTGAAGATCAAAGAGGGTCCGCTGTCCGGCGCGAAGCCCATGGCGAATACCACCGGGAAGATCGCCAATCCGGCCATCACGGAAACAAGCGTGTCGAGCATGGCGACGGTGACGGTGGAGCGGGGGAGATTGTTGTCCGGCTTGAGGTAGGCGCCGTAGGTTATGGTTATGCCCATGCCCAGCGAAAGGGAATAGAAGGCGTGTCCCAGGGCGGCCAGGACGGAGTTTCCGGAAAGCTGCGAAAAATCAGGAACGAAAAGGAATTTTAAACCTTTGGAAGCGTTGGGAAGCGTCAGCCCGCGGAAGATAAGCACTATGAGCAGAAGGAAAAGAACGGGCATGAAGATCTTTGAGAAGCGCTCGATGCCTTTCTGCACGCCGACCCAGATAATGGCGGCGGTGGCGAGAACGAAAAGCAGCGTGGACAGAAGCGGGGCCGTCCAGGCGCCCTTGGGCGCCATGATGATGGGAGTCATGATATCTGAGGCTTCCTCCACGGTCTGCACGTTAAGCTGCCCTAAAAGCGATTTGCAAACGTAGATCAGCGTCCATCCGCCCACCACGCCGTAATAGGCCAGAATGAAAAGGGGAGTGACGGCGCCGTAGATGACGCCCAGCGTAACCCAGCCGAAATAAATGAAGGAGACGCCGACTATGGAAAGCAGCGCGGCGTAGAAGAAATGCCCGAAACTTAAAAAGCCGACGGCAATAAGAAGCGCCAGGGCGCCGAGCCCGTTGGAGAGTTTAGATTTTTCGGCTCCCAGTTTATGGAAGGTCCTGACAGGGTTGGACTGGGCGGCCCGGCCCATGGTCAGTTCGCAGAGCATGATGGGAATGCCCACGAAGATCACGCAGGCAAGGTAAACGATTAAGAATGCGCTGCCGCCGTTCTGGCCGGTTATGAAGGAAAAGCGCCAGATGTTGCCAAGCCCCACGGCGGAACCGGCCATAGCCATTATGAATCCGAAAGAGGATCCCCAGTGTTCTTTTTTCTCAGACATTTAGTTTTTTTCAATAAGCGCGCAGGCTAAGGCGGCGATGCCTTCCTTTCTTCCCGTGAAGCCCAGTTTTTCCGTAGTGGTGGCCTTGACGCTGACGCAGTCGAGGGGGATGCCGCAGCAGGACGCCAGTATCGCCCGCATAGATCCGACATAAGGATTGATCTTGGGTTCCTGCGCAATGATGGTTATGTCGAAATTGATGATCTTAAATTTATTATTTTTCAGGAGTGCGATCACTTCCTTCAAAAGCAGTATGCTGTCCGCGTCGGCGTATTTGGGATCAGTGTCCGGGAAGAGTTTGCCGATGTCGCCCAAACTGGCGGCGCCGAGGAGCGCGTCCATCAAAGCGTGGACGGCCACGTCGGCGTCGGAATGACCAAGGAGCCCAAATTCATAAGGGATCTTGACGCCGCAAAGCACGAGAGGCCTTCCGGCGGAAAAAGCGTGAACGTCGAATCCCTGGCCTATCCTTATCATCAGATGAACTGCTCCAGGAAGCGGATGTCGTTGTCGTAGAAGAGGCGGATGTCGTCGATGCGGTACTTCAGGATCGCCAGACGCTCAACGCCGAGGCCGAAAGCGTAGCCAGTGATGTCGGGATCGGTGTAGCCCGCGGCCTTGAAGACGTTGGGATGCACCATGCCGGCGCCAAGCACTTCCACCCAGCCCGTGCCTTTGCAGACGCTGCAGCCTTTGCCGCCGCAGACCGTGCAGGTGATATCGACTTCCGCGCTGGGCTCCGTGAAGGGGAAGAAGCCGGGACGCAGCCTTATGGAAGCCTGGGGGCCGTAGTAGATCTTCGCGAAGTTCATCAGCGTTCCCTTGAGCTGCGCGAAGGTCACGTTCTTGTCCACATACAATCCTTCGATCTGATGGAAGATGGTGTAGTGGGAGGCGTCGATCCTTTCATTTCTGTAAACTCTGCCGGGCGCTATGAAGCGGATGGGAGGCTGCTGCTTCTCCATGGTCCTGGCCTGCACCGGCGAAGTGTGGGTGCGCATGAGTATCTTGTTGCCGGACTCGGCGACGTCCTTGGGGGACTTCACGAAGAAGGTGTCCTGCACGTCGCGGGCCGGATGGGTGTCGGGAATGTTGAGGGCGTCGAAGTTGTGCCACTCGTCCTCCACGTCCGGGCCTTCCTCGATGGTGAAGCCCAATCTAAGGAAGATGTCGGAGATCTCTTTCAGAGCCGCGGAGGTCGGATGTACGGAGCCCACCGAGGCGAAACGCCCGGGCAGCGTCACGTCGATCATGTCCTTTTTCAGTTTGGCGGTGTCTTCCGCCACGAGAAGGGCGATGCGGCGGTCGGAGAGGGCCGTGGAGACGGCGGTCTTGGCTTCGTTCACGATCTTGCCGAAAGCCGGCCTTTCTTCGTTGGAAAGGTCTTTCATGCGGGACATGTAAGCGGCGAAGGAGCCTTTGCGTCCCAAATATTTGATGTCAAGCTCCGCCAGCTCCGCGGTGCTCCGGGCGGCTTCGATGGCGGAAGTTGCTTCCTTTTTAAGGTTTTCCAATTCGTTAGCGATTTGTTCCAACATAAGATCATTCCTTATTTTTATTTTATTTATTATATCAGAAAGTCCCGCCCTTTTGGCCAGGCCGCTTTGCCCGCGCTTAAAAATCAAAAGGACTCATTTCTTATGCTATAATTGATTTAATCCGTAAAGAGTATTTTAATCGTCAAAAAAAGAGCGTCCGGCATGCGATCCCCAAAACTGATACCCTTCCTTCTGACTGTGGTTTTCCTGCTGTCGATCGATGTCCGCGGCGCCGGCGCGGAACGGTGGAAACTTTTTTGCGAAGGCGAAAATTACAAGCGCTGGCAGACGGATTTTTTTGATTTTTATTATCCTGAAAAATGCCAGGGGCTTTTTAATGAAGAAACAGTCGCTGTTTCTTCGGCAGATGATGGGAAGGAAGAGATCAAAAAGCAGGTCAATGTGCTTAAGGAAACGGACACTTTCCAGTACTATAAATTTATCCGCATCGACCTTTATCTGCTCAATTTGCTCCAAAAAACCGTGGTCAGACTGCAGGCCGCGGACATCGTTGACTATTCCTCTGATCACTGCAAGATATACGTTGTGACCGATTCCAAGCGATTCGCGAACCTGAAAGGGAAGGATGAGTTTTCTCCGGCCGGCAATGTTTCCGTTGACAAAAAGACCCGTTCCATATTGGTGTGCGCGACTCCTGCCAGCAGGCCGCAGTTGGAAAAGAGCATTGGATACGGCGTGGTCAGTCTGATCTTGAGGGAATATATGGACAGCGTCAATCCCGAGGGAGCGCTTTGCGACGCGCTGAGAATAGGCCTTTGCGCGCACTGCTCCTGCCTGAACGCCGTAGTGGAGCCGAACAGGATCGTCACGCGTCCTTACCTCCTTGAAGACAAACTGCTGCTGCCTTCCGACCTCTTTTGGCCTCCCAAGATGGATGATCTGGAAAAGAAGCTTTATTTCACCATACAGTCGAGAGCCTTGGTCAGCAATATAATGTTGGCAAGCGAACCGAAGTTCGTGGAATACTTGAAAGTCGTGAAAGGCGGGAATTCCGGCTTCCGCAACAGCTTCCAATATCTCTATGTCAGCGACAAATGGGCCGGGAGCTATGACGATTTCTGCAACGGGCTGAACAAGAGGATATTCTATCCCTTGACCAAAGAACCCATGACAGATCCCTTAGCTGTGGCTAAATGGCAAAAAGCGCTTGACGACGAAGACGCCGATCCTCCCGAGAAGAAAAAGCTGAGCACTTGGGAGAGGGAGTGCGAGAGGGAGAGCCACATCCACAGGCATCCAGGGATCAAGAAAGTTTACTACAAATAAAATGTCATAAAAAAAACAGGAACAAACCGATGACACTGAAAACCATTTCCTCGATCGCGGCGCTTGCGGGCGCGCTGGTTTGCACGGCCGCGGAGCCTCAGCCCGAAGGATCGGGGTTTAAGAAACTCGGCGCTATGCTTGACCTTTCCCGCGGACGCGTCTACAAGGTCCCTTATTTGAAGAGCTGTTTTGAGCGCATGTCCAAGATGGGCTACAACAGCGTCATGCTCTACACCGAGGACACCTACCGCTTAGACGGCGTTCCGAAGTGGGGTCTAACGCGCGGCGGATACACTATGGAAGAAATTAAGAAGATCAAAGCGGCCGCGGATGCGAACGGGCTTGAATTCGTTCCCTGTATCCAGACGCTCGGGCATCTGGAAAAGTGGCTGCGCTGGAGCGATTCGTCGGACGTGCGCAACAACGACGGGACGGTGCTGGTGGGCGAGCCGAAGACCTACGAGCTCATAGAGAAGATGGTTACTTTCTGGCAGGAGGCCGCCGGCGGCAGCCGCATCCACGTCGGCATGGACGAGGCCTGGGGCTTCGCGGACGACGAATACGCCAAGCGCAACGGCAAGCGTCCGAATTTCGACGTTTTCCTTGAGCATCTGAAAAAAGTCTGCGAGATTTGCAACCGCCACGGCTACAAGGAAGTCCTGATATGGAGCGACATGTTCTACGGCTTGTACCGCGACAATAAACAAATCTCCGCAAAAGAGATCTCCGAAAAGATCCCTCCCGGCGTGCGCCTTGTCTTCTGGGAATACTACAATCTGGACGCTGATTATTATCGCAGGACTATCGACGGACACACCGAACTTAACGGCAAGCCGGTCTTGGCGGGCGGCGCCCTGGTGTGGGACCGCTTCATTCACTTCCGTGAATATACTATCAAAGCCTTGGGCACATTTCTTTCCGCCGCAAAGGAGAAGGGGTGCCCTGAAATGTGGATCACTCTCTGGGGCGACAACGGCGCCTACCATATCCCCGAGATCATCGACGAGGCCATGTTCACATCCGCTGAACTTGCCGCCGGACGCCCCGTGGAGCCCAACGACGACAATTGCGCGCGCTTCAAAGCGATAACCGGCATGGACTTCAAAACCCTCGCCAAGATCTCCGACATCCAGAGCCACCCGAACTTCAATCTGGGGAAGCACGACACGACGTTCTTCTATGACGATCCGCTTTACATGCTGGAAATAAGGAACGCCCTCGCGAAGTGGGACGGCGACGGCATCAACCGCCTTCGCGCGTGGCGCGACGCTCTTGCCGAAGTTGAAGCGGGAGCGAAGGAGTCCGGCGCCCCCGTCTCCTGCGCCTATAGCCGCGCGACGCAGACAAAACTCGACTATTCGCTCGCGATGCTGGAAGCGTGGAAGGCTAAGGACGCCGAGAAAATAAAGGAGGCCGCATCTAAACTTGACAAGGCGGTAGATGCGATGCGGGATTTCTGCGAGATCTACCGCAACAACTGGAACGAGACATCCCAGCCCTTCGGCTTCGATCTTATCCAGAAGCGCAACTCAGGCGTGCTCGCACGCCTGGAGGAGGCCAAGCGCCGCGTAGACGAATATCTCGCCGGCAAGGCGGAGACGATCCCCGAATTCGACGAGGCGATGATGCCTTTAGGCAATACCTGGTAATATTAAATGAATTATGGATATGAAAAAAGTTGTTTCGATTTTGTCCGTTATCAGCGCGGCAGCGCTGATAACGGGCGTATGCGGCGCCGCAGAAGAGCCAGCTCTTACTAATAATGTGAAGAAATGCACTGAAATGCCGTTTGTCAATATTTTAAAACCAGACAAGATCCTTGTGGACGGCGCGGAAGATTCCGCCGGGCGCGTGAAACTTTCGCTGTCAACTGCTCCGCGTCAAGAAGTAACGGTAACCATTTCAGGCGAAGCTCCCATCTCCAAGGTCGAGCTTATATGGAACGTCTCGCTCCCGAAAGACGCCCTCGTTTACGGCGGCGACTGGGAGCGCACCTACGGTGACTCGGGATGGTTTAGCATTGAAGGCTCCTCCGCTCCCCACGACGGCTGGAAACCCTGGTACTGCCTCGTAAACAACGGAAAGCGCACGGACGGCTACGGCCTCATGGTCCAGCCGAACGCCTTCGGCTCCTGGAAAGTCGCTCCGGAGCGCCTCCTGCTTTCCCTTGACCTTCGCGCCGGTTCGTCTCCTTTGGAACTCAAGGGCCGCGAGCTCAATGCCTGCACCCTCGTCTCCCGGCGCGGCAATGACAACGAGACGCCCTTCAAAGCTGGTCAGGAATTCTGCAGGATGATGTGTCCGAAACCGCGTCTTCCGAAGGAACCAATCTATGGCTACAACGACTGGTACTGCGCCTACGGCAATAACACGGCGACGAACTTCCTTGCGGACGCCGAATTCATAATTTCGCTCCTCAAGGGCGAGAAGGTGCGTCCCTATGTCGTCGTTGACGACGGCTGGCAGCGCGGCAAGCAGGGGTGCGCTGAGACGACGGCGGACAAGCGCTGGGCGGGAGTGAACGAAAAGTGGGGGATGGAGATGGACGAGTTCGCAAAACGCGTCAAAGCGATGGACGCTAAGCCGGGACTCTGGTACCGTCCCTTCCTTCCCGACGACGGGCTGCCGAATGAAGGCCTTCCCATGGATCCGACCGATCCGGCCTTAGAAGCGCGCATCCGCGCCGACGTGGCGCGTTTTGTCGATTGGGGATTTGAGCTTATCAAAACGGACTATATCACCTTCGACTGGTGCACGTCCTGGGGCGGAGGGCTCAGCCCTGTGCACCACGACCTCCCGGAGTGGCGCGACAGGAGCCGTACGACGGCGGAAGTCATAAAGGGACTCTACACGGCGCTTCGCGAATCAGCGGGCGACAATATGGTCATCATCGGCTGCAACGCGCTGGACCACTTCGCCGCCGGGCTCTTCGAGATCCAGCGCACGGGAGACGACACGAGTGGAAACGACTGGGGCAGGACGCGCCAGATGGGTCCGAACACGGTGGGCATGCGCACGATCCACCACGGCACGTTCTATTATGCGGACGGCGACTGCTTCGGACTTGCGGATAAGGACGCCATTCCCTGGAGGCTGAATTCGCAGTGGCTCGACCTTATCTCGCGTTCCGGGACGGCGCTGTTCGTCTCATGGAAGCGCCAGTTTACGACGCCGGAGATCCGTACGGCGCTGGAGAAGGCTTTGCGCCGCTCGGCCAATGTTCAGCCTACCGGCGAACCGCTGGACTGGCTGGAGACCGTTCGCCCCGCGCGCTGGCGCTTCGGCGGCGAAGTTCGCACCTACGACTGGGATCTACCTGAGAAAAAAGAACAATAATCAAAAAAATAAAATATGGAGAACAAAATGAAGAGCCATGACAAAAACTGGTTGAAGTTAACGATCGCCTGTCTTTTTATCCTGCCGCTTATTTCCTCGTGCACGGCCGAGAGCGGCAAGGAGACCGTCAAGGAGAGCGCCAAGGAGACTGTCAGAGAGACCGTTAAAGAGACCGGCGACGCCAACAAATTTGAAGTCGCGACAAGTATTGCGACGCTTGAATTCGACACCTCAAACGCCCCTGACCTTAAGCAGTGGACCAAAGAAAAGTTTGCTCCCGCTATTAAAGAGTGGGTCGTGAAGCTGACCGACATCATGGCTTCTGACGGCTGGACGCCGCCGGAGAAGATCTACTTCCAGTTTGTTAACGTGAAGCTGCGGGACGCCGATCATGCGCCGGCCTGGGCTGTGCCGAGTGAAAGTCAGGTCAGTCTGCGCGTGGACTGGTTCAGGGAGAACCTGGACGGCGAGGCGCTTGGTTCCACCATTCACGAGCTTACCCACGTCATGCAGAATTACTGGACGGAGGGGGCAACCGAGGATAATTGCCCGGAGTGGGCGAGCGAAGGTTACGCGGACTACATCAGGTGGGTCCTTTTCGAACCGGAGTCCAAAGGCTGCGATTTCGTGCTCAAGGCCCCCGATAAATACCACTATAACGACTCCTACCGCGTCACCGCGCATTTCTTCGGTTTCGTGGAAAGCCGTTTCCCCGGGACGATGAAGAAACTCAACGCCGCGCTCCGCGATCATTCTTTCGACGACGGCAAGTTCTGGAAGAAAACGACCGGAAAGTCGGCGAAGGAACTGGAAGCGGACTGGAGGGCTGCCAACAAGGAAGCCGCTGCCAAAAGCAAGGCGAAGGCCGAATAGCCGGTCCTAATCGCTAAGCTAGAAGACGGATATAAGAGGGTCGGGTATAAATAATATATACCCGACCTTATTATTTCCCAAAAAAAGATTATGCGGGCAGCATAAGCTGCAAAGAAGAGCAGGCTTTTTAAATTTGCAAAAAACTTTATTAGAAGAAAGATTTAAAGATGTAGGCTGAGTATAAGAGAAGGAAAAAGATTCCGGCGATCCTTCCGATGCGGCACCTGATGGCGAAAATGACGAAGATAATCGTAACGATAGTCATCGACCAAAAATCAAAACGAAGTTCTTTTTGAACGTCGAATGGCTTTATGATGGCAGTGAGTCCGGGAATCATAAGGACATTGAAAATATTGCTGCCGATGATATTTCCAATGGCCAGGTCTGACCGCTTATGAAGAGCGGAAAGCAAAGAGGCGGTCAGTTCAGGAAGTGATGTGCCTACAGCCACTATGGTCAGCCCGATGACTCTTTCGCTGACATGCCAGTCTCTGGCGATCTCCACAGCATTGTTGACCATAAGTTTTGCGCCAAATACCATAACGCCAATGCTGATTAGTGTTATTGGCAGGCAGAAGGACAAAAATTTCCAAGGTCCGGAAATTTCTGGAATCTCTTCGTTTTGCGAATCCTTTTGGAAAAGGCTCCATAAAATGTATGCTGTCATAGCAATTACAAGGCATACTCCGTACCACCGGTACATGGATGTCATCAGGAAAGCAAGGCCGAGAAGCACTACGCTTAAGAACAAGAAGAGAATGTCCTTTAATGATGGCTTTGAGGGGAAGACGATGGGATTAATGAGTGCAGTCAGACCAAGTATGAGCAGAATGTTGGCGACATTGGAGCCCATGATATTGCCCAAGTGCAATTCAGGAGAGTTCATGCCGACGACAGCGTAAAGGCTGGCCAAAAGTTCCGGAAGAGAAGTGCCGAAGCCTACGATTACTATTCCTATGACTAGAGTGGACAGAGAAAGTCTTTTGGATAGGGCGATGGCGCCTCTAACCATATATTCGCCGCCTGCTATGAGCAGAAAAAGTCCAAGTCCAAAAAGTAGTCCTTCTCGCATCTGTTACAGTTCTTCGTATCTGTTTATCCAACCTTCAATAACTGAAAGGGAATTGTCCCAAAATTCTTTCTTGGTTATATTATACCCAAAACGCGCGGCGAGGCCTCTGGGTGAATCCTGGCCCGCGGAGCGCAGGAAGCCCATGTACTTGGGAATGAAGGATTGGCCTTCCTTCTTGTAGAGGGAGTAGAGAGCCAGGGCGAAAAGCTGGCCGAAGGCGTAGGGGTAGTTGTAGAAGTTGAAGCTGGAGAAATAATAGTGCGGCTTCCAGGTCCACATGTAGGGGCCGCGGCAGTTTTCGTCCAGGGCGTCGCCGAAGGTGGCCATTTGGGCCTCTTCCATGATGACGCAGAGCTCCCTGGCGGTAAGCTCGTTTTCCTCCCGGCGCTTCATG
The DNA here is from genome assembly GCA_017554565.1 of bacterium. Lineage (GTDB taxonomy): Bacteria > Auribacterota > UBA3054 > UBA3054 > UBA3054 > UBA3054. The sequence continues at coordinate 16,813 of JAFZID010000035.1, forward strand.
ACTTCTTTTTCAAAAAGGAAGCGGGAGGCGATGTCCACGATGACGCCGCTGGCGCTGATCAGCATGTTTTCCAGGATGTAGAGTTCCTCTTCCTTGCTCTCCGCTTCCTTGATGGCTGAGCTGGAGACGACGACTTCGTTCATGATGGAGGCGGTCTCGGCCAGCGTCATGGGGCATTTGCGCTGCTTTGCGGGAAGGCCTTTCATGCAGTAGTTGTGGAAGGCGTGGCCCAGTTCGTGAGCCAGGCAGTTGACGGAATCGAAGTTGTAGCCGTAGTTGGCCATGACGCGGGATTCCTCAAGTTTCCTTATGGGCATGCAGAAGGCGCCGCCGCGTTTGCCGTCCCTGGGCTCGGCGTCGATCCAGTTGTTGTCGAAAGCTCTTTTGGCCAGGTCGTGCATTTCGGGAGTGAAATTCGCGAAGTGCCTGAGCAGGAAAGCCTGGCAATTCTCGAAGGAATAGCGTTTGGTGCTGCTGCCCACGGGAGCGTCCAGATCGCACCAGCGCAGTTTCGGCAGCCCGAGCTTTTTGGCTTTGCTCTTGAAGTAGCGCCTGAAAAGCGGGAAGGAGCGCTGCATGGCGTCCCAGAGGGCGGCGAAGGTCTCGTCGTCTAAGCGCGAGATCCTGAGGCTCTGCTCCAGGGCGGAGGAATAGCCTCGGGCTTTCGCCATGGTGTTGGCGCTGCCCTTGACGCCGTTCAGGCAGGCGGCCACCTGGTCCTCGATGGCCTTCCAGGCCGCTTCCTCGGTCTTCTGGGCTCTCAACCTGACCTCCGGGTCGCTGTTGGTCTGATAGGCTCTGATGGCGGTCAGGGGCATTCTTTTCGTTTCGCCGTCAACGGTGAATTCGGCGGTGGCCCGGGAGGTGATGAGGCCCTGCATCTTGGCCCAGGCGTTGGTGCCGCACTGCTCAAGCTTGGCGGCCAGTTCCTCTTCCTTTTCGCTCAGAAGGTGCGCGGCGTTGTCGCGCTCTTCCTGAAGGGCGAAACGGAAATCTTTGATCTTATCGGAGGCGGGGGACGACCAGAATTCCTCCCATAGTTTTTGCGGGATCAAGGAGAGCCATTTGAGATAGCGGACATGCAGAAGGCTCATGGCAATCTTGGCGCCGTCAAGGGAAGAGTCTATCTTTACGGCTTCGCCGTTGTAAGAGTCAGTGGTTATGATGGAGTGGCAGTAGACGCCGATCGCTTCCACAGGATCGATAAGCTCTTCTTCCAGCTTGATCATTTTCGCGAGGTCCGTCGCCAATTCCTCAACGCTTTCGGGGCAGGGAGGGAAGGAGTATTCCTTCAGGGCCTCGACGTTGTTTTTGATCTTGAGAAGATCGGCTTTAAGTTCGGGAGAATCAAGGGAAGGATAAAGTTCCTTCAATTGCCAGTGGGGAAGATCTTGCGACATAAGCGTTCCTAAAATTTGTAGTCTAAAACTTCTTTAAGCGAGGGGATGGAGGGAGCCGCGCCGGGCCTGGTGACGGAGATGGCGGCAGCTTTGGAAGCGAGCATAAGGGCGTCCTTGGGCGCCAGTCCGTTTATTATGGAGGCGAAGAAGTAGCCGGCGAAAGTGTCTCCGGCGCCCACGGAGTCGATGGCCTTAACTTTATAGGCTTCCTGTCTTATCGCTTCTTTTCCGTCGTCGTAATAGGCGCCGTTTTCTCCCAGGGTCAGGATCGTTTTGGTGTTCGGGAATTTTACCCGCATGCTATTCAAGATCTCTTCGGGACGGTCGGAGGGAACGCCGGAAATAGTTGCGCCCTCCAATTCGTTCACGATGAGATACGATGTTTTCTCAAGCGGAAGGGATTTTATTGAGTCGTCGCAGGGGGAGGGGTTGAAAGCGATCACAACGCCTTTTTCCGCCAGCTCGTTCATTGTTTCCGGCAGAAGGTTCACTTCGTTCTGGGCGATGAACCAGTCGCCTTCGGAAAGAAAGTTTTTAAGGTCGCCGACGAGTTTTTCGGGCACGCAGCGGTTGGAGCCGCCGAAATGCAGAATGGCGTTCTGACCGTCAGGTGTGATCTGTATCACGGCGTGGCCTTGCGGAACGGCGACGGGATAGACCAGTTCGGTGGCGACTTTTTCTTTTCTGAGATATTCCAGAAAATCAAGCCCGTCCGGTCCGTAGCTTCCGGCCTGATAGACGTCCGCGAGTCCGGCTCTTTTCAGCGCGATGGATTGGTTGAAGCCCTTGCCGCCGTAAAAAACGTTGCGGTCCTCGGCTGGCAGCGTTTCCCCGGGCCTCACGAAGTGGGGGACGTGGTAGATGATATCGCGCACCAATGAACCGTAGCAGACGACTTTTTTC
>JAFZID010000036.1 GCA_017554565.1 bacterium
CCAGGCCATAGGCGCGAAATACAAGGGCAGGGAAGCCGGAACGCTGGGCACGGTGGGCTGCTTCTCCTTCTTCCCCTCGAAGAACCTGGGCGGCGCGGGCGACGGCGGCCTGGTCACCACCGACGACGACGAGCTTTTTTCTAAACTTGAGAAGATGAGAGTGCACGGCATGCACCCGAAATATTACCACCAGTACATCGGCGGCAACTTCAGGCTGGACGCCCTGCAGGCTGTGGTTCTGAGCGTCAAGCTTCCGCATCTAAACGACTGGCATGAAGGCCGCAGAAGAAACGCGGCTTTCTACACCAAAGCTTTTGAGAAATGCGAAAAGATCATCACTCCCCGCGAGATGAGCGGCAACTACATGATCTTCAACCAGTACATCGTGCGCGTGCCAAGAAGGGACGAAGTGATAGCGGGCCTTAAGGCCGCCGGCATTGGCTGCGACATCTATTATCCGGTCTCTCTGCACATGCAGGAATGCTTCAAATATCTCGGCTACAAGCAGGGCGCCTTCCCCGAAGCGGAAAAGGCCGCGAGCGAAACGCTGGCTCTGCCCATTTACGCGGAACTCACGACGGAACAGAAGCAGTACGTCGCCGACACCCTCATATCACTGGTGGAAAGTAAGTAAGATATGCTCTCCTTATTGGCACTGCTGACTTCCACGCTGCTCTCCTCCTTCGTTCTGGGGGCGATGCAGTATTTTGTCATGGAACAGCTGACCGGGATCTACGGCATGGACGACCGCGCCTGGATCACCCAGGCGGTGGCGGCCACCGTGACGGTCGGCCCGGCACTCATTTACTTCTTCTCCGGAGCGTTGGTCTCCGCGATGAAGAAGGCTTACGTTATGGCGCTTTCCATGGCGGGAGTCCTGCTCTTGCTGATCGGGATCTTCTTCAGCTTAAAATTCGAGATCATTCCCGCCCTGTGGGTGAGTTTGACGGTCATCGGCGTCATCTTCGGCCTTTACAGCGCCGGAAAGATGTCCGCCATACCGTTTGTGCAGAAGAATCTCAAGATGTCCATGGCGGCCGTCAACGGACTCATGTCCATGGTCTTTATTTTCGGCCTGATGCCGGGCGCGTTCTGCGGAACGCTGATGTATCAGCACTGTCCCAATAGCTGGCATTACATCTTGGGCGGCGTCTCCATCGTCACTATTTTCATCTCCCTTGTCTGCCTGCCGAAGGGCGAGGATCTGACGTCTTACGGGGAAACGCAGCGCTCCATTCTTTCCGGCACCAAGGATGTGTTCGCGAAACACTGGACGCTTTTGATTTGCGGCGCCTCGCTCTGGGGCTGCGCCAACGCCGTCCAGATGGCCCTGAACGCCTACCTTACCATGAACGGGTATGCGACTATCCAGCAGGCCGCCACACTGCCCGTAGCGGCCGCAGGAGGCGCTGTAATAGGCACTCTGGTGTCGCCTGTCATGAACAGGGCGCGCTTCATCTTCATAAGCCTCTTCACGGTCCTGATGGGGACGATTATTTTCCTGGTGCCCCAGATCTGCCACTCCACTTCCTCTGTCATGATCTGCACCGTCGTGATGGGCATCTTCTTCGGGGCCGCGGTCAACCTCAACGACTCGACTTTCCTGGAGATCAGCCAGAAGGGCAATTTCGTGGGCATCGGCGCCTCTTTGCAGAGCGCGCTTTTGGCCTTGCTGTCTGCTTTGATCTCGACTCTGGTCTTCTTCCTTCTTCAGGTGGCGCATGTCATCGATCCCAACCAGTCCTTTACGGTCTTCGCGATCTGCTGCGCCGTCATAATGCTTTTGAGTTTGGTCGTCGGCTTCAAGTACGGGTCCAGGGAACTCAATCCCTCCGTGGCGCTGATGATCACGGGCGCCAAGATCCTCATGAAGCTCAGGTACCGCGCCACCATAGAAGGTCTGGAGAACATCAAGAGCGTAAAAGGCGCTCTCATTCTTCCGAACCATCCGGCGGAAATGGATCCCGTCCTGGAAGTTTTGACCTTCTGGAACGCCGCGCATCCCAGAGTCGTGGTAATAGAGGACTTCTACAACATGAAAGGCCTGCAGTGGCTCTTCAGAAGACTGGACGCCATTCCAATGCCCGACATTGAGGGCACGGTTTCCGCCTGGAAGCGCCGCAGAGTCGAGAAGGCCCTGGACGCCGTGGTCGAAGCTCTGAAGCAGGGCGACAACGTCCTCATTTATCCGGGCGGCGCTTTGTGGCGCCAGGACCATGAGGTCATAGGCGCCAAGTCGGGCTTGCATTACATTCTTTCCAAAGTTCCCGAAGCGCCGGTCGTTCTGGCGCACGCCGCGGGCTTCTGGGGCAGCTCCTTCTCCTACGTTTACGAGAACCGCCGGCCAAAACTGTTCGATAAGCTCTGGCACGGCGTGAAAGTCGTGCTTGCCAATCTGATCTTCTTCGTGCCCAAACGGCCCGTCAAGATAAAGATCGAGATGGCTGGAAGCGATCTTCCCAGAAACTGCCAGGACAAGATGATATTGAACGCCTGGCTGCAGAATTGGCACGACCAGTTCGGCAGGGAAGAGCTTAAGCTTTATCCCTTCTATTTCTGGAGCAAGAAACTGCCCGTGATGGCGGAGGTGAAGGAAAAAGAGAAAGTCGATGAAAGCACGCTGAACGCCAAGATCCTGAAGGAAGTCACTTCCGAGATCGCCAGAATGAAGAAGATGGCGCCGGAAGAAATTTCGCCAGGCGACCGTCTGACGGACGACCTCGGCATGGACTCCCTGGAGACCGCGGAAGTTCTGGGCTGGCTTCAGGACAATTACGGCGTGACGGACGTGGCTCCCCAGGAGCTCGTCAACATCGCGGCCGTCGCGCATTTCGCCGCCAGCGCTTCCCAGCAGGTGCTGCCCGAGCAGGTGGCCCTGGCGCCGGAGGAATGGCGCAAGGGCGAAACAAGGCCATGCGGACTGCCGGAAGCTGAAACCGTGATAGAAGCTTTCCTGAAAGCCCTGGACAGGGGAGGCAAACTTCCCATGGCGGCGGACGAGACCTTCGGCATTCTAAGCTACGAGAAATTCAAGATGGCGATGATCGTCTTCGCCTCGCTCATAAAGGAAATGCCGGGAGAAAGGATCGGCATCATGCTGCCCTCCACCGTTCTCTGCGACATTCTGCTCTACGCTTCCATGCTGGCCGGCAAAGTCCCGGTGATGCTGAACTGGACCTTGGGCGAAGCCAATCTTAAGCATGTGGTGGCGGCCTCTGATCTCAGTGTCATTCTTTCCGCCGAGGCTTTCGTCGATAAAGTTGAGAATCTTCCCGTGGAGCTTCTGGAAGAGAAGCTTGTTTTGGTGGAGGACATGAAGAATAGAATCGGCCTCTCATTGAAACTGAAAGCCCTGAGGCAGAAGGGCTATTCGGCTGAAAAGATGCTCTGCGCCTGGGGCCTTGAAAACATTGGCTCTGACGACACCGCGGTCATCCTCTTCACCAGCGGCTCCGAGAACGTGCCGAAGGGCGTGCCTCTCTCAAACCGCAATCTTCTGAACAATATTCAGGGCGTCTTCGTGAACGCGAAGATCGTTATGAGCGACGTCCTTTATTCCTTCCTGCCGACCTTCCACTCCTTCGGGCTTACCATGACGACCTTGATGCCCACCATCTGCGGCATCAGGATCGCGCACTATCCCGATCCCACCGCTTACCGCAAGCTAGCCTACGGAAGCTGCAAGTGGAGCGCCACGGTCATGGGCGGCACGGCGACCTTCATGAAAGGCATCATTAGAGCCGGGAAACCGGAACTCTTCAAGACCGTGAGATTGGTCGGCGTGGGCGGCGAGAAAACGCCCAAGGAACTCTTCGACCTCTTCGCCCTGAGAACGCCCCAGATCAACGTCATCGAAGGCTACGGCATCACGGAATGCTCGCCCCTGGTCTGCCTTACCACGGCAGGGGACGAAGTGGTGGGCGTGGGACGCCCGATAGGCGGCATGGAAGTCAAGATCGTGGATCTGGAAACGCACGAAGACAAGCCCGCGGAAACGCAGGGACTCATAGTCGTCAAAGGCGTGAGCGTCTTCACGGGATACCTGGAAGGCAAGCCGGATCCCTTCATTACTCTTGGCGACAACGAGAAGTGGTACAACACCGGCGACCTCGGTTACTTCACCAAGGCCGGACAGCTTATCATCACCGGCAGGGAAAAACGCTTCGTGAAGATCGGCGGCGAGATGATCAGCCTGCCGGCCCTGGAAGCTGTTTTGAACCATCGCTGGCCCTCTAGTGACGAGCGTCCCCTGATCGCTGTGGAATCCCGCGAAATAGAAGGGGAGAGGCCGGAACTTATAATTTTCTCCGTATTGGAAAACCTGACAGCAGAAGACGCGAACGAGGCTCTGAAAGAAGCCGGGATCGGCAATGTGGCCCGTATCTCTTCCGTCATAAACATTCCTGAG
>JAFZID010000037.1 GCA_017554565.1 bacterium
CCCAGCGCATCCTCTTTTTGAACGATCCGGACCATGTTTGCGTCAGGACGAAACCCAGCTGGGGCCAGGCGCTCCTTTCCAACGTCGCTCTAACAGGCGGCCTCATGATGCTCTCCGACCCCATCGACTCCTACGACGAGGAGAGGATCTACAACACGCAGCGCTGCCTGCCGACTCTGGAAACTTTCACGGCCGAGACCGGCCCCTTAGATATTCGTTATCCCGCCTATGCCTGGACGAAAGTGCACGGCGCGGCCTTCAAAGGCGACATCACGACCTGGAACGAACTGACCGACGAGGAAGTCATGATCCAGGCCGGCGCGCATAAGACCATGAACGACGAGCATCCTTTCTCCTGCCTATGGTCTTACCATATCGAGAAGCCCTTCGACAAGTGGTGCGTCGTTCAGCGCGTGGCCAACTGGCCCCTGAAAGCCTCCTCGATCCCTCTGGAAAACGTCAACCTCGATCCCAAGAAAACGTATCTGGTCTTCGATTTCTGGGCTCAGAAATTCCTGGGCGAAGTCACGGAAAAGATCAACGTTCCGGCGCTCAATTACGGCGACGGCCAGGTCCTCTGCTTCAGGGAAAAGAAAGACAGACCCCAGTTCCTCGCTTCCACCAGGCACGTTTCCATGGACGCTGTCAGCGTGACCGACATAAAGGAAGAGAAGAGCAGCCTCACGCTGAAACTCGATCTCCCGGTGGGCGACGAGGAAAAATATTTCTTCTACGTTCCCAAGGGCTCAGCCGTGAAGGAAGTGAGATCCAAGGATTGCGAGGCGAAAATCGAAAGCGCCGAAAATTCCCTGGTCACAGTTTCCGTAAAGGCTAACGCCAGGAACTGCGAACTGAGCCTGGTCTTCTAAGAGGTGAAAGAATGAAAAGATCGCTGCTCGCGTTGACTGTTCTCGCGTTTTCCTTGCAATTAATGGGCGGCGAACCGCCCTCCGTCTATCCCAAGGCCCGCTATTATCAGGACAAGGGTCTTTTGACGATGGAGTACAATAAGCGCGTCATAATGACCGCCCAGGTCCCGCCGGGCGAGGAGCTCATCACCCGCGCCACCAGCGACGGCTGCATCATAAGCACGCCGCTTTACGAGCAGTTCTATCTCGCCGCCGACAAGGAGATGACAGCCACGCTGACTTTCGATCTTCCCGGCGAAGCGATCTGCATGAAGCCGAAAAGATCCGGCGACAATCAGGCTGTCTTAGGCCAGGTCGGTCATCCTCTCATATACGGCGTGAACGGCATCTACAGTCTGACGGACGACCTTATGATCGACTGGACGGACGCCAACTGGAAATGGCTGGACGAGCGCTTTGAAGTGGGAACGAACGGCAACTATATAGCCAGACTGGAAGTGAACCTCAAAAAAGGCCCCTGGCTCGTCAACATCAGGCCGCTCTACTACAAGGAACACTTGGGCTACCGTTACTACGAGCCCTGGAACTTCCGTCCCAAACGGGACCCCGTGGCCGGCTGGTGCTCCTGGCTCGCTTATTACAAAGACATCAATGAAAAACTGATCTTAGAAGTCGCGGACGTCCTCACCAACAAATTCCTGCCTTACGGCCTTAATTATCTCCAGATCGACGACGGTTTCCAGGATCAGGAATTCGGCATCACGAAAGAGAAATCGCTCTGCGATTCCTGGCTGACGCCCATAGAGGGTTTCCCCAACAGCATCACCAGCACCGCGAATTTGATCGCCAAAAAAGGCCTGAAGCCCGGCGTCTGGATGAACACCGACATCAGGACCTACGATCCCCCGGAAGGCGCGAAGGACGTCATCTTCAAGAATCCCGACGGCAGCCGCATGTACGCCGCCTGGCTCTCCTATGCCAACGACTGCACGGACGAATCGCTTTACACTACCCTTGCTCCGCTTTGGGAAAAGCTCGTAAGATCCGGTTACGTTTACATCAAGATCGACGCGCTTAGGCACACCTGTTTCGACGCCCTGGGCAACGCCGTCAGCAAAGGTTACATCACCCAGGAGGAGGCGAGGAAACGTTTGCGCCGCCTCTTCGAGATCGCCAGGGAAAAAGCCGGCAAGGACACCTTCCTCCTGTCCTGCTGGGGCACCTTCACGGAAAATATCGGCCTTGTGGACGCCAGCCGCATCAGCACCGACACCAACCCGAACTGGGAGCGCCTGCTGCTTCAGCAGTACGAGCTGGCGCGCTTCTGGCCCTTGCAGCGCATCATCTATCAGTTGGACCCCGACCATATCTGCTCCAGAGCCCAGTCCAACTGGGCGAGGGCTACGCTCTCCACTGTTTCGCTTTGCGGCGGCCTTTTCATGATCAGCGACCCCATCCAGTCCTACGATGAAAAGCTCACCCGCGCCATCCAGAGAGTGCTGCCCAACCTTCCCACTTATCCCGCCGAGACCGCGCCTATCGATTTCTCCGCGCCTTCCTACGCCAGCCATATCTGGACGGGCAGGGACAGCAAAGAGAATCCCATCGACGACTCTTTGAGCGGCGTCTTCCCGGGCCAGGATCAGCCTTCTCCCTTCGGCACGCTCTGGTCTTACCATATCGACTGCCAGGCCGGCCGCTGGTCGGTCTTGCAGCGCAACGCTCTTTGGAAGCTTCCCGAAGCCGAGATCAATATCAAAGACCTCGGCCTGGATCCGAAATTCGAATATCTGGTCTTCGATTCCTGGAAAGGCAAATTCTTAGGGACCGTCAAAGAAAAGATAAAACTGCCCGCCATGAGGACCGGCGAATCCCTTACCTATGTCATAAGAAAGAAGACCGGCCTTCCGCAGATCATTGGCACCAGCAGGCACATCGCCGGCGGCTTCGTGGAACTGGAAAAAGAGGAATGGCTCGACGACCAGCTTTTCCGCATCGTAACAAAAGATCAGCCCGAACTGTGGACCGCTTTCATCTATCTGCCGGAAGGTTATGAGCCTTTCTCAACGGCGAACATGGGTTCCGGATCGGTTGAACTCGCCAAGACCGGAGCGCACATCGCGGAGCTGAGAATAAAAGGCGAAGCCGACGTTCAGCTCTCCTTCAAATCAAGTGCAAAAACAAAAAAATCCCATAAATAAAAATCAAACCCCAAAATAAGGTTTAACTATGGCAAAGAAAGAGATCGGCGGGCACTACGCCCACATGAATTCCACTGTCAGCACCATCGGCCTTCCCGGCAAAGGATACCGCAAGATCAAGATCGTCCACATGGGAGCCGGCAGCGGTTTCGCGCACTCGCTTTCCAAGGACTTCATGCAGATGCCCGACATGCCGGGCGGCGAGATCGCTCTTGTCGACATCGACGCCAAGAGGCTCGACATCATGTTCCATCTTATCAAGGCTCTCTGCCAGAAATTCGGCAAGGAGAAAGAGTGGAAGATCACGGCCTACACGGACAGAAGGAAAGCCTTGCCCGGCGCGGACTACATCGTGAACTCCATCGAAGTCTCCGGTGTCAAGTGCGTCAGGTTCGACAACGACATTCCTCTGCAGTACGGCGTCTCCCAGTGCATCGGCGACACCATCGGCCCCGGCGGCCTTATGAAAGCTCTCCGCACGGTTCCCGTTTGGATGGACATTCTCCACGACGCCGAGGAGCTCTGCCCCAACGCTCTGGTCCTAAATTACACCAACCCAATGAACATCATGACGCTGTCCACGCTGCGCTACTCCAAAATGAAATGCGTGGGATTGTGCCACTCCGTTCAGGGCACTTCCAAACTTTTGGCCAAACGCGCCGGCATCCCTTACGAGGAAATGGAATGGGAATGCGCCGGCATCAACCACCTCGCCTGGTTCACGAAGCTCAGACACCACGGCAAGGATCTCTATCCTCTTCTCATCAAGAAAGCCATTAAAGACCTCAAAGCCGGCACCAACGTTGACAAAGAGGACTTCCCGGATCTCGTCAGGAAAGACATGATGGTGCACTTCGGCGCCTTCATCACGGAATCCTCCGGCCACCTTAGCGAATACATCAGCCTCTACCGTACTAGTAAAAAGCACCGCGACGAATACTGCCGCTCTGGCTACGACGGCGAGGAAGGCTTCTACGCCGACGGCTACCCCAAGTGGCGCAGAGACGCTGACAAGATCAGGACGGAAATGTACACCGGCAAACGCGAGCTCGGCGGCGCCCGCGGCCACGAATACGCCTCCTGGATCGTGGAAGCCATCGAGAAGAACTCTCCCTTCAGAATGTACGGCAACGTCCTCAACACGAGCCTTGACGGTGCCGGCCCCCTTATCAGCAACCTGCCTCACGACGGCTGCGTCGAGGTCGCTTGCTTAATCGACCGCAACGGCGTCCAACCCCTCCGCTACGGCGCTCTGCCCACTCCCATGGCCGCCATCTGCGCAGCCGACATGTACATGTTCGAAATGGCCGCCCAGGCTTGCGTCAACAGGTCCATCGAGCAGGCCATCCAGGCCCTCTACCTCGATCCTTTGACCTCGGCTGTCTGCACGCCCAAAGAGATCAAGGAAATGTTCCTGAAGCTCTACAAGGCCGAAAAGAAATTCCTTCCTAATTTCAAATAAGCAAACCAAGCAAAAACAAAAAGGGACGCGCGAGAGCGCGTCCCTTTTTTTGTTTAGATTACGTTCGCTTCCGAAATATGTAGAGAAAGTTAAAAAACTTGTTTTCATAGAAAAGTTTTCGTATCATGCGGTAAATTTGAATAAAGTTTACCCAATGATCCGTTAATATGGAAAACGAGATAATCATTTACCAGCCTGACGAAACGATAAAGCTTGACGTCCGTTTTGAAAATGAGACTGTATGGCTTTCTCAGGCGCAAATGTGCGAGCTATTCCAAAGAGAACGAAGCGTAATAACAAAACACATAAGTAATATATTCAAGGAAGGTGAGTTGAATGTTAAATCAGTATGTGCAAATTTTGCACATACTGCCGCTGACCAGAAAACGTATAAAGTCGCTTTTTATAATCTTGATGTAGTTATTTCTGTGGGATATCGTGTAAAATCGATTCAAGGCACAAGATTTAGACAATGGGCTACCAAAGTCCTTAAAGATTATCTCTTAAAAGGATATGCTTTAAATCATAGAATCGAGCTTCTCGAAAACCAAACAAAAAAGCAATTTGACAAACAAGATGCCAGAATAACAAATGTAGAAAAAAAGATTGATTTCTTTGTCAGGACTTCGCTTCCTCCGAGACAGGGCGTTTTTTATGACGGCCAGGTTTTCGACGCCGCTGTCTTTTTGACGAAGCATATTCTCTCGGCCAAAAGATCCATTCTTCTTATTGATAATTACGTTGACATAACGACCCTTGAAATGCTGGCGAAAAAAGGCAAAGGAGTAAGCCTTGAGATCGTGACTTCCAAGCGCGGAAATGAATTGGCTGCGAGCGACATCAAGAAGTTTAACGAACAGTACGGGGATCTGGTCATTAGGGAATGCGCCAAGTTTCACGATCGTTTTCTGATAATTGACGACACAGAACTTTTCCTTGTTGGAGCTTCAATAAAGGATCTGGGAAGAAAGTGCTTTGCTTTCACAAAGCTTGACTCAAAAGATATCTTCGGGCTGAAATCCAAAATATAAAAATAAGCGCGCTCCTCGGAGCGCGTTTATTTTTTTGGTTTTTGTTTTTCTTTATTTCAGTCTGATGGTCTTGATCTCGAAGGGATGGAAGGTCAAATTGATCTTGCCGTCCTTGACCGGGATCTCAGACTGGTTGTCTTCCAGGATGTTCGTCAAGGTTATGCTCTTCGGCGCGCTGCCGAAGGTCAAGGTCGCTTCCGTATGAGTGCCCTTGGTCTCCAGGAGACGAACGATCACGCCCTGTCCGTCTTCCGCGGTCTTGACGGTCTCGGGAACGACGCTGGGCGTGGAAGAGGCGATGAAAGAATACTCTTCGGGGAGAGCGCCGTCTTTTTTGTCCGCGGGAACGGCGTAAAGCGGCTCGTTGAGAGCGTAGGCTTCTTTCAGGATCTCAGGATTCTCGGCGCCGCCCTTGTGGGGGAAGAGAGCGTAGGTGAAAGTGTTCAGTCCGCGGTTGCAGTCGGGATCAGGATCGTTGGAGCTTTTTAAGAGCGTTATGGCCATCTTGCCGCCTAGGCAGGAGTGACCGTACTTGCAGTCGTTGAGAAGCGCCAGGCCGAAGTCGGGTTCGGAGAGATCCATGTACTTGTTGGCGCAGACTTCGAATTTGGCCTGATCCCAGCTGGTGTTGCGATGCGTGGGACGGCGGGCCGAACCGAACTGGATGTCGTAGGTGGCGTAGTCGGAAATGAGGTTGGTGGGGAACTCGGCCTTGAGGACCTTTTCGTTTTCCTGCCAGTCAACTTCCGTTTCGAAATCGACTCTCTCGCTGCCTTCCGTCAGATAGACGGTCTGGGTGAGTTTCGATTTGCCGAAGGCGAAGGTAAAGCGGATGCCCTTGCGGGAGCCGTCTTCGACAATGGCGGTCTCTGTTGGCTTGCCAAGATCCCAGCCTTTCTCGGTGGCGTAGTCTTTTATTTCCCAGTTGTCGTAAACTTCCGGAATGTCTTCGTAGAATTTAAGCGTGTTGAAGGCTTTGCCAGCTTCCACCAGCTCGCGCTTTTCTTCCTTCGCGATGAAGGAGCTGATGCGGCCGAATTCGTCGAAGGAGAGTTTGACTTTGTCGTTCTCCAGGGAAGTCTTAGTGGCGGAAATGGCGTTCTTGCTTACGATCTCGGCTTCGGGGACGACTTTCCAGCCGTGGGCGGGAATGTCCTTGACGAAGACGGAAACGCCATTGGCTTTGATATTGGCGCTGAGGGTGAGGCCGTGGGGGTTGAAGACCAGAAGGCCGTTCTTACTGGCCTTGACTTTACCGGCGATGAGGTTGGCGAAGTTCTGCTTTTTGTCCAGGAGGGCCGCGTTGCAGTCCGCCAGTTCTTTTAACGTAACGTCGTAAACGAGGTTGATGGAGGAGCCGGGCAGGATGTCATGGAACTGGTTGGTGAGAACGCAGCGCCAGATGTCGGCCAGCTCTTCCTGGGAGAACTTCGCAAGGCCGAACTGCTGGGCTATGACGGCCAGGTTCTCGACGGTCTGAAGATTGAATTCCGCGCGGCGGTTGCCTTTCTTGACGCCGGCGACGGAAGTGTAGGTGCCGCGGTGGAACTCCAGGTAGAGTTCGCCGCGCCAGACGGGCAGTTCGCACTCTTTAGCTTTCTCGTGGATCTTTTCGAGCGTTTCCGTAGCGGTGGCGAATTTGGCTTTGGGAAGAGTGGTGAGACCGTCTTTCTGACGCTCGACATACTCGATCATTTCGGCTGTGGGGCCGCCGCCGCCGTCGCCGTGGCCGTAGGTGTTAAGGACGGCGTCGCAGGCTTCCTTGGGCGCGAAGCGGCGGTAGGTGCCGAATTGCCAGGAGGGAAGCGTGTCGCCGGTGTAGGTCGTGTAGCGGGAAGCGGGCTTGCCCTTTTCGCTGTCCTGGGAAGTGATGAAGTAAGAAAGGATCTTGGTGCCGTCGATGCCCTGCCATTCGAAGATGTCCCAGGGCATCCTGTTGGTCTCGTTCCAGCTGATCTTGGAAGTGACGAAGGTGTCGACGCCGGCCTGGGTCAGGATCTGCGGCAGCGCGGCGGCGTAGCCGAAAACGTCGGGGAGCCAGAGGGAGCGGGTGCGGCGCCCGAAGTTTTCCTCAAAGTAACGCTGACCGAAGATCAGCTGCCTGCAAAGGCTCTCGCCGGAAGTCAGGTTGCAGTCCATTTCCAGCCAGGTGCCGCCTTCGATGTCCCAGCGGCCTTCTTTGACACGCTGTTTTATTTTTTCAAAAAGCTTGGGGTCGTCCTGCTGGACGAAGTAGTACAAGGCCGGCTGGGAGGACATGAATTTGTACTCTGGATATTTTTCCATCAGCGCGATGACGGTGGCGAAAGAGCGCTGGGCTTTCTCCCTGGTCTGGCGCATGGGCCAGAGCCAGGCGACGTCGATGTGGGTGTGGCCGATGTTGTAAACGGCCTCGTCTATGGGCGTCTGCTTTCCGTAGAAGTCTTCCTTCAGATATTTCCTCGCTTCGCAGACGGTCTTGTCGAATTCCGGGCTTTCGAAATCCCTTGTGTCAAGACGGTTGATAACGCCGTTAACGGCGTCCTTGGCCTGGGCGACGAGGAGGCTTTCCTCATCCGCGAATTTCAAGACGTTCTCAAGGACCTTCAGGTCGTAATAGAGTCCTTCAACTTCCGGATCCACGAGCTGCAGTTCGCAGGCGAAAGAAACGATGTGGTCGTGGGGGCAGCCGGAATAAGCGTAGAGATAAAGCTCCTTGTCGGAAGATTCGATCCTAACTTTCGTGTGGTTGCTGTCCATGCCCTGGATAGCCGTGCCGTCCTTTATGGCGGTGTACTGGGTGGTCAAACAGGCGCAGCCTCTTTCGGGTTTTATGTTGAGGTAAAGGTCTTCCTTGCCCCACTCTTTCGGGACGTCGAATTTTACGCGGAACCAGCAGTGATTTTCCCTGGTCTTCGCCCAGACGGAGTCCTGCTCGTAGGGAGTGAACGCCGATTCGGGCGGGGGAGTGTTGCTCTCCTTGTAACCGCAAGGGGCAATGGATACTTCTGTTACTTCCTTTCTGGCCTTGACGCTTCGGGCTGAGATCCTGGGAAGGAAGCCGTGCAAACGGCGCTTTACGCTTTGCAGTTCGAGATAGGACATTTCTTTCTCCTGGTTGATCGTGATAATAGTTCTATCCATTTTAACAAAACATGGGGAAATTATTGTAAAACTGTCAGGATCGTCCGCCCGGGGAAGCGAAGCGGACCGCCGCGGGACCGCCCGCTCGTTTTTCAGCATTAAGATTCGAGTTTTGATAAAATATAATAAGTATTGTAATCAACCATTAGGCAAGACTTATGAAAAATCTTTTGATCCTCAGCTTGGCGGCTTTGGTTTTGGCCGCCTGCTCCTCCGCCCCCACCCAGAGGACCGTCAATTTCCCGGACGGCAGCTCAACTCTGCTGCCCTCAAATTGGGACGTTGTGCCCGGCGACGACACCATGCCCAACAGCGTGCTGGCTCTCGGCCCGGCGGAAAACGGCTACAGGCCGCAGTTCCGCGTTGACGTGCGCAAACCTTTCAAGGGAATGGATAAAGTCGAGATCATCTCCAAACTGAAAGACAGTCTGGAAGGCCGCGGCGCTCTCCTTGGCGAACCCAGGCTTGGCGAGATCTCCGGCGAGCCCGCTGTCGCCTACGCCTGGAAAGGCCGTGAGAGCGGCACGGATAATCCTCTGATGACCGCTGACATCACGCACTTCGGTTATTTCGTCTGCGACGACAGCAACATCTACTCCCTGGATTTCTCCACTCTGACCAGCCAGGCCGCGGAAGTCAAAGCCTCGGTGGTTGACAGCGCCGTCTCCTCCTTCAGAACGGCGGCCGCCCTTAAGAAGGAAAGGGAAGCCCAGCTGAAGGCCCAGGAAGAATTCGCGGCCCGCGAACGCGAACAGAAAGCCGCGAAGGCTGCGAAAGCAGAGAAAGAAGAAGCCTTCGGCGAAGAGGACGCTTTTGCCGCCGCTGAAAAAGAAGCGGCCGAGATAGAAAAAGAAGTCGAAAAGGAACTGGAAGAGGAAAAATTCCAGGCTGAAGCCGCTCCCGAAGACAATGGCCGCGCTGCCGCCCAGAAGAGAGTGGAAGCCGCCAGGAAAGCCGCCCAGGAAGCCCAGGAAGCCGCTCAAGCCTCCGCCAGAGCCGCCAAGGCTGCCGCCAGGGAAGCCCAGGAGAAAGCCGCCGCTTTGTCCGCCGCCCAGATGGAACTGGACAGCCTCAACGGAGAAGGCTTCGTGCAGATCCAGGAGAGGGAAGTCGTGGTTGAAAAAGAAGCTCCCGCCGTGCCCGCCCAGCCTGTCGAGTCCGTTCAGCCCGCTCAGCCCGCTACTCCCACCTTCAGCATAGAGAACAAAGTGACCGTCACTCCCCAGTCTCAGCAGGTGATGGAAGTCCAGGTGACCGCTCCGCAGCAGACGGCTCCCGCCGCTCCCGCTCA
>JAFZID010000038.1 GCA_017554565.1 bacterium
TCAACAGGAAGCGCATCACCGCCGCCAGGGAAGCCACCAGACTTGCTTACGAACAGCTCTATTACGAGCAGGAAAAATACAAAGCCGGCCTGGTCACCACTTACGAAGTGCTCGAACTTCAGAGCGATCTGGCCCAGGCTTTGTCCGACGAGATCAAAGCGCTGGTGGATTGGCGCATCTCCATGAGCAATCTCTCACGCGCGGTCGGTCTCGCCCTGGACTTCAACGACGTCGTCATCGAAGACTACTACAAGCTTCCCAAGAACGAGGAAGCCTACTTCACCCGTTTCTTGTTCCAGTAAGATTTTAAGGAGAATTATGCGCTGGTCTAAGGCCTTGCTGCCCACCATGAAGGACAGCCCCAAGGACGCGGAGGTCATCAGTCATATCCTGATGGCCAGAGCCGGTCTCATCAGGAAAGTCGGTTCCGGTCTTTACGAATATCTGCCCGCCGGACAGAACGTGCTTTTGAAGCTTGAAAAGATCATCAGGGAAGAGCTGGCGAAAGTCGATATGCAGGAGATCCTGATGCCGATTTTAGCCCCCAGCGAGCTTTGGGAGGAATCCGGCCGCCGCTTCGCCTATGGCAAAGAAATGATGGTCGTCAGGGACCGCCACGATCACGACTACATCCTCTGCCCGACGCACGAGGAGACCGTGACGGACCTGGCCAGAAGGGAAATAAGATCCTACAAGCAGCTGCCATTCGCGGTCTATCACATCCAGCTGAAATTCCGCGACGAAGTGAGGCCCCGCTTCGGCGTCATGCGCAGCCGCGAATTCATCATGAAGGACGGCTATTCCTTCCACACCAGCCAGGAAGACCTTGAGAGATATTACGCCATCGTTTGCGAAGCCTACAAGAAGATCTTCAAAAGAGCCGGCCTCGACACCAGAGTAGTCATAGGGCACTCCGGCGCCATCGGCGGCAAAGTCGCCCACGAACTGATGGTCCTGGCCAAGACCGGCGAATCGCTGATCCTTTCCTGCCCGGACGAAGCCTGCGGATACACCGCCACCGACGAAACGGCGGACGGCAAGATCCTCGACCTGCCCCAGGAAGCCAACGATAAGCCGATCGAAAAAGTCGCCACCCCGCACGCCAACACCATCGAAAAACTGGCGGAATTCCTGAAGCTGAAACAGAGCCAGACTATCAAAGCGACGCTTTTCGACTGCGACGGCCAACTCGTCATCGTCTTCATAAGAGGGGACAGGGAAGTCAATGAAGCGAAACTCTCCAGAATAGTCGGCTGCGCGCCGGCCATGGCGGGGGACAAGCTTTTGGAATCTTTCAAAGGCAAGATCGCCCCGGGCTTCTGCGGACCCATCGACCTCAACAAAGCGGGAGGCTTGAAAGTCTATTTCGACCTGACCGTCAAGAATTTGGTTGGCGCCGCCACCGGCGCCAACGAAGAGGGTTATCACTACGTGAACGTCACGCCCGCCAGGGATCTCCCCTGGGCGGTATATCAGGATCTCGCCGTCATGAAAGAAGGCGACCTCTGTCCGAAGTGCGGCAAACCCATGACGGAATGCCGCGGCATAGAAGTCGGCAACATCTTCCAGCTGGGAACGAAATACAGTTCCGCCATGGGCGCCACTTATTCCGACGAGAACAACAATGAGAAGCCCTTCATCATGGGCTGCTACGGTCTGGGCGTCGGCAGGACCGTCGCCGCGGCGGTGGAAAGCTGCCACGACGACTTCGGCATCAGGTGGCCCAAGGCCATCGCGCCTTACGATATGGTCGTGCAGATCCTGGACCTTGGCGACGAAGCAGTCGTAAAGAAAGCCGAGGAACTATACGTTGCCCTGAAGGAGAAAGGCTATTCCGTTATCCTGGACGACCGCGACCAGAAGCCCGGCTTCAAGTTCAAGGACAGCGACCTCATCGGCTTCCCGGTCAGAGTGACCATCGGTTCCAAGAACCTTTCAAACGGCATGGTCGAAGTGAAGCGCCGCTGCGACGAAGGTAAGGGCGCGCTCATTCCTGCGGAAACCGCTTTAACTGAAATAGAGAAGATCTACGAGACCTGCCCGTAATATGGCTAAAAAGACCGAAAAGAAAGGCGCCCTTTATCCCAAGGGCTTCATGGCCGCCAGCATCAACTGCGGAATAAAAAAGGATAAGAACGATCTTACCCTGCTGGTTTGTCCCGGCGGCGCCACGGTCGCCGGAACTTTCACCAAAAATCTCTGCTGCGCCGCGCCCGTGGAGCTTTGCAAAGAGCACTTAAAGGGCGGCGTGTGCCGGGCGATCATCATCAATTCCGGCAACGCCAACGCCGCGACGGGGGAAAGGGGCTACGAAGACGCCCTGGCCACCTGCTGCAAATTATCCGAAACGCTGGGCTGCCCGGCGGAGGAAGTTTTTGTTTCCAGCACCGGCTGCATCGGCAAATTCCTGCCCCTCGACAAGATCTTGAACGGCATCCCTCAGATCGTTTTGAAACTGGAGGATTCGCCGGATTCCGAAGACGCGGCGGCCCTGGGCATCCTTACCACCGACACTGTCAAAAAGCAGGCCAAAAGGGAAATTTCCCTTTCCAAGGGCAAAGTCAGGATCGGAGGCATGTGCAAAGGCTCCGGCATGATCGCGCCGAACATGGCCACCATGCTGGCCTACGTCACCACCGACGCCGTCGTTTCCCAGGAGATATTGCAGGAGCTCTTCTCCAAGGCGGTGAAGGCCAGTTTCAACCACGTCAGCGTGGACGGCGACACCTCCACCAACGATTCCGCCTTTCTTCTGGCCTCCGGAATGAGCGGCGTTCCCGTCAAGACCAAAAAAGACCGATCCCTCTTTTACGAAGCTTTGGAAGAAGTCTGCGTGGAGCTTGCCAAGGATATCGCCAGGGACGGCGAGGGCGCCACGAAGTTCGTGGAAGTGACGGTGGAGGGAGCCAAGAACGACGAAGACGCCGAAGTGATCGCCAAAACCATCGCCAATTCTCCGTTGGTCAAGACCAGCATCTGCGGCGGCGATCCCAACTGGGGAAGGATATTGGCCGCCGCGGGCAGAGCGGGCGTACCTTACGACCAGTACGGCGTCGATCTCTACATGGGAGACCTGTGCGCTGCCAAGGGAGGCATGAACGCCGGCACTCCCAGGGAAGAACTGGCGAAAGTTTACCGTCAGAAAGAAGTCAAAGTCCGTCTGGTCATAGGAAAAGGGAAGGGCCGTTTCACGGCCTGGACCTGCGACATGACCCACGGATATATCGACATCAACGTCGATTATACCTAAGCCGGCTGCTGCCAGAACTGCCGGTTGACTTTCAGACGCTCTTTCAATATAATCTTCTCATGTTTTGAAAATCGCAGAGCCGAAATAGCTCAGTCGGTAGAGCGGCGGTTTTGTAAACCGCAGGTCATCGGTTCAAGTCCGATTTTCGGCTCCAGTTCTTTATAGAAACTAATATTTTGGAGGGGTACCGAAGTGGTCAAACGGGGCAGACTGTAAATCTGTTGGCACTGCCTTCGATGGTTCGATCCCATCCCCCTCCACCATTAATATTTCGTGGGAATTTACGACAATTGCTCCACGTTAAACATTGCTAAAGGTCAAAGGAGCTCGCTGCTTTTAGCAAGGGCTCTTTTTTTTATAAGCGCAATACAGAGTGAACACCAAGAAAGAAGAGATCAAAACTTCCCAAAGGGCGGACTGGGACGACCCCAGCGTCAGTTCCGCCGCCAGGGACGACGCCCCCAGGGTGATCGTCCAGAAGCAGGTTCTGCATGTCGAGGGCCCTTACAAGCTGGAAAGCGGCGGCTCTCTTCCGGAACTGGACGTCATTTACGAGACCTTCGGGAAACTGAACGCCAAAAAGGACAACGCCATTCTGGTCATTCACGCGCTCACCGGCGACAGCCACTGCAGCGGGTATTACACTTATTATCCGAATGAGAAAGCCGGCTGGTGGAGCTCCCTGATCGGTCCTGGCAAAGCCATCGACACGAACAAATATTTCGTCATCTGCACCAACAACCTGGGCGGCTGCAGCAACGACGTCTATCCTCCCGTGGAAGGCGCCCCGTCCCACACCACCAACCCCGCTTCCATAGATCCCAGGACCGGCAGACGCTACAACATGAACTTTCCGGATTACACCTTCGGAGACTGCGTGGAAGTCCAGAAGCTCGTGGTGGATCATTTCGGCATCAAAAGGCTTCTGGCGGTGGTGGGCGGATCCATGGGCGGCATGATGACCCTGGAATGGGCCAGAAGATATCCCGACAACTTAAGCTGCATCGTGGCCGTGGCCACCTCCGCTCATCTCTCGCCCCAGGGCATCGCGTTCTCCGAAGTGGAGCGCCAGTCCATCAGGCTTGATCCCAAGTGGAGGGGAGGGGACTATCCCGACAACGATCCTCCCGCCGGCGGCCTGGGAGTGGCGAGAATGATCGCCCACATAACTTATCTTTCCCAGCAGAGCATGCGCGCCAAATTCGGGCGCCGCAAACAGCAGAAAAACGGGAAGGTCACCGATCAGTTCGAGGTGGAGAGCTATCTGGAACACCAGGGCAACTCTTTCGTCAAACGTTTCGACGCCAACAGCTATCTTTACATAACGGAAGCCTTGGACGACTACGATCTCATCAGGGAAGGGGAGACGCTCGACGACGCGGTGGCTAATTTCAAATGTCTTACCCTTATGCTCTCCTTCAGGACGGACTGGCTTTTCCCCACCAAGGAAGCCAGCGAAGTGGCTGAGGCTTTACGCCGTCAGGGCAAAATAGTAGAATTCAATGAGGTGGACAGCGAGAAAGGCCACGACGGCTTCCTCATAGATTTCGACAAATACGCCGGCCTTGTCTCCTGTTTCCTGGAAAGAGTTTACTTAAATTACAACAGGATGATCTGAACCATGCTTGTCTGGAACGCTCTGAACATTTCCGGCCTGGTGCTTCTGGCGCTGATGCTTCTGTATTGGTACCGCACCTGCTGATCAGGCAAGACGTTTTACGCTTTCCCTTGCCTTGGCGATTATTTCTTCTTCGCCAGGGGCCACGCGTCCTCGCATCAATATTCTGCCGTCGCATATGACGGTGTCCACGCACTCCGGGCTCGCGGAATAGACCAGATTCGATATAAGATTGTGATTCGGCACCAGGCAGGGGAGATCCGTGTTTATCAGAAGACAGTCCGCCGCTTTTCCGACTTCTATAATTCCGCCGTCCACGCCCGCAGCCAGAGCGCCCTGGCGCGTAGCCATGGCGTAAACTTCGTCCGCCGGAGCGATGGTCGGTTCCTTGTGGAAGACCTTGGCGAGATAGGAGGCGAAACGCATGACGTTGAACATACTTAGATCGTTGCTGGAGCAGCAGCCGTCGGTGCCCAGGCAGGCCCTTACTCCGAAATCTCTTATCCTCTTATAGGGAAACACGCCGGAACTAAGCTTCATGTTGGAAAGGGGAACGTGCACGGCCCAGGCTTTTCTTTTCGCGATGATCTCAAGATCATCGTCACTTAGATGCACGCAATGGGCCATGATCGTCGTCTCCTTCAGGATCCCAAGTTTGTCAAGCCAGGCGACAGGGGACATGCCGTGCTCTTTAAAGCAATCCCGAACTTCCTTTTCAGTTTCGCTGACGTGGACGTGCAGGGTGAGGCCGTACTCTTCGCTGGCATGAAGTGACTGCAGAAGCCTTGATTCATTGACGGTATAGACGGCGTGCGGCGCAATGGAGATCTTCACGATCCCTCGGAACTCGTCGATTCTTTCCAGACATTCCCGATTGAGCTTGTCCGCGTCGCCGTTCGTGCTGAGGGCCAAAAGCCCGATCCTCGCGCGAATGCCCATTTCCTTGGCAGCACGGGCGGCTTGATAAGTAAACCAATACATGTCCTCGAAGTGGACCGTCCCGCTCTTGATCATTTCCAGGATCGCCAGCCTTGTCCCGTTGTAGATGTCCTCGCCTTTAAGCTTAGCCTCGAAGGGCCAGACGTAATCGTTGAGCCATTTGAACAACTCGATATCGTCGGCGTAACCGCGCATCAAGGTCATGGCGGCGTGTCCGTGCAAATTGTAGAAAGCCGGCGTAATGGCCATGCCCTGCGCGTCCAGGACAGTTTCGTTTGGTAGGGGAGAGAGACTAGGCTCGATCTCGCTGAAAAGCCCGTCCTTTATCCTCACGTCCGTGACTGCGCCGTTCAGAACGGCGCCCTTTATAAATAAATTGGAGTCGTTTTTCATGACTTCTATCTTACCATAATCCCAGTTTGAAAAAACAAAGCAAGTTTTGCTACAATTCTGGAAATTAAATAACAAGGAGTTAAACTATGCTGTCTGACATTGAGATCGCCCAAAGCTGTAAGATGAAAAAAATCTCCGACCTGGCCGCCGAATGGGGGATAGGGGAAGACGAAATTGAACTTTACGGCAAATACAAAGCCAAACTGAACGAGAACCTCTTCGCCAGACTGGCGAATGAAAAGGACGGCAAACTTATCCTTGTCACGGCTATCAACCCGACTCCGGCCGGTGAAGGCAAGACCACCGTGTCGGTAGGCTTGGCGCAGGCTATGAACAGGCTTGGCAAGAAGACCATGCTTGCATTGAGGGAACCCTCCTTGGGTCCGGTCTTCGGCGTCAAAGGCGGCGCGGCGGGCGGCGGCTACAGTCAGGTAGTTCCGATGGAGGACATCAACCTCCACTTTACCGGCGACATCCACGCCATCACCGCGGCCAACAACCTGCTCTGCGCGCTCATCGACAACCATATCCAGCAGGGTAACCAGCTGGGCATCGATCCCAGAAGGATCCTTTTCAAGCGCTGCCTCGACATGAACGACCGCAACCTTCGTCAGATCGTCATCGGCTTGGGCGGCAAACCGAACGGCACGCCCAGGGAAGACGGCTTCCAGATCACCGTGGCTTCCGAAGTCATGGCTATTTTCTGCCTGGCCAAGGACCTCGACGACCTGAAAGAAAGACTGAACAACATTATCGTCGCCTACACCTACACCGGTCAGCCGGTGGACGTCAGGGAGCTCGGCTGCGGCGGCGCCCTGACCGCCATGCTCAAAGACGCCATCAACCCCAACATGGTCCAGACGCTGGAAGGAACGCCCGCCCTTATCCACGGCGGACCTTTCGCCAACATCGCCCACGGCTGCAACAGCGTGAGAGCTACCAGACTGGCGCTGAAACTAGGGGACTACTGCGTTACGGAAGCCGGCTTCGGCAGTGACCTCGGCGCGGAGAAATTCTTCGACATCAAGTGCCGCTACGCCGGCCTCAAACCGCAGTGCGTGGTCCTTGTCGCGACTATCAGGGCCCTGAAATACAACGGCGGCGTTCCCAAAACTGAACTGAAGGCGGAGAACGTCGAAGCCTTGAAAAAAGGCCTCGTGAACCTCGAGACGCACGTCGAGAACCTGAAGAAATTCGGGCTGCCCGTGGTGGCCGCCATCAACCGCTTCGAATCCGACACGGACGCCGAGATCGCGGCCCTGGAAGACTGCTGCAAGAGACTCCAGATACCGGTCTCCCTTACGGAGATCTTCGCCAAGGGCGGCGAAGGCGGCATCGACCTGGCGAATAAAGTGCTCGGCGAGCTCGACAAGAACTGCTCCAATTTCCACTGCCTCTATGAGCTCGACCTTTCCATCGAGGAAAAGCTCAACAAGATCGCCAAAGAGATCTACCGCGCTGACGGCGTGAATTTCGACGCCAAGGCGAGGAAGATGCTCAAAGAGATCGATGACATGCAGCTCTCGCATCTGCCCGTGTGCGTTGCCAAAACGCAGTATTCGCTTTCCGACGATCCCACGAAGCTCGGCAAACCGACCGGCTTCAAGCTGAACGTCAGGGAACTGAAGATCTCCGCGGGCGCCGGCTTCATCGTCGCCCTGACAGGGGACATCATGACCATGCCCGGGCTCCCGAAAGTTCCGGCCGCCATGAATATCGACTGCTACTACGATCCTGAAAAGCGCGAAAGCGTCATAACCGGTCTCTTCTAAGCCTGTTAATGGATCATACGACCGTAATATTGGTGTCTCTTTTGGCTCTTATTATAGTGGCCGCGGTCGTTTTCGCCATCGTTTGGAGCAGAAAACTAGAAGCCAAGCTTCAGGAACAGACGGATAAGGCTCTACAACAAGCTATGTTAGAAATGACGACGGTGGATCTCGTCAACAAAAACATAGGGGAGTTGAGGCAGGATGTGGCGGAAAGGCTAGGCAGGATCGACGAAGCCCAGCGCAATATCAGCGAGCTAGGAGTCTCCATAAATGACCTTAAGACTGTCCTTAAAGGCAACCAGACTCGCGGACGCTATGGCGAAATGCAGCTTAAACTGCTTTTGGAGAACACTTTCGCTAATACAAGGGGCCTTTATGCGGAACAATATTCCATTAAAGGAGACAATGTCAGGCCAGATGCCGTGGTATTTTTGCCCGAACCTGACAAACTGCTTTGCATCGATTCCAAGTTTCCTTTTTCTGAATATCAGGAAATGCTTATGGATGATATTCCTGATGAGCGCAGATCTTCCTTGAAAACGCAGTTTAAAGCAGCTGTTAAGAGCCACATAACGATCATAAAGAACAAATACATCATAGAAGGGGAGACATCTCCATACGCCGTGATGTTTATCCCTAACGACGGGGTCTTCTATTATATCCACCTGGAAATGTATGAATTGGTGGAATACGCCAGAAGCGTCAACGTTATTCTGAGTTCGCCGGGAACTTTGCAGCCCATATTGGCAACCATCAGTTCATTTTGGCGGGAATATAAGCGCAATGAGAACCTGAAGGAGATCTCGAAACAGATCAAGGAACTGAACACCGCCTTCAGAGTTTTTCATAAGTCCTGGGATCCTTTTAAAAATTCCTTCGAGGATTCTCATAACAAATTTCAAAAGATCCAGGAAGAATTGCAGCGTTTGGACGACAAGCTGCAAAGGATAGCTAATTCGGAGCCCGAAGAGGAGGCCTGATCCGATTTCATCCTTATTGACAATATCCCGTTTTGGTATGCGCTCAACTTAACATAAGATATATTATGCGACATCTAAATACACGGAATTCCGCATCAATAAAGAAAAGTTTTAATTCTTCCCCACCGGGTCGTCTTTAGAATTATCCCTAGTTTTGCCCTCTATAAGGGCCAGAATTTCACCCGCCATATAGCAGGATCCGCAGATCAAAATATTGCCCTCGGTCTGGGCTTGGATATCAGTTAAAGCGCCCGCGGAATTTTTGAAAACTTTCTCGAAGCGCCTGTCATTCGGCACAAGTTTTTTCCATTCCTCGCAGCTCAATTTGCGCTCGTTCTGCGGTTCGATATATGATATGGAATCCGCTATCGGTTCCAATATCTCTAGCGCCAATTTCGGGTCCTTTTCTTTTAGCATGCCGAAATAGATCTTCCACTTGCCTTCCGATATGTCGAGTAAGCTTCTGACAAGCGCCTGCCAGCCCTGGGCGTTGTGGGCGCAATCCAGGATGGTTATGGGAACTTTCCGTAATATCTGCAGCCTTCCGGGCCAAACGGCCCTTTTTAAGCCGTTCAGGATGCTTATAGTATCTATGCCGCAATAATTAGCTATTTTGGCGGCAATGGCGGCGTTTCCGTACTGATAATTGCCGATAAGGCCTAATTCGGCATTGTAAAGGTCAATTTCAGGGATACTTATAAAGTATTTTAAAGGTTGGATATAGCCTTCCGTATAAGTGACAAATTTGCAAGGCGCGTCAAGTTTGGCGCAAGTTGCTTCCATTACGTCTTTTGCTTCACCTTCACAAGTGTGGAAAAGAGGTATTTTCGGCCTGATTATACCTGCTTTTTCCGCGGCAATCTTTTCTATCGTATCTCCCAGATACTGAGTATGTTCCAGTCCAATATTGGTGATGGCCGTGACATAGGGTTCCACAGCGCTTGTGGCGTCAAGCCGTCCGCCCAAGCCCGTCTCCCAAACCACGTATTCGCAAGCTTCTAAGCTGAAATAGAGCCAGGCCAGGACGGTCAGGTACTCGAAAAAGGTGAGTCCGTCCCCCATCGTTTTGACTTCCAGCGCCAATTCTTCAAAACGCTTCTCCCCTATCATTTCACCGTCTATCTTGATGCGCTCCCTGAGATCGATCAGATGCGGGGAAGTAAAAAGGCCGTGCTTTAACCCGGCTTCCTTCAAAATGGAATCCAGGAAAGCGCAGGTGCTGCCTTTGCCGTTGGTGCCGGCAACGTGCAGGAATTTCGGCTCTTTTTGAATGTTGAACCTTTCCTTGAGGGCGGAAATGGCCTTTTGAGTGTTCTCGAGCCCTGGGCGGACGCCGAAGGTCCTGAGAGAGCAAAGATAGTTTTCCAGTTCCGTCATAGGGAGGCTTTGACCTTGTCCTTGACAATTTCAAGCCCTTCCTCGAAGGAATGGAAGGGCGGCAGGCCTAAACTCTTGTAAAGCGTAAGATCGAAAGCGCAGTCCGCCGGGCGGTTGGCGGATAATTGCGGAGGCTTGCCGGTATCGACTACGAGATTCGGATCGAAGCCGAAAGCGGCCGCTATGGCCCTGAACATCTGATAGCGCGTGATGCCGACGGGATTGCTCATGTGGACCAAGCCCTTGTAATGACGTTTTTCCAATTCCAAGAGGGCTTTGGCAACGTCGGCGCTGAGCGAGGGAAAGCGCTTCTGGACATTGTCGAGCGGAAGTTTTTCGCCTTTGGAGAGCGTTTTGATGGCTTTGTGGATGAAACTGAGTTCCGGACGGTCGGTCGTGCCGTACTGCAGAGCGATCCTGATGATCAGAAGGTCGGGGCAGATGGCGGCGGCCTTCTCCCCCGCCAGCTTCGTTTCGCCGTAAAGGTTGACGGGATCAGGCTCGGACTGTTCGTTGTAAGGGGGATTCTTGCCGTTGAAGACGTAGTCGGTGGAGATATAGACGAGCCTTTTGCCGAACTTTCGGCACCATTCCGCCATGACTTTGGTGGCGTCGATGTGCAGAGCTTTCGCTATTTCGGGCTTTCTCACGCATTCGTCCGGGTCTCTGATGGCCGCGGAATGGATGACGGTATCCGGTCTGATCTCATCAAGCAATGCTTCCAGGGCCTTGAGGTCGGTAAGGTCGATCTTGCGGTCGCAATTGGAGCCTGAATGGCCAAGACCTAGGATTGGATATACCGGAAGGAAAGTTTTGTAGATATGCTGGCCTAAAAAGCCGCTGGCTCCGGTAAGCAGGATCATAAATTTATCCTTAAAAAAAGGTGGGGTGAATGAGGAGACTTGAACTCCCGGCCTTCTGGGCCACAACCAGACGCTCTAACCAACTGAGCTACATCCACCACTAAAAAATCAGTTCATGTATTCTACCTAAAGAGGCTCTAAAAGTCAAACGAAAATGACCGTGGAAATCGGGCCCCCTTTTTGATAAAATATCGACTAATAAATAACCTACTTTTATTTCTAAAATCCCTATGGAGGCATTATGAAAAAAACGGTTCCTTTCAACGGCACCAAAGAACAGGAAGAACAGCTGATCGCCTACATCAAAGAGATGCAGGACGTGCAGGGCAACCTCATTCCCATCATGCAGAAAGCCCAGGAGATCTACGGATATCTGCCCATCGAAGTTCAGACCATCATCGCCCGTGAAATGGACATCCCCCTGGAGAAAGTTTACGGCATCTCCACCTTCTACGCCATGTTCGCGCTTGAGCCCAAAGGCAAATACCAGATCGCGGTCTGCCTCGGCACGGCCTGCTACGTCAAGGGTTCCGGCGACGTTTTCGCCAAGCTCGAGAAAGTCCTGGGTATTCAGGGCGGCGGCTGCACGCCGGACGGCAAGTTCAGTTTGGAAGCCTGCCGCTGCCTGGGCGCCTGCGGCCTTGCTCCTGTCATGATGATCAACGGCGAAGTTTACGGCCGTCTGACTCCTGACCAGATCCCCGGCATTCTTGCCAAATACAACGACTGATCTCTCCCTATGAAGATCAAAGAAGTCAAAGAGCTCCTTGATGCCGAGCTTCTCTGCGGCGACGAAGCGGAACTTGAGAAAGACGTTTACAGCGCCTGCGGCAGCGACATGATGAGCGACGTGCTCGCCTACGTGAAAGACCAGTCCGTCCTGCTGACCGGTCTGGTCAATCCCCAGGTCATCAGGACCGCCGAGATGATGGACATGATCTGCCTCGTCTTCGTGCGGAGTAAAAAGCCGACGCCGGAAATGGTGGCGTTGGCCCACGAGCACGGGCTCGTTGTCCTCGCTACGGAAAAACGCATGTACGAAGCCTGCGGCATCCTCTATTCCAACGGTCTTACCAGCAAGGGAGTCAAGAAAAGATGAGCGAAAGCCTCACTTTTCATTTTGACGTGAACGGCGAGGACTTCACCTCCGCCGGTCAGGCCTCGGTCCGCTTCAAAAAGAACATGCGCGAACTGGGCGTGGATCCGGAGATAATCCGGCGCGCCTCCATAGCCATGTACGAAGGCGAGATCAACATGGTCATCCACGCCCACGGCGGTGTGGCTGACGTTGAGGTGAGCGAAGACGCCATAAAGATCGTCCTGAAGGACCAGGGGCCGGGCATTCCGGATATTGCGAAAGCAATGCAGGAAGGCTACTCCACTGCTCCCGACAACATCCGCTCTTTGGGCTTCGGCGCCGGCATGGGGCTTCCCAACATGAAGCGCTACACCGACGAGATGCAGATAGAATCGACCGTAGGCGTCGGCACCACGGTCACAATGAAGATCAACATCAATTAATGATCAGCAGCGGCATGGAATATCAGCATTCAGTATCCCTGGACATAGAGAAGTGCAAAGGCTGCACTTCCTGCGTCCACCACTGCCCCACCGAGGCCATCAGGATCAGGGACCGCCATGCCGTTATAGACGCGATGCGCTGCATCGACTGCGGGGAATGCATCAGGATCTGCCCGCACCAGGCGAAAAAAGCCTTGCGCGACGATCTCCTGGATCTGCAGCGCTACAAATGGAAGATCGCTCTCCCCGCCCCCAGCCTCTACGCCCAGTTCAACAATCTCGACGACGTGGATTTCGTGCTGCAGGGACTCCTGGACATCGGTTTCGACGACGTCTTCGAAGTGTCGCGCGGCGCGGAACTGGTGACGGCCAGGACGAGGCAGTATCTTAAGCGCGGCGATCTGCCGAAGCCCGTCATAAGCTCCGCCTGCCCTGCCATCGTGAGGCTCATAGCCCTGCGTTTCCCGAGCCTCAAGGAAAACATTCTTCCCCTCCTGCCGCCTATGGAAATAGCGGCGGCCATGGCCCGCGAGCAGGCTCTTAAAGATCATCCGGAATTTAAGAAGGAAGACATCGGCGTCTGCTTCATCTCCCCCTGCCCCGCCAAAATGAGCTACGTGAAGAACGGACTCCCGGAATACAAGAGCCAGGTGGACGTGGTGGTGGGCTTCAAGGACGTCTATTTCCTGCTCATCAACGAGATGAGATATTCCAGGCGCCCGAAGACGCTTTCGGAATCCGGCATGATCGGCATCGGCTGG
>JAFZID010000039.1 GCA_017554565.1 bacterium
CTGGCGGGACTGCCGGCTCCCGTGGTGGAGAGAGCCACGGCGCTTCTGGAGAGTTTTGAGAGCCGCCGCGGCGAGCGCAGCCTGGAGACGGTCGCGCCGGAAACTCCCGAAGTTGAAGTCGCGGAAGCGCCGGAGGAAGAGAACGGCGCCGAGCCTGTTTTGGCAGAGGGACCGAAAAAGCCCAAAGTTGAGCCGGCGCCTGATTCGATGGCGGCGGAAAAGAAAGATAGCGACGACGCTCCCGCGGAAGATCCGGAATCATTGGCCTTCGGCGAGGAGATAGAAAAAGACGAACCGCGGACGGTCTCGCAGCTGGAGCTTTTCTGATGACCATCGCCGAAGCCCTGAAAAAACTTCCCGCTTTTCCCCGCTACGCCGTGGCTTTTTCCGGCGGCGCGGATTCCACGGCGCTTTTGAAGGCGCTGTGCGAAGCGGTTGGACCCGAGAGGGTGGCGGCGCTGCATTTCGAGCACGGCATCAGGGGAGAGGAGAGTTTGGCGGACGCTTCCTTCTGCAAGGAATTCGCGAAAACTTTGGGAGTGGAGTTCGCCATGGGCGACGCGCCCCGGGGGCTTTTGGCCTGTCCCGCTCCGGGACAGAACCGGGAGGAACTGGCCAGGATAGAGCGCTACAAGTGGTTCGCCCGGATCTGCGCGAAGCTAAAGATCGGCTGCCTTTTGACGGCCCACCACGCTGACGACGCTTCTGAGACGCTTCTCATGCATCTTTTCAGGGGAAGCGGAGGCGCTGGCATCCGCGGGCTAAGAAAAAGCGCGAAGATCTCGGAACTTTTTCCGGAAATAGCTTCCGATCTTCTGATCTGGCGTCCCTTCATCGACGTGCCGGGCCGGGAGCTGCGGGAATACTGCCTGAAATTCGGCCTGGCGTTCCGGGAGGACTCCACCAACGGGGACACCGCTTACACCAGGAATTGGCTCAGGAAGGAGATCGTCCCGAAGCTGAAGGAAAAGTTCGGTCCCGGCCTTCCCTTGAGGCTGAGGAACACTTCGAGGCAGCTGGAGGATATGCTTGACCTTGTCGCGGAAGAGGCGGAGGGATTCCTCGCGAAGGAGGCGCTTTTAGCCCCCTTCGGCGTCATAGTCGACAGGGAAGCCTTCCTCGGCCTGAAACGGGCCTTGCAGCGCGAAGTGATACGTATTCTGGCCGCCGGGGAGGACAACTGGGACTTCTGCAACCTGGAGGAAGCGCTCTTTTCCTTGGAAAAAGGGGAGGACACCGCCTCGCCTCCGCCGGGCCTTTGGCGCTGGATCGTCGCGGGGCCGAAGATCGTCTTTTACAACGAATCTTTTCCCCTGAAGGAATTTCTGCGCTCCAGGTTTTCGCTGAGAAGCGCGGACGCGAGGGGAGAGGGCTATTCCGACGGCGGCAGAGGCTGGCTGGACTGGGCGCGGGGAGAAAAGGTGACTTTCCGCCAGTTCGCCAGGAAGGACGCTTACGAGATCGTTCATTTCGCTTCCGGAATGCGCTTCAAATTAGTGAACGGCGGCGAGAAAAAAATAGGCGATCTTTTCACGGACGCCAAGCTCCCGGCCTTCCTGAGGAAGGCTGTGCCCATGCTGTCGGCGGGGGAGAGCGTCGCCTTCCTTCCCGGCTGGCGCATATCCGAACTGGCGGCGCTGCGGGAAGGGGACGAGGTCCTGGAGCTTGCGCTCTCGCTGCCGGCGGCCAAACCCTGGGATAAGGAACTTTTCAAAGCTTTAAAAAGAGGAGAAACGGAATGGTAGTCTTTCTTGTCTTCGCCTTCCTTTTCGGAGCGTCCATCGGCTCATTTTTAAACGTGGTCATCCTGAGGCTCCCCAGGGAAGAGTCATTGTGGCGCCACGCTTCCCACTGCTTTTCCTGCGGCAAGCCCATCAAGTGGTATCACAACATTCCCTGCCTGAGCTATCTTGCGCTGCGGGGCAAATGCGCGGAGTGCGGCGCGCCCTTCAGCGTCCAGTATTTCGTCGTGGAGCTGCTGACGGGGATCGCCTTCACGATCCTCTGCTATTTCCGCTTTTGGGACCTGGTGCCTTTCTGGCCCACGGAGTATATCGATTACGCCGCTTTGATGCCTTCCGCCCTAGCTTATCTGAGGGACGTTTGGCTTTTCTGCTCGCTTTTAGCCATTACGGTAATAGACGCCAGGGAGATGATCATCCCGTTGGAGATAACGCTGACGACTTTCCTGGCCGGACTTGTTTTTGTTTTTATTTCTCCCGCTCTCTACGGCGCGCCGGATCGTTTCACGCTGATAGTTGAGCTTCTTCTGGCGGCGGCCGCGGGAGGATTTCTGATGTGGATCGTCAGGATACTAGGCGGCTGGGTCTTCAAAAGGGAGGCCCTGGGGCTGGGGGACGTGCATCTGATGTTCATGCTGGCTCCCTTCCTGAATTGGCCCAGGATCCTTCTGACCATTCTTTTGGCTTCCGTCATCGGCTGTTTCGGGGGATTGCTAACCAAGGCGCTGGCCAAGGAGAAGAAGGTGGAGATCCCCTTCGGGCCTTACCTGGCGGCGGGGGCTTTCGTCGCTTATTTCTGGGGGAACGCCATCGTCAAATGGTACGTGGGCTTGCTTGGCAAATAAAAAGAGAATTTTGATAGAATATCCTTTTGGTTTTTATGAACAGTTATATTGGGAAATTATGTGAGCAAACGCTCCTTCTTACGGCGGCCCTGCTGGGGTCGGCGGCGTTTTTGCTTTGCGGCTGCGCCGTCAGCGAGCGCTCGCCGGAGGAGGGCGCCGCGGTTCCCGAGGTGAAGGCCATCGCCGTGACGAACCTGCCCAACGCCGATCCCAAGACTGTGATCATTCCCTCCAACGCCTTTCACAAGGCTTTTTACCAGAAGGATCTGAACGATTGGCTCTCCATGAGCCTTTACGTCATGATGGCCGCCGAGGGCAGCTATGTGGAGGAAGTATCCCGGGAAGATCTGATGCGCAACGCCCTCAACGGCATGATCTC
>JAFZID010000040.1 GCA_017554565.1 bacterium
CTGATGAAGTCGCTACGCAGGTCATGGCGTATTCCCGCAAGCAGGTTGACCGCTGCCTGCGCTACGCGTTTGAATATGCCCGCAAGTACGGCAAGGCGGCCCGCGGCAAAGCTGACAAGAGCAAGCTGGCGCTGGTCGGCAAGTCCAACGTTCTGACTTACGTTTTCGACATGTGGAACAGAGCCTTCGCTGAGATCGGTGAAGAGTATCCCGACATCAAGCGCGAGTATTATCATGTGGACGCCACCACGCTGTATCAGGTGGCCACGCCGGAAATGTTCGACGTCGTGGTGACGACGAATCTGTTCGGCGACATCATCACGGACCTGGCGGCCATCACCCAGGGCGGCCTGGGCGTGGCGGCGGGCGGCAACCTGAATCCGGAAGGCGTTTCGATGTTCGAGCCCATCGGCGGCACGGCGCCAATGTGGACGGGCCAAAACAAGATCAATCCCTTGGCTGCCATCTGGTCCGGCGCGATGCTTCTGCAGAGCCTGGGAGAGGAAAAGGTCGGCGACGCGATCGTCGAGGCGATCGGCGACACCACGCCCAAGATGAAGAGCATGGCGGCGGGGCAAATGGGCTTCTCCACTACGGAAGTGGGGGACATGGTCGCGGAAGCCGCTTTGAAGAGATTAAGCTAAGAATGGAGGAATAGATTTATGAAAAGAGTTGCCATAGCCGGCGCCACCGGCGCCGTTGGTACGGAAATGCTGAAGACCCTGGAGAAGAGAAATTTTCCGGTGTCCAGTTTGAAATTATTGGCTTCCGAGAGATCCGTGGGAAGAAAACTTGTTTTCAAGGGGAAAGAGATCGCGGTGGAATTGCTGCGCCCGGAAGCTTTCGACGATGTGGACATCGTTTTGTCTTCCACTTCCGGCACGCTGTCGAAGCAGTTCTCTCCGGCGGCGGTGGAGAGAGGCGCCGTGGTGGTTGACAACACCTCCGCTTTCAGAATGGATCCTAAGGTTCCTCTGGTCGTTCCGGAAGTGAACCCCGAGGACATCAAGTGGCACAAGGGCATCATCGCGAATCCGAACTGCTCGACGATCATCGCCAACGTTCCCTTGTTCCCGATCTACAAGAAATTCGGCCTGAAGAGATTCGTTTCCTGCACTTATCAGGCGGTCTCCGGCGCCGGCGCCTGGGGCATCGAGGAACTGCGCGAACAGACCAAAGCGTACCTTAACGGCGAACCGATCGTCAAGAACAAATTCCCGCACCAGATCGCCTTCAACGTCTTCTCGCACAATTCGGCCATCGGGCCGGACGGCTTCAACGAGGAAGAGGCGAAGATGATCAGGGAAACGCGGAAGATCTTCCACGACGATTCCATCACCATCAGCGCCACCTGCGTCAGAGTCCCGGTCTTCCGGGCGCACACCGAAGCGCTGCATTGCGAACTAGGGGAGAAGGCCACTCCGGATGAGATCCGCGAACTTCTGTCCACGGCTCCCGGCGTCAAAGTCATCGACGACGTTGCCAACAATCATTTCCCGATGCCCATAGAGTCCACGGAAGAGTACGAAGTGCGCGTCGGCAGGATCCGCACGGACTATCTCTTCGACAACGGAATAGCCATGCTTGTTTCGGGCGACCAGCTCTTAAAGGGCGCGGCTTTCAACGCTGTTCAGATCGCGGAATTGCTTTTAAATCTTTAACCAAACATAAAAGGAAAAAACTATGCAGGAAACCAACACTTTCACGACGGCTGGCGCTCAGCTGAGAGCTCTTGTCGATATCCCCGGTGCTCCCGGCTGGGTCGATATGATCGTTCTGATCCTGGGCTTGATCTTCGCGACGATCATTATCAATCTGATCATCACTTTGATCGGCAATATCATTGCCAGCTTCAGGCCTCACAAACGCACGGTCATTAGTTTGGTCGTGGTGGTCTTCCACGTTCTCATGTGGCTGATCTTCATCACGGTCTGCATGACCGTAATAGGCGTCGATTTCGTTCCGCTGCTGGCCTGCCTGGGCGTCGGCGGCATCTCCATCGGCATTGCTCTGAAGGATTCCATCGCCAGTTTGATGGCCGGAATCACTTTGATCGTCGGTGAAGTCTTCGTCATCGGCGACGTCATCAACGTGGCCGGCGTGGAAGGCGAAGTGGAGGAGATCACCATCCGCTATACGAAACTTCTGGCGGGCGGAGAAAGGATCTACGTCCCGAACCTTTCCATCGTCAATTCCATCGTGGTCTTAAAGAAGTCCGTCAGGCTTCCTCAACCCAAAGCGTGATCTGATTTCGCGGGCATGGCCGATCTAAAGAACGAGTTCAGCTGGTCTTTCAGTCAGGCGCGGGATTTCTCGGCCTGCCCGCGAAAGTATTATTGGCAAAGATACGGTTCCTGGGGCGGCTGGGAGGAAATTGCTCCCAAAAAGGTCAGGGACGCCTACCGCCTGAAGCAAATGAAGAACCGTTACGCCCTGGTGGGGCTCGCCATCGACTCGGCCGTGAAAGAGGCCCTTGCCAAGATCAAAGCCGGGGAGGAGGTGACCTTCGAGGAGGCTTACAAGACCGCCAGAAATCATCTCGTGAAAGCCTGGTACGAGCACAAGTCCAAAATGTGGGAAAAGAATCCCAAGAAATACACCTGCATCAAGGACCTCTATTACTCGGAGTTTTTGATGGACGACGAGGAGTCCCGCCAGGCCTGGGGGTCTTTCATCAAGGAGAGGCTGACTGTCTGCCTGGAGAATTTCTTCGGCATGATCCTCCCCAAAATAAGGCCTTACCTTGAAAGGGGAGAGCTTGTTCCCATAGGCCAGGGGGATTTCGAGTCGGACAGTTTCACCATTGGCGGCCTCAAGATCTTCGCCGCGCCGGATTCCGTCATAAAGACCGAGGACACATTTTTGATCATCGACTGGAAGACCGGTAAGCCGCAGCAGTATTACGACTATCAGGTGAGAGTTTACGGCATCTGGGCCCAGATGAAGCACGACGTTCCCGCCGATATGATCGAGCTGGCCCTGGCTTATCTGCCGGACGGCACGTGGAAAAACGTGCCTTACGACGAGGACATCGCCCGCGAGGTCTTCGATTTCATCAGGGAAAACGTACAGGACATGAGCGACAAGCTCAAGGGAAGGGACATCGCCCTCAACGAGCCTCTCAACATTAAGGAATTCGAACAGACCGACAGATTGGAGACTTGCGCGCAGTGCAATTTCATGGAGCTTTGCCAGCGGCAGTTCGCTCTCGCTTCAAAGGAACAGTTCTGAGATGGGAAAGGAAAAGAAGAAGAAAAAACGCAGTTTCATGAGCAGGCATCCCGGGATCCGCTCCGTGGCCTACGGGATATACGCTCTCCTTTTCTGCGCCCTGGGGATCTTAATGTTCCCCCTGGGGCTCATCCCCAGAGCCTGGACCTACAAGCTGGGCCGCTTCTTCGGCCTGCACGTCACATACCGCATCATCAGAAGAAAATGCTTTCTCAACCTCTTCTGGGCCTACGGCGACAAGATGAACGAAAAGCGGGCGCGCATGCTAACGAAAAAAGTGGCTGTGAATCTGACTTACAGCGCCCTGGACTGCTTTTATCTCTGGGTCTTCAAATGGCGCTACAGAAAGTATGATCCCGTGGAGGAGTGGAGCGACTGGTCCGTGGTCAGCAAAAGCATGGAGGCCGGCCACGGCGTCATCGTGGCCACGGCGCACTATCACTGCTTCGAAGTCATGCCGGTGCATTTCTGCTATACGCGCCAGGGCTTCGACGGCGGCGTCATCGCCCGCACTTTCCCTTCGCCCCTGGCCGTTAAGATATACACCTGGCTCAGGAAGCGCTACAACATTCTCTCTTTTTACAACGACGCGAAAAGCATCATCAAGACCTTGAAAAGAGGCCGCGTGGTGGGAGTGCTGCCGGATCTTTACGCCAAGCGGAAATACAAAGTGCCCACCACCTTCTACGGCAAGCCCACCACCACCTTCGACATTCATTTCCGTCTGGCGGCTCTGGCGGACTGCCCGGTGGTCCCGGCCTTTCTGATGCGCAAGAAAAAATGTCCCTGGAAATACGGCTTGATGTTCTACGATCCCATCGTCCTTCCCAAGAAGCCCAGCGACGAACTGGTGGACCAGTGCGTCCAGAAGCTTTCGCTGGTCTTCGAATATCACATGCGCCGCTATCCCACGGGCTGGATCTGGTTCCACAACAAGTGGCGGATATTTTAACCGATTTTACGCTATAATTGATTAAGGATAAAATATTTATGGCAGAATTGAAGAACAGTTTGGTCGCGGTCTGCGTCATGGCGGGCGGAATAGGGGAGCGCTTCTGGCCTCTCTCCAGGATCATGCGTCCCAAACAGCTCCTTGCCATCACCGGAGAGGAGACCATGCTCAGAAATACGGTCTCCCGCCATCGGGAAATAGCTTCCCCGGAAAACATTTACATCGTGACCACCGGCGCCCAGTCTAATCTCATCAGGGAGGAGGTGAAGGAACTGCCTTACGGCAACGTCATTCC
>JAFZID010000041.1 GCA_017554565.1 bacterium
CTGACTTTCCTCGATCTCGACGGCAGCGGGGCTTATGAGAATATGGACGCCTACCGGCGCACCGTTTTCATGTGCGACGACTATTTCATCGACGTCATCACGCTTGCCGCCAAAGAGCCTTTCATCGCGGAGTGGGTGATGGAGACCGAAAAGGACGCCCCCTTTGTTCTAAAAGGCACCACCGCTCCGGAAATGAGCTATGAGATAAAGGAAGTCGCCAGGAGTTTTCTCGGCTCAGCCTGGCGCGAGCAGGCCTACCATACCCTGGAGGACGTTTCCTCTCAGCTGGCGGCCGCCCAGTGGTCCTGCGACTACGGCGGCGGCTTCAGGACCATCATGCTTGGGCAGACCGGCACCAGGGTCATGACCGCCAACGGCGGCGGCGCGCTTTTGAAGACGGGGGACATAACCCACTACAGGAAGACGGACCAGTCCCTGCTCATCGCCAGGCGCCAGAACGTCAAGGAGACCAGGTTCGCTGCGCTGCACGAGATCTACGGCGAAGCCCCCAGGGTAAAGAGCTTCATGCGCCTCGAGGTGGCGGGGGAGGCTCTGGTCTTCGAGATCGTTTACGGCGATTATTTAGATTACGTCGTCTTTAATTTCGGGAAAGAGCCCTTGAGTTTCAACATTTCCGAAAAGAAGATCATCAAAGTTGATGCCTCGCCCTACGCTTTCCTGCGGCTGCACCGCGAGCAGGGGATACTGCTCCAGGATCTGAACGCGGAGCTCCTTTTGGAAACGGATTAGCAAAGATCCTTCCCGTCTGTCTTTTTTGAGCGGAAGAGCGCCTGAGGGGCGTTTTTTCCGCTCTTTTTCTTTTTTTGTCATTTTGCTACAATAAATCATTACAAAGAAAGTAAATATATGCGTAAGATCATCGCCGTATTAGCGCTTTTTACAGCCGGGACGCTCTTGGCCGAACCGGGCCTCGTCAGGCTCAGGGGAAAGGTCATCGATCCCAAGGCTCCTGTATTGGCCGCCCTGGGAAAGAGCGCCGCGGCTCCCGACTCCGACGGGCGCAGCCAGTATATCGTCCAGCCGGCTGCGCTTTTCAAAAACAATGAGCGGGCTATGATCAGGGATTCGGGAATAGTTTTCCTGGGCTTCATTCCTCCCGACGCTTATATCATTCTGGCCGGAGAGAAGGAACTCTCGGCCCTGGAAAAAAAGTTTCCCCTGAACTATTGCGGCGAATATCTTCCGGAATTCAAGATCGGCGTGTCGGGATCGAAGCTGTTCTCCTTAACTGATCCGGAAATAAAAGTTCACATCCGTCTTACGGACATTGAAAAAGCGGCCGCGGTCTTGGAATATTTGCAGGGACTGGGCGTCAGGGACGCGTCCGTCTTGCGCGAGAAACCTCCCGCGTTGAGCGCTTCCCTGAATTACGAATCGATAATAAAACTCTCGGCCCGCCCGGAAGTCCTGGACATCAGCGAAGCCCATGAGATCATGCTTATGAACGACGCGGCCCGCTCCGCTTCGATGATGAACGTCGCGGCGATGAACACTTCGGGCTACACCGGGAAAGGCGTGACGGTCTGCGTGGCGGACACAGGATTGGACAGCGGAGATCTGAACGACATTCACCCTGATTTTGAGGACAAAGACGTCACGGGCGTTGTTTCCAGCACAAACACCGGAAGGACGGACTGGAGCGATCTTCACGGGCACGGCACCCACGTGGCGGGATCCGCCGTCGGCACCGGCGCCTATTCCGGCGGACAATACGCCGGCACCGCTCCGGAAGCGGATCTGTATTTCATCTGCATCGGCGGCAGCAACAATTCCGTTTATCCTCCGGAATTGACCGACATAGAAGCCGCTTACGAAAGCGGCGCCAGGGTGATGAACAACTCCTGGGGAGCCTATTCCACCTCCATCTCCGGCGTTTACACCCAGGATTCGGAGTTCTATGACGCTGTCTGCCATGATCATCCCGACTT
The DNA here is from genome assembly GCA_017554565.1 of bacterium. GTDB lineage: Bacteria > Auribacterota > UBA3054 > UBA3054 > UBA3054 > UBA3054. Next base: position 1,950 of record JAFZID010000041.1, read on the forward strand.
TACTATCCTTTTCGCGGCCGGCAACAACAACAAGAAGATCGACACGGCCGGCAACTGCACTCTTTCGACCCAGGCGGCCTGCAAGAACGTCATGACCGTGGGCGCCGCGGAAAACGACCGCCCCGAATATACGGCAACTTACGGACAGCTCTTCAGCAACGTGGCGGCGCCCTTCAGCACAGACCAGGCGGGAAGCCCCCAGAACGGCACGCAGCAGGGCATGGCCTTCTTCTCCAGCAGAGGCCCGGCGAAGGACGGCCGCGCCAAGCCTGACATCGTGGCGCCGGGAACGTTCATCTGGTCAACGGAATCGCTTTACGACAGCAACAACGGCGGCACGCGCAGCAGCTATTACACCACCATGTTCGGCACCTCCATGGCGACGCCGCTGACTTCCGGCGCCGCGGCGGACGCCGTGCAGTTCCTCAAGGGGAAAGGCTTTTCCGCGCCCTCCTCCTCGCTGGTGAAAGCCCTTCTCATAAACGGCGCCAGGACCATGGGCACTGGGCAGTACGAAGACTACACCGAGATCCCCGACGAGAGCCCGAACTGCGTCAACGGTTTCGGACACGTGGACCTTGGCGAAAGCTTTTCTCCCTCCTGCGGCAATCTCTTCCTTTACGAAGGGACCATCGCCGACACCGACGATGAAAGGGCTTACGTTTTCACCAAAACCTCCGCCGGACCTTTTTCCGCCACGCTGGTCTGGAACGACTATCCGGGAACGCCCGGCGCCGCGCTGGCTCTGGTCAACGATCTCGACGTCGCCGTTACCTGCGGAAATTACACTTTCTATTGCGACGGATCCGACGATCACTGCGATTCATTGAACAATGTCGAACGCTACAGAACAAGCGAATTCCCGGATGGGAGCGAAATAGAGATCAAGGTCAAAGGCTACAACGTCATGGAGGGTCCCCAGACCTTTTCCCTGGCCGTCAGCGGCGTTGACGCCGTTGTGGTACCCGAACCGGCCTTCGCCCTGACAGCGCTTTTAATCACTCTGCTCTTGGGCAGAAAACCAAATAGAAAGTTATGAAAAATTGTTATCCGCTACTGCTTCTGGCCTTCGTTTTCAGCGCCTTCGCCGATCCCGGCCCCGTCAGGCTGAGAGAGGCTGTCATTGATCCCGGGTCGGCCGCGGTATCCGCACTCTCTGAACCGCAGTGCGCTCCCACCTCGTCTGGTAAATTCCAGTTCATTCTGCAGCCGGCTAAAAATTTCGACGAAGGCGAGCTCAAGATCGCAGAGTCTCTCGGCGTTGAGATCATAGGGTATTTTCCGCCCAACGCCTACCATGTCCTCTCAAGCAGGGAAGCGCTTGAAAATCTCAAAGCGCAGTTTGAGATCCTCTATGCCGGCGAGTATGTTCCCGCCTACAAGACCGCCAGCGCCTCAGCCAAGACAATGTCGGAAAAAGGCTCCGCTTTCTCCGCGCTCATCATTCTGACTTCCAGCTCAGCCTACGAAGAAGTGGAGAAGTTCCTGAAAGAGAACGGATCCCCCAAATGCAAGCTGATCAGCGAGACCGCTGCTTTGGTGAGGGCGGACATCACCAGCGATCTTGTTCCGAAGCTCTTGAAGCTGAGCGCTGTCGTGAACGTTGAGGAAGAGCCGGTCTTTACGATAGACAACGACGTCGCCCAAACGGAAGGACTGATGAACGTTCAGGCCGCCAACAACATTGGCTACACCGGAAAAGGCGTGACCGTCTGCGTGGCCGACACAGGGTTTGACAGCGGCGATCCCAACACCATCCATCCGGATTTCAAAGGGAAAAAGATCACAGGCGCGATCTGCAGCTACAACACCAGCAGGACCGATTGGAGCGATCTGAACGGCCACGGGACGCACTGCGCCGGGTCTGTCCTTGGCAACGGAACGGTTGAAGAAGGCGTGACGGGCATGGCCCCGGACGCCGATCTTTATTTCATCTGCTGCGGCGGAGCCGGAAACGGAATAGCGGCGCCCGACGAGAGCGACATCAAATTGGCTTATGCTGCCGGCGCCCGCATCATGAGCAATTCCTACGGAAGCGGCGGCGACGGGGAATACAACACCAGCGCCCGCACATGGGACCAGATCTGCAAGAAACATCCGGATTATCTGATACTTTTCTCTGCGGGCAACAACAACAAGGACATCATAACGGAGGACAACTGCACCATGGGTTCGGCGGCTGTCTCGAAAAACATCATCACGGTGGGCGCCTCCGAAAACTATCGTCCGGACGTTTCTACGACTTACTCCATCTTCGGCGCTCAGCCTGGCAGCATCTTCTATGAAGACAAGATCGCTTATCCCGCCAACGGCGTTCAGCAGGGGATGATGATGAACTCCAGCAGAGGGCCCGCCAAAGACGGCCGCATCAAGCCTGACGTCTGCGCTCCCGGCACCCAGGTAAAATCCACGGAATCGCTTTACGATACCTTCAACAACGGAACAAGGACGAGATACTACACCTTCATGTCAGGGACCTCCATGTCCACGCCTCTCACGGCCGGCGCCTGCGCCGACATTATGCAGTATCTTATGGAGAACGGGTTTGAGAAGCCTTCCTCCGCGCTTGTCAGGGCCGTTCTCGTCAACGGCTGCAGATCGATGGGATATGGTCAGTACAGCAACAGGAGCGAGATCCCCAATAAGACGCCCAACTGCGTGAACGGTTTCGGGCATGTCAATCTCTTTGAGAGCATCCATCCCGGCTCCGGGCAGCTCTTCACTTTCGAAGGCAGCCTGAAAAACACGGGCGACGAGGTGTCCTTCGTTTTCGCCAACACCTCCGCCGCCACCATAAACGTCACTCTCTGCTGGACGGATATTGCCGGCAGCGTAGGGGCCGAGGTCTCGCTTATAAACGACCTTGATCTCACGGTCTCCGACGGCGAGAACACATATCTTCCCAACTCCCTGAGATCCGGCACCGACACTCTGAACAACACCGAAAAAGTGCACATTGACGAACTGCCTCCCGGAGACAACATTGAAGTGATCGTCAGGGCGGGCAACCTTATGCGCCCGAACCAGGCCTTCGCCCTGGCGGTTTCCGGCGCGGACGAACTGGTGCCCGAACCTTCCTTCGTTTTACTGTCGCTTTTAACCCTTCTGCTCCTGGGCAGAAAAACCAAATAAAAAATTATGAAAAAGTTCCTTCTCTTGCTCTCGTTATTGACTGCCGCGGCAGTTTTCGCCAATCCCGGACTCATTAAACTCAGCGAGACCGTCATCGATCCCGTCGCGCCCTCCGTCGCGGGAACCGCTTCTCTGACCTGCGCCCCCACGGCCCTTGGAGAGTATCAGTTCATCGTTCAGCCCGAAAAGAATTTCGACGCCAAAGAACTGGAAACGGTGAATGCTCTGGGCCTGAAAGTCATCGGACACCTGCCGCCCAACGCCTACATCATGCTGGGCACCAAGGAAGGCCTCGAAAAGCTTAAACTGAACTTCAACATCCTTTTCGCTTCGGAATACCTTCCGGAATACAAGTGCGCGGCGCTTTTCAAAAACAAAGTTTCCGCCCTCGGGGAAACTTCTTCCGAGATCTCGCTGCGTCTGGTTTCCAAGGAAAGCGCGGAAACAGTTAAAGCATATCTTACGGAAAAGGGTGGGTCCGATATCGTGACCGTTTCCCAAAATCCTCCCATATTGGAAGCCAAAGTTCCCGCCTCGCTGGTCAAAGAGCTCGCCTTGAGAAGCGACGTCCTGAGAGTGGGGCCCAAGCCTGTTTGCCAGGTCTTCAACAACGTGGCCAGAAGCGAGGGCTTGATGAACGTAGAGCCCATGAGCAACCTGGGCTATACGGGAAAAGGCGTGACGGTGGCCATTGCGGACACCGGCCTTGACAGAGGTAAGACCAGCGGCGGCGACAACGATCTGCACCCTGACTTTCAGGGCAAGAAGATCAAGGGCATCGTGGGCGAGAACAACGTTTCCCGCGACACCTGGAACGACATCCACGGTCACGGCACCCACGTGGCCGGCTCCGCCACCGGCACGGGCAAAAACATTTACCTGGGAGGGCCCTACACCGGCACGGCTCCGGACGCCGACCTTTACATCGTTAACATCGGTGTCAGCAGAAGAGGCGATGTCGTAATGGTCTCGGAAAAAGATTTCGAAGATGCTTTCAACGCCGGCGCCCGCGTCATGAACAACAGCTGGGGCGGAATGGATCCTGACGAGTACGGCGCCTATACCGATTACACGGAGCTTTTGGACACCGTCTGCAACGAATATCCTGATATGCTCATTCTTTTCGCGGCCGGCAACAACAACACCAAGATAGACTACGCCAACAACTGCACCATAAGCCCACAGGCCGTTGCCAAGAACGTCCTGACGGTGGGCGCCGCTGAATCTTACCGGCCGACGGTCAACTCCACCTGGGGCACCGCTTTCAGCGTGAAGGACAAGCCTTTCAAAGACGACCTGGTGGCGTCTCCTGCCAACGACACTCAGCAGGGCATGGCTTATTTCAGCAGCCGCGGTCCCGCGAAAGACGAGCGCTTCAAACCCGAAGTGGTGGCTCCCGGCACCTACATCATTTCCACGGAATCCGGCGACGACGAGACCAACGAGCTGTATTATCCCCAAAGGGGTTCGTACTACACAGTCATGTACGGCACCTCCATGGCCACGCCGCTGACCAGCGGAGCCGCCGCCATGGCGGTCCAGTTCCTGAAGGAGAAGGGCTTCGAAAACCCCTCTTCGGCCCTTGTCAAAGCCGCTCTCATCCACGGCGCCAGAAAGATGGGCAACGGCCAGTATGACAGCTATACGGAGATCCCCGATGATTATCCCAACAGCGTGAACGGCTACGGCCACATCGACATGGAAAAGAGCCTCAGCAACGGCGTGATCTTCGTGGAGGGCGTCATAAGCAACCAGAACGACCTGGTCACCTATGTCTTCAAGAAGAACGAAATGGGCCCGGTGAAAGTCAACCTGGTCTGGACGGACGCTCCCGGAACGCCCGGCGCCGGCACGGAACTGGTCAACGACCTTGACCTGCAATTCTTCGACGGCCTTTTCACTTATTTCAACGGCGGACAGATGGTCCACAACGAATCCACCAACAACAGCGAATATTACGAGGTCGATGACTGCTACTCCGGCGAGGCGCTTGAGATCCGCGTGCACGGCTACAACATGATGACCTTCCCCCAGCCCTTCGCCTTCGCCGTCACCGGCTTGGACGAGGGTCCCATTCCCGAGCCTTCCTTCGCTTTGGCGATCCTGTCGATGGTCGGTCTTTTCGCTTTCCGCAAAAATAAATAAAACAAGAACGGAAGAATATGAAAATCAAGTTTTTCTTTTTCTTAGCTTTGGTATGCGGCCTCGCTCTGGCCGACGCGACGGATCCCGAGTTCAAGGTCCAGAACGTCAAGAAAGACTCCATGGACCTGAAGCTTTTGGAAAAAGTTCTGAAGGATATGGACGATCCCTTCGACAAGGAGACCGTCAATCCCAACGAATCCGAGATCGACGCCCTGTTGGACAGCATGCTTGGCTCCACCGAGGAAAAGCAGGACAAGATCCCCGGGTTGGCTTTCTCCGGCCCCGGCCTGCTGACCGGCAAGGTGATCAACCACAAGGGCGAACCCATGGCCAACGTGCAGACGCATTTCTTCCGCGCCGAGGACAGCGAGGACCTCAAATCCATGCTGACCACCAGGCGGGGCACCTACGCCTACTACGTGACCTCCTCCAACTACTACACCCTGACCGCCCACTTCAAGAACCAGTTCTTCTTCACGAACCTTGTTTTGCAGCCCGGCTACCGCTATGACGTCAACATCCGCTTCGTCACGCCCATGACTGTTTACGGAAAACTGACGGTGGACGGCGAAGACGCCCAGAAGGGCGTTTTCCTGCGCCTCATGAGCCCCGAGGGCGCCCAGGCGGGCGGCCTGGTGGTAACCAACGGCCTCTTCCGCATCAGCGACATCACTCCCGGACGCTACACCATGGTCCTGGAGCGCCGCAAGCGCTTCATCGACGAAAGGATCAACGAAGGCCGCTTCTACTATTTCCCCATAACGCTGACCAACGAGGGAGTTAGGATCTCGGTGGACAGGGACAGAAGAGACCTCTACGGCTACGTGCTGATGGACGGCAATCCCTTGCGTCACCTGGACGCCAGGGTTATCCTGAGGGACGCCAGATCCAACGGCATGCTCATCCATATGGAAGCCGACACCTACTCCAAGGAAGGCTTCTACATCTTCAAGCACGTGCAGCCCGGCGTCTATTACCTGGAAGCTCTGCACGGCGACAAGCGTCTCAGGTCCCAGCGCTCCATGGTCACCGTCAAGCCGAAACAGAAAAAGGTCAAGACTTTCCTGAACCTCGTCTCCGACCCCTACAAGGAGAAGAGGGACATGGAGAACCTGAAACGCCAGTTCACAGACTGATGGACTCCGAAGAAAGAGATACGGAAGAACTGGAAGTCTTCCGCCACTCCCGCCGCCGCAGCCGCTATCACGCCGTGAAGGCGGAGAAGAAGGAAAAACAAAAGCAGGCCGCGCTTTCGGGACGCCGGAAAAAAGATCCCCGGCCGCGCCAGAAAGGCCGCTTCGACGAGGAGGAGCAATGGTGAAAAAAACGCTTTTCCTTGCCGCGGCGTTCTTTGCTCTGGCTTTCCTTTCTGGCTGCGACGACTCGGCCCTTCTTGACGACGCCCGGGAAGCCGGGACCAACCGCGTCATGGCCACCGTCAACGGCGTTCCCTTGATGTCAGAGACTCTGGAGATGTACATCGCCACCTGGGGCGAAGAGTACGAGAAGAACCACGAGCCGGTCACTTACGATCTCCTCAAAAAGATGCGGACGCAAAAGCTGGAGCAGATGATCAACGAAGAGCTGGTCAGGCAGCGCCTGAAGGAATGCAGCATGACCGTCAGCGAGGAGGAGATAAAAGCTCACATCTCGGAAATGATCGACGATCTGGGCGGCAGCGACAACTTCATCAACTACCTTCAGGAAAGGGGCTACGTGACTCTTGAGGAGCTCGAGAAGAACGTCCGGGAGGACATCCTGGCCCTGAAAGTCTTCACCAAAGACATGGGCATAAAGGAGCCCACGGAGGAAGACGTGAAAAAATGCTACGAGGAAGTCAGGCAGGCCCTGGTGGTCCCCGCAAGGATCTGGCTTTCCCACATTCAGGTCTCCTTCGACAAGAGAATGCTCCCGGACGGCTCCAAGGAAGTTTACGCCGACGAATATCTGCGCTACATAAAGGACCAGATCGAACACAAGTACATAAGCTTCGCCAAGGCCGCCAGGGAATATTCCTCCTGCCGCTCCTCCCAGCACGACGGAGCCGTGGGCATGATCATGGAGACCGACAACGCGACGGTGCCCCAGGAGATCCACGACGCGGCTTTCAAGCTTGCCGTCAGCAACGTCAGCGACGTGGTGGTCTCGCCCCTGGGCGCGCATCTGCTTTACGTTACCAGAAGGGAAGAGGCCCACACCAACACCTACGAGGAATCGAAGCTTCTGCTTCTGCAGTTCCTGGCCAGGGACGCCCTTGAGAAGAACCGCGACGAGTGGCTGCTTTTCCTGCGCAACCGGGCGGACATCCACTACAACGAGATCCCCTGATCCTTATGCCCAGCGTCACGGTCGCCATAATAACCCGCAACAGGGAAAAACTCCTGGAGGAATGCCTTGCGTCAATTCTCAAGGGCACCAGGCTCCCCGAGGAGATCAGGGTCTACGACAACGCCTCAGAGGACGGCACCCCCGAGATGCTCAAGGAAAAATTCCCCCGCGTCAAAGTTTTCCGCAACGAGGAGAATTTCGGCCTTTCCTACTGCCACAACCAGGCGCTCTCGGATTTCGCCACCGACGCGATCCTTCTTCTCGACGACGACAACGAAGTCGCGCCCGACATGCTGGAAAAACTTATGGCCAGGCTTTTCTCGGACGAATCGCTCGGCATCGTTCTTCCGCTTTTTCTGAACGCCTACGACGATCCCAAGTCCGTCTGCTTCTGTGGGGGAGAGACCTCGCTTTGGAGCGGGAGGAACATTCTTAGAGACAAAAATTTTCCCAAAGAGCAGGAAACATATCCGACCTACAGAGTCCCCAACGCCACGCTTATAAAAAAAGAGGCCGCCCAAGCGACAGGCTTAATGGACGACCGGCTCTTCTCCACCATGGCGGACGAGGACTACTGCCGCCGCATGGCGAAACATGGCTACCGCGCGGAATTCCTTCTCTCCGCCGTGACCGACCACAAGCAGGAAGTGAAAAGATCCGACGCCAGAAGACTGGGCCTCACCAATCCCTTGCAGACTTACATCTTCGCCAGGAACAGATCCGTCCTCATAAAGCGTTACGGAACGCTGCTGCAGCTTATCGTCTTCATGCTTTTCTGGCAGCCGCTGTTTCACGTTTACTACCTCTTCAACATGTGGCGCTACGACGCCCCCAAAAGTTTTCTGAAGGCTTATTGGGCGGGGATAGGGGACAGTCTGCGCTATGTCTTCGGCGGCAAGCTTCCATCTCTTTCCGAGATCCGCCGGCGCTACGAAGCGTAAAAAATAGTTTTCACCAATAACAAAAAGGCCGCTTTAAAAGCGGCCTTTTGTTTTCGGTTTTAAAGACGGGAACGTTTTTTCGGCTCAGAGCACGGATTGGATCTGGTCGTTTTCCAGCCAGCCGGAGCGGGCTTCTTCGTCGCTTTGGCTGACGGAGATCTTGGTCCAGCCGCCCTCGCGGTCTTTAATTTTGACTTCCGCGCCGCTGTGGAGGATGAAGATCTCGGTGTAGCTGGCGTCGGGGCCGGCGTGGACCCTCACGGTGTCGCTTGTCACGACGCCCTCGTGGGAGGCGAAGTAGTATTTGCAGGCCGTGAAGGCGAAGAAGAGCAGGAAGAGGACAAGGAACGTCACGCCGAGTTTCTTGCAGAATCTTCCGAAGCCGGAATTGCGCTTAAGGATGAAAAGCGCCAGGAAGATCCAGCCCGCGGCCCAGAAGGCGGCGGCAAGCTTGGCCTGCTCGTAAAGGCCCAGGTAGAAGTAGAGGAAGAAGAAGGAGCGCAGGGCGCCGGGCACTTCCTTTTTGGCGATGTTGTCCTCGGTCTGGCTCTGGGCCCTCAGAAGGTTGGCGGTGCAGTCCGCGTCCCTGGGATCGAGAAGCTCCGCCCGGCGGTAGCTGGCGATGGCGCTGCCGAGGTTCCCGCAGCGGTAGTGGGCGTTGCCGAGATCGTAAAAGAGTTCCTGGGAGAAGAGGCCGGCGGATTGGGCTTTCGTATAAAACTCTACGGCCTCCTGATAGTTCCTGTTGGTGTAGGCCGAGCAGCCCTGGGCGAAAGCGCGGGCGGCTTCGAAGTCCACGGCCCAGGCGCAGGAGGCGATGGCGGCTGCGGCAAGTATCAAGGCAAATTTTATTTTCATTTCAATTCCCTCCTGAGATCCTTCAGGATCCTGTGGGCTTTGGCCAGAAGGCTGTCGTTGTCGCCGGTTCCTTCGGCGAGGCCGGAGAAGCGGGCCATTTCCAGTTCCTGGGTGAATTCGGAAAATTCCCCGGCGAGTTCCTCGCTTCCTACGTTCTCTTTGATGAAAGCGCTGTCCACGGAGGCGGCGGAAACGTTAAGGGTGTCCGCTACGTATTCCGTCAGGGCGGAATTGAGAAGCGTCAGGAATTCTTTCTTGGCCTTGGGATCGCCTTTTAATCTTCTGGCTTTCCTGAGGGCGGCGTCCGCTTTGCCGGAGGCCTGGGCTTTTCTCTTGAAGCAGGGGTCTTC
>JAFZID010000042.1 GCA_017554565.1 bacterium
GCAGTCGAAGGAGCGGAAGACGTTGACGAAGGTGGGCGAGGTCCTCAAGGGAACCAGCGTCTGGTTCATCATGTCCATGCCGAAGAATAAGAGGCCGAAGCCCATGATGACGTCGCCCCAGTGGCGTCCGGCGGCCTTTTTGCTCATGAGGCGGACGATAAGACCTATGAGGACGGCGGGCAGAGCGATGTCGGTAAGCCCGAAAGCCATGATCTGAGGCGTGACGGTGGTGCCGATACAGCTGCCGAAGATAACGCTGATGGCCTGCTCCAGGTTCATCAATCCGGCGTTCACGAAGCCGACGACCATGACGGTGGATGCGCTGCTGGATTGCACTATGGCCGTGATGACGGTGCCGACGACGATGCCGGTGAACTTGTTCTTGACGAAGAGCTGGAGAATGCTTTTCAGCCTGGCGCCGGCCACGCTCTGCAAGCCTTCCGACATCATGGTCATGCCGAGGAGGAAGAGCGCCAGGCCGCCTAATATCGCGATGATTACGGAAGTGGTGTTGATGACAACGGATTGGAAGTGTAATCCGCGCATGTTGGAAACGCCCGGCATCTCGACTTCCGCGATCACTTCAGTCTCGCCGGTGGTGTTTCCGGCCGTGATGAGCGTGCCGCCCGTACCGGTCTCGTCAGTCACGGCTTCCCTGCAGGAGAGGTGGCAGCCGGAGAAGGGGTCGATAAGAAAATGGATGGGAACGCCGGGCTGGGGATCGCCCTCCTTGTCATAGACCGTCAGCGAGAGCATGTCTTGGCTTGTACGGCCGGATAATATCTCCTGGCGGGTATTGTGCAGGGCAAGGCCCGAAACTATCCTGAATTCGCAGCTGACGTCGCCGAAGGGGGACTCAGCCGTAGCGCTGATGTGGTGGTCGCCGGTGGTCTTGCCGATGGACACTTCCAGTTCCGCCGTGCCCCCGGCGTCGCTTGTGGCTTTGGCGCCCTTGGGGAAAGTTATCTCCGGATCGTTCTCACGTTGGACAAAAGTAATTTCCACGCCGTTGACGGGGTCGCGCTGCCCCTTGCCGCCCAACAATCCCGGGATCATCGGGCCCTCGACTTTCACCCTGAGGGTTATGTTGGTTTTGGGCGGAACGCAGACGACGGCTTCGGAAACAGGGGACAGCAATTCGGGAATGGCGTCCTGGGCTTTCGAGCAGCCGAATATAAAAAGGGACAGCGTTGCTAGAAGTAAGTAGCGCATCAATCTTTTGTGAGAAGGGTTATGCGTTGGGCGATATTGAGAAGGTGCCTGGTCATGCGGGACATGATGGTGACGGAGTCGTTTATCAAAACGGCGATCTTAATGGAGCGCATGTCGCCTTGATCGCCGGCGGCGTATTCGCTCTGTATCTCGGAGTCAAGCTGCTGGAGGACTTTCTGGCGGATGATGAGGGTGGCGGTTATATCCTCCCTTTCCTCGCCGCGTCCCTTCAAGGCGCGCAATATTTCGCTGCAGTAGAGATCCATGGCTGAGTAGTAATCCTCGATGGGTTTGACGCTCTCCTTGTGGGCCAAAAGGTCCCTTTCGGCGCAGTTCTTGGCCATGTGCAGGAAGTTGACGGCGATGTCGCCGATGCGCTCGATGTCGTGCGCGACGTGAATGTAAGCCGGCACGCGCTCGGTGTTCTGCTTGTCAACGTTGTATTCCGAGAGCCAGGTCAAAAAAGAGCTGACGTCCCTTTGGAAGTCGTCCAGTTCGTTCTCCATCATGATGATCTCCTGGTCCTTGCTGAAATCGTTCTCCATGAAGGCCGAATAGGCGTAGCTCATCATTATGCGCCCCTTCTCCAGAGCCTCGATGGTGATCCTTCTGAGCTGGGCGAACGCCAGGTTCGGAGTAAGCAGCAGGCGGCTGTCGAGAACGTAGCTCTTTTCGTTTTCCATAGCCTTGACGGGAATGATCTTTTCACTGAGCTTGACCAAGAGCGAGCAGAAGGGAAGCAGCAGAAGCGCCGTCAGAAGATTCACCATGGTGTGCGCCATGGCGGCGTGATGTCCCAGCTGGTCGCCCCTGAAGGCGTCGCCGGGAATGAAAGCGTCGAAGAAGAGCAGGGCAAGCGATCTGTCGCCGAGCTTGATGAAGAAGCAGGCCGTGCCTAAGGCCACCGTGAAAAGATTTATGATGGTGTGGATGACGGCCACGCGGTGCGCGGCCCTGGACGTTCCCTTGGCGGAAAGATGGACCGCGACGGACTTGCCCAAATTGCAGCCGAGGATAAGGGGACAGATGGTCGCAAGGTTCATCATGCCGGAACAGGAGAGAATGATGACCGCGCCGACGGTGGCGGCGCTGCTTCTCAATACCGCGCTGACGGCGAAAGCCGCCAGGAAGGAATAGAGGAAGGGCAGGAATTTGCCGGTAGAGCAGTCGAAGACTTTGCCGATCTCAGTAAAGTATTCGCTGCCGGCCAAGGGCGTCAGCGTTTCTTCCAGCAGATAGAAGGCCAGGAAGACCGTGCCGAAGCCGAAGAAGATCCTGCTGAGCGCATGCCAGAAGTCGCCGCGGCGGCCGGGAATGAGCCTGAAGACGGCGCCCAGGACAAGACTGGGCATGATCAAATAATAAAGCCGGCAGGCCATGATCTGGGGCGCGACGGTGGAGCCGATGTTGCAGCCTAAGATCAAAGGCACGGATACGGAAAGGGAAAGTAATCCTGCGTTCACAAAGCCCACGACCATGTCGCTGGCGGCGCCGGAGGACTGCAGAATAGCTGTGACGAAAGCGCCCTTGAAAAGGTCGGAGATCGGGCGGCGTTCTTTGGAATTAAAGAGGGCTTTCAGTTTTTCGCTGGCGGCGGTCCTGAGGCCGAAGGACATGAAGACCAGCCCCAGATAGAAGAGCGAGAAGAAGCCCAGGAGCTTAAGCAGAAGAGCGCTCTTGTCGATGGTCTGGACGGAGAAGCAGAAGCTGTCGAAGCCGGGGGCTTCCGCATGGATGAAGCTTTTGCCGGAAACATTCGCGCCTTTGATGTAAACTTTGGCTTGCCCGGCTTCGTCGCTTTTAAGATTTTCGGCGCTGAACTCCACTTTTGGAGACGCGCCTTCGCAGAAGAAGTGGACGGGAACTTCTCCTTTGGGAGAGCCGTCCTCGTTGTAGAAAGTGAGAGTTACGGGCTCTTTTATGGAAAGGCCGTTCATTGCCTGCTGGTGATCGCCGGCTACGGAAACGCCCCAGCAGAGGGCGAAGGTCGTTTCCTTTGAGGTGCCGTCAGGCAGGCGGAAATGCGCTCTCACATGGTGAGTCCCGGGACGGGGTGCGACGGCGACTGTTGTTTTCGCGCTGCCGCTTTCGTCGGAAACTGAAACGGCTTCTTCAGGGAAAGAGACCGCCTCATCCTGGGATTCGAATGTCACTTTGATGCCTGAAACGGGCTTGCCGTAATCGTTCAGGACTTTTACTTCAAGTTCCTGAGGCTCGCTTCCGTTGGCCAGATAACGGGATCCATCCTGCGCTTCAAGTTTCACCGGAACTCCGCCGCCTTTTTGGCAGGCGGAAAAAGTTAGGAGCGCCGGCAGGAGCAGGATCAGTAGAAAGCGTTTTAAGATTTTCAAAAGAGAGTGTCGGTTTGGTTTTAAAAAGCGGAGCGGCGTGCGCCGCTCCGCTTTCTCTTTTTTAGTCAAGCTCTATTTCAGAGAGTTTCTGATAAAGCTTGAAGCGGCGTTCCATCAGTTTCGCGCCTTTTTCGACCAGGGCTTCCGCGGTGGCGGGATCCTGGGCTTTCAGCTGACGGAAGCGGTTTTCGCCGAAGGCGTACTCGCTATAGGGGAGCGTCGGGGCCTTGCTATCGAGCTGCAGAGGCTTCTCGAGCATCGGGTTGTAGCGATAGAGGAGCCAGGCGCCACTGTTGACGGCTTTCTGCTGTTCACGCAAGCCGGTGGTCATATTGATGCCGTGGGCGATGCAGTGAGCGTAGCAGATGATGAGGGACGGGCCGTCGTAGGCTTCAGCTTCGTTGAAGGCTTTGACAGCCTGGGCGGGGTTGGCGCCCAGAGAGACAGAAGCGACGTAGACGTTGCCGTAGGTCATGGCGATCATGCCGAGATCTTTCTTCGGCATTCTCTTGCCGCCGGCCGCGAAGAGGGCCTTGGCGCCAAGCGGGGTAGCCTTGGACATCTGGCCGCCGGTATTGGAATAGACTTCCGTGTCGAGGACCAGGATGTTGACGTTCTTGCCGGAGGCGATGACGTGGTCGAGTCCGCCGTAGCCGATATCGTAAGCCCAGCCGTCGCCGCCAAGGATCCAGACGGACTTCTTGACGAGGTAGTCGGCGAGGGAGCAGAGCTGCTTGGCTTCCTGCTTGTCGCACTTAGCGAGGCGCTCTTTGAGTTCGGCGACTCTGGCGCGCTGCTCTTCGATCTCAGTCTGGTTGGTCTGAGGAGCGTTCTTGATGGCTTCGAGGAGCGGCTTGCACTCGGCGGAGCAATCGCAGGCCAAGAGTTTGTCGATCAGTTCGAGCGCGAAGCCTTTGAACTTATCGACGCCCAGTCTCATGCCGAGACCGAATTCCGCGTTGTCTTCGAAGAGGGAGTTGGACCAGGCCGGGCCGCGGCCGTCGGCGCGCTGGCAGTACGGGGTGGTGGGCAGGTTGCCGCCGTAAATGGAGGAGCAGCCCGTGGCGTTGGCGATCATGGCTCTGTCGCCGAAGAGCTGAGAGAGCAGTTTCACATACGGTGTTTCGCCGCAGCCGGCGCAAGCGCCGGAATACTCAAAGAGCGGGCGGCGGAGCTGGCTGCCCTTGACGGTGGTCGGGTTGGCCAGTTCGGCTTTCGTTTCAGGCAGAGCAAGGAAGAAGGCGTAGTTCTTGGCTTCGGCTTCTCTCAAAGGCTCCTGCTTCTGCATATTGATGGCTTTCTTGCCTTCCTCGGTCTTAGACTTGGCGGGGCACATTTCGACGCAGGCGCCGCAGCCCGTGCAGTCTTCCGGAGCGATCTGGACCGTGAACTTCAAGCCGGCGAAAGCGGGCGTCTTGGCGTCCGTGCTCTTGAAGGTCTCGGGAGCGCCTTCAGCGGCCGCGGGCTCATAGGCTTTGATGCGGATGGCGGCGTGCGGGCAGTAGAGAGAGCACATGCCGCACTGGATACAAGTGGTGGGATCCCAGACCGGGATGTTGACGGCGATGTTTCTCTTTTCGTACTGCGTCGTGGCGGTGGGGAAGGTGCCGTCCACCGGCATGGCGGAGACAGGCAGATCGTTGCCGTTGCCGGCGATCATGACGCCCGTCACTTTCTGGACGAATTCCGGAGCGTCGGCAGGGACGGCGGACTTCATCGGTTTCTCGGTGTTGACGACCATCTTGTCCTTCGGCATTTCGGAAACGGCCTGCAAGCCGGCGTCCACGGCCTTGTTGTTCATGGCCACGACGGCTTCGCCCTTCTTCGAGTAGGACTTGACGATGTATTCCCTGATCTTGGCGACCGCGGTCTCGGGATCCATGACCTTAGAGATCATGAAGAAGGCAGTCTGAAGGATGGTGTTGGTGCGGCTGCCGAGGCCGATCTTCTCAGCTTCTTTGATGGCGTTGACCGTGAAGAAGCGGGCCTTCTTTTGGATCAGCTGTTCCTGAACCTTCTTGGGCAGGTGCTGCCAGGTCTCTTCCGCGGTGTCGTAGAGAGAGGAGACGAGGAAGATGCCGCCTTCTTTGAGGTTGGAGAGCATGTCGTACTTCTCAAGGAAGGAGTACTGGTGGCAGGCGATGAAGTCAGCCTTCGTGATAAGGTAAGCGCTGGCGATGGGGTTCTTGCCGAAGCGGAGGTGGGAGGTCGTCAGACCGCCGGCCTTCTTGGAGTCGTACACGAAGTAGCCCTGAGCGTAGTTGTCGGTGTAGTTGCCGATGATCTTAATGGAGTTCTTGTTGGCGCCCACGGTGCCGTCGGAACCGAGGCCGTAGAACATGGCGCAATAGGTGTCGGTGTTTTCCTCAGCCTGCCAGGCAGGATCGTAAGGAAGGGAGGTGCCCATGACATCGTCATTGATGCCGATGGTGAAGTGGTTCTTCGGCTCTTTGGCTTCCAGGTTGTCGAGGATGCCTTTGCACATGGCGTCGGTGAATTCCTTGCTGCCCAAGCCGTAACGGCCGCCGACGATCACAGGCATGGCGAATTTGGCTTTGCCGGTCTGGACGGCTTCGGCGATGGCGGAGCAAACGTCTTCGTACAAGGGTTCGCCCTGGGAGCCGGGCTCTTTGGTCCTGTCGAGGACCGCGACGCGCTTGACGGAAGCGGGGAGAGCGGCCGCGAAGAGTTCGCCGGCAAAGGGACGGAAGAGGCGGACTTTCACAAGACCGACTTTCTTGCCCTGCTTGGCGAGAGCGGTGACGACTTCTTCCATGGTGCCGGCGCCGGAGCCCATGGCCACCACGACGTTCTCGGCTTCGGGATGTCCGACGTACTCGTAAACTTTGTACTGGCGGCCGACGATCTTGGCGAATTCATCCATGGCGTCCTGCACGAGCTGCGGGCAAGCCTCATAATATTTGTTGACGGTCTCGCGGCCCTGGAAGTAAACGTCAGGGTTCTGGGCGGTGCCGCGCATGGAGGGGCGGTCCGGGCAGAGGCCGCGCTTGCGGTTCTCTAATACGAGATCGAAGGGGATCATCTGCTTCATGTCTTCATAGTCGAGGACTTCGATCTTCTGAATTTCGTGGGAAGTTCTGAAGCCGTCGAAGAAGTGCACGAAGGGGACTCGGCTCGTCAAAGTCGCTTTCTGGGCGATCAGGGCGAAGTCCATGACTTCCTGAACGGTGTTGGAGCAGAGCATGGCGAAGCCGGTCTGGCGAACGGCCATGACGTCGGAGTGGTCGCCGAAAATGGAAAGGCCCTGGCAGGCCAAGGCGCGGGCGGTGACGTGGAAGACCGTGGAGGTCAGTTCGCCGGCGATCTTGTACATATTGGGGATCATCAGAAGAAGACCCTGGGAGGCCGTGAAGGTCGTGGTCAAAGCGCCGGAGGTAAGGGCGCCGTGCACAGCGCCGGAGGCGCCGCCTTCAGACTGCAGTTCGGAAACGCTGGGAATTGTGCCCCAGATGTTAGGCTGATTGGCGGCCGATTTGGCGTCGGAGATTTCGCCCATGGGCGAAGAAGGCGTGATCGGATAAATGGCGATCACTTCGTTCGTGGCGTGAGCCACATGAGCGGCAGCGGTGTTGCCGTCCATACACTCTTTTTTGCGAGCCATAGAGTTCCTTTTTACTTAGAGGTTAAAAGTAGATAATTCAAAAATATTTTAATGATTATAGCATAAGGGAGAAGCGCTCCGCAAGGGAAGGCCGAGAAACTTACCACTTGATTTTTTGCCCGGCCTTTTGCTATGATATCCGCATACTAAATTATGTGATGAGGGCGGCTAGCTCAGTTGGTTAGAGCGCATGCTCGACATGCATGAGGTCACTGGTTCAAATCCAGTGTCGCCCACCATCTCCTTTCTTTTTAGACCAAAGCACACCTATCTATGAAGGGAATCCTCTATCTATTATTATTCGCGGCGGTGCTTGGTGGGGGCTGGTACGCTTACAAATACTGGCAGGAAACTCAATCCAGCGCCAATGTTGAAACTGTTCCCGTAGCTCCTGTTATTAAACGCGACATATCCGACGTTTTGGAAGAGACCGGCACTATCAATCCCGTCAACAAAGTTGCCATCAAATCGGAAGTAAGCGGCCGCGTCCAGAACGTCTATGTTGAGGACGGCATGATGGTGACCTCCGGCTTCGTCCTGGTGGAACTAGACAAGACTGACCTCCTCAACACCAGGAAAGACCTGGAGTACGAACTGAAGGAAGCGGAGCTTAATTACGACAGGGCCAAGATTGATTACGACAGGAACAACGAACTCTTCAAGAAGAAGATCATCTCTTACGACGCCTACGATCAGGTGAAGACAACGCTCGACCTGAGGTCCAATACGGTCCTGAAGGTCATAACGAAACTCGACACCAATACCGACAACTTGAAGAAGACCACCATTTTCTCGCCCACCTCCGGCACGGTCCTCAACAAGAACATCGAGGTCGGCGAAATGGTTGTGGGAGCGAACTCCGTCTCAAGCGGCACGGAAATGATGAAGGTGGCTGACCTCAAGGATCTGGAAGTCAGTTCCTATGTCAACGAGATCGACGTGACCAGGCTGCACGTCGGGCAGAATATCGAGATAACCGTCGACAGCACGCCCGGCGTAGACTACAGCGGCGTCGTCACGCATGTGGCGCCCATGAGCAGCTCCAGCTCGGGTTCCTCCGCAGGCTCCTCCTCCTCGTCCTCAAGCAAGGACGGCTTCGAAGTGAGGATCGCCGTTAAAGGCGACGTCAGTCAGCTGAAGATGGGCATGACCGCCAATATCACCGCGATCCTGAAGGAAGTCAAGGACGCCCTGGCTGTTCCGCTCTCCTCGGTCTTCTGCGACAATTACGAGCTTGCCCCCTCAAACCAGAAATATTACGTCTATGTGGAAAAACCTGCCGCCGTATCCTCCGACAACGGGAAACAGCCCGAGCAGGAATTTGAGAAAAGAGACGTGACGATCGGTGTCACCGACACTTCGGGCGCCGAGGTCAAGAGCGGACTCAAAGAAGGCGAAAAAGTCGCCATAAAGCGTCCGCCTTCTATGAGCGAACCTGTCCGCAATCACGATTGGATGCGCAGGGGACGTTAATTTTTTAAGGAGATATATATGAAAAAGATCATTCTTTGCCTTGTTGCTCTCTTTACGCTTTTAGGCTGCAGTTACGGTAACGTCAAGATAACGAAATCGGAACGCTACACCTTCCAGCCCAGGCCGCGTTTCCGCATCAATTACAACGTTATCAACGACAAGGGCGAGAACATCACCCAGGAAGTCATAAACAACAATTCCGACGAATGGCTCATCTTCACCGAGATCTGCGACAAGGTGAAATACGTCCTAGAGAGCTCCGAAAAGGGCTACATCTGCGTCAACGACCCCTATGAGGAAGTCAGCTTCATAGTTGACATCGGCTTTTCCGCCTTCTACCAGAAGCGCGTGACGGAGGAGATGCTCTGGAATCTTCCCACGGCCACCTTGCTGCCCGGCTGCGACAAGGGCGAGACGAGAGTTCACTATCTCTCCATCACCATGCTGGCGCCCCTGCCAGGATTGGAAGGCCTGGCGGAACTTTGGCGCGGCGAGACGGTCCTGGAGGACGAGAACGAAGACATAACCGTCGCCTCGATGACCATGATCGAGGATATCCTTAAAAAATTCCCGAAAGCTCTCCGCTGATTTGAAAATGCCTCAGCCGGTCGTTGAACTAATCGACATCTGCAAGACCTACGACACCGGCGCCGCCGCTTTCGAGGCCTTGCACAAGATCAACCTCGTCATCGAGGAAGGCGAGTTTTTGGCCATTATCGGCCCTTCCGGTTCCGGCAAATCGACTCTCATGCACATCCTGGGCTGCCTTGACACTCCCACCTCCGGGAGAATGCTTCTGGAAGGAAAAGACATCAGCCGCATGAGCGCCAACGAGCTTTCAACTGTCCGCAACAAGAGGATCGGCTTCGTTTTCCAGACTTTCAACCTGCTTCCGCGCTTCAACATCCTTCAGAACGTGGAGTTGCCCATGGTCTATGGCGGAGTTTCTCCCTTCGACCGCAAGAAAAGGGCTATGGACATATTGAAGATGGTGGGCCTCGACGACCGCTGGAACCATCTGCCCCAGGAGCTTTCCGGCGGGCAGAGGCAGAGGGCGGCCATCGCCAGAGCCCTCATCATGAACCCCGCAATGGTCTTCGCGGACGAACCGACGGGCAACCTGGACAGCAAGACCGGCGCCCAGATCATGGAACTTTTCAAAGAACTGAACAAAGCCGGACACACCATAATCTTAGTGACGCACGACAAGGACATCGCCGCCCAGACCAAGCGTCAGATAGAAATAAGGGACGGAAGGATCTTGGGGGCCTGACATGAGTTTGTTTCACGGCATAATGGTTGGCTGCAAGGAAATGTGGGCGCACAAGATGCGCTCCTTCCTCACCATGCTCGGCGTGATCCTTGGCGTGGCGGCCCTGGCCGCGATGTTCGCCTTCATGGAAGGCATGATCGCCGACATGCAGAAGTTCATCAGGGAAACCGGCGGCGTGGAGCGCGTGACCTGCTCCAGCGACCAGATCCCCGAGGATCAGCTGCC
>JAFZID010000001.1 GCA_017554565.1 bacterium
CCGCTATCAGTTCTTCGAAAAAGAAAACGACCTGCAGGAGGCGAAATGAAAAAAATAAACTTCAAGATCCAGGACATGGGCTGCCAGAACTGCGCGGCGGCCATCAGAAGCGAACTGGAAAAACTCCCGGGCGTCCTGGAGATAAATCTCGACCCCGAAACGAAAGCCGCCTGCGTGGGCTGCGATGAAAACGCCTGCTCCAAAGAAACTGTCTTCCAGGCCGTGCGGAAGGCCGGCTTCACGCCTGAAAAATAAAAAATGAAGAGTCTTGTCTTTTTCGCCCCGGGCATGCGCTGCGCCGGCTGCGCCTCCGCCATAAGCCGCGGGATCATGAAGCTCCCCGGGATCGAAAGGACCGGGGTGGACCCCATCAGCAAGCGCTGCCTCGTCTATTACGACGAGACGCAAACAACTGAAGAGGAGATCCTGGAGGCCTCGCGGAAAGCAGGCTTCCCGCCCACCAAGGAGCTCCCCTCCTCCGGGGACGATCAGAAAGACATTTTCAAAAACGCGCTTTTCCTTCTTGCCCTTTTTTGCGCCGCGGCGCTTTTCCTTCTGGAATGGAACATCCTCCCCCGGCCAAGTTCTCACGGCCTCGACGGGCTTCTTCAGCTTCTTTTGACCGTGCCCGCCCTTCTTTGGGGCGTTGATATTTTCAAGGGCGCCTATTTATCCCTCCGCTACGCCCATCCCGACATGCAGCTTCTGGTGGGCCTCAGCACCGCCTCGGCTTTCCTCTACAGTCTCTCCGAGCTTTTGATGTACGCCTTCTCCTATACGGACCATCCGCATTTTCATTTCTGCGCCAGCGCCATGGTGCTGGCCGTGGTGGGGCTGGGGAAAAAGCTGGAGGAAAGAGCCAAGAAGAACGCCAACTCCTCCCTGGAGGAGCTCTCCGGGCTCATCCCGAGGGAAGCCCACCTTTTGGAGAACGGCCTTGAGAAAAACATTCCCTCCGACCTTCTCCGGCCCGGCGATCTTGTCCTGGTCAAACCCGGGGAGAGAGTCCCCGGGGACGGCCGCGTAAAGGAGGGCCGCAGCGCCCTGGACGAATCGTTTTTAACGGGGGAAAGCCTGCCGGTGGACAAAGTACCCGGCGACGAGGTCAAAGGCGGCTCCCTGAACCTCCAGGGGGCCTTCACGCTGCTTTTGGAACGTTCCGGCGAACAGACAGCGCTTTCGGAAATGATCCGTCTGGTGGAGGAAGCCAGGATGTCCAAGCCCAGAGTGGCCAGGCTGGCCGACGTGGTGGCCGGCCGCTTCTCCCTGGGCATCATCCTCTGCGCCGCCATAACGCTTGCCGTCTGGTGGATCCTTAAAGATTTCTCCACCGCCCTGCCCTACGCGCTGACGGTATTGGTGGTGGCCTGCCCCTGCGCCCTGGGATTTGCCACGCCCGCCGCCCTCTCCTGCGGACTGGGGCGCGCCGCCAGCCTCGGCGTTCTTTTCAAAGACGCCCTGGCCCTGGAGACGCTCTCCCGCTGCGACGTCATCTTCTTCGACAAGACCGGGACGCTGACGGAAGGGAAACCGGCGGTCTCCGGCTCCCCCGATCCCGAGACCCTCGGACTGGCGGCCTCCCTGGAGCAGTATTCCGAGCACCCCCTCGCGAAGGCGGTGTTGGAAAAAGCTAAGGAAGCCGGGATCTCTCCCGAGGAATGCCGGGATTTCAGCGCGGAATACGGCAAGGGCGTCAAGGCCAGAAGACTCTCCGACGGAAAGGAGATCCTGGCGGGCACTCTGCCTTTCCTAAGAGAGAACGGCGTTGCCCTGAAGGAGGAGGAGAGCTCCTCCCTGACCGCCATCCATGTGGCTTTGGAGAAAACTTACCTGGGCGCCCTCTTTATTGCCGACGCCCCCAGGAAAGAAGCCGCGGAGGTCATAGCGGCGCTGAGAAAGCAAAACATCGACTGCGCGCTTCTGACCGGCGACCGCGAGGAAGCGG
The DNA here is from genome assembly GCA_017554565.1 of bacterium. Classification (GTDB taxonomy): domain Bacteria; phylum Auribacterota; class UBA3054; order UBA3054; family UBA3054; genus UBA3054. The sequence continues at coordinate 1,946 of JAFZID010000001.1, forward strand.
CGAAGGAATTCGCCAGGGAAGTTCCCCTTTCCACAGTCGTGGCCTCCTGCCTGCCGGAGGACAAGCTCAGGATCGTCAAGGAAGCCCAGCAAAAGGGCCGCGTCGCGGCCATGACCGGCGACGGCGTGAACGACGCCCCC
>JAFZID010000002.1 GCA_017554565.1 bacterium
CAACGTCATGAGCAAGGCGCTGGAATTCGAGGCTCCGGACTATGTTTACAAGGCGAAGGCCTACATGGTGGCGGCCGTGGACGGCATGAGCGGCAGCACCAACAAGAACGTCCTGACGGCCAGAAGGTTCTATTTCGACCAGGACGACAAGCTTTTGGCCATGGAGCACATTTTCAGCGGCTGCACGGTGGATCAGAAGAACTACCTTCTCAACATGTACTCCCGCAAGTATTCCATGATCCCGCTGCAGGCCAAGGACCACTCCTTTTTCAAAATAACCGACGGGCTTTACGTGGTGGTGGAGTTCGTGGAGAGCCAGACGAAGATGAACATCTACGGCTGGCACACCCCCGACGAATACTCGGTGCACGCCATCTATTATCTTGAAAAGGAATTCATAAGCCTCATCAACCGCACCGGGATGGCCATACTGCCTCCCGAGGTGGCCCATCCCTGATCTTTGGATCGTTAATCGATAAAAAGCGGTTTCCAGTTTTCGGAGATCGCTTTTCTTTTTATTATGAACAGACTTTTTCTTTTTCTTATTCTCGTTATGTTCTCCAATCTGACATTCGCCGAGCCTCTTATCGTGGCCCACCGCATGGGGGCCATGGAAAGGGATGAAAACACGCTGGCGGCTCTAGAGGAATGCGCTTCCCTGGGCCTCAAGGCCTTCGAGACCGACATCCACATAACCAAGGACGACCAGCTTGTCGTCACTCACGACGGGAGTTTGGCGAGGCGCTGCGGCGCGGAGGTGAACGTGGAGGAGATGACGCTGGAGGAGATCAGGAAGTACAAGACCAAGGAGGGCAACCCGCTGCCGACTCTCGGGGAAATCTTGGCTTTCCTCAAAGGCAAGGGGATCGCCATGCAGCTGGAAGTTAAGGCGCCCCCCACCATGGGAAGGCTGAAAAAACTGGTCGAGGTCATGGTCAAGGAGCTTAAGGAGGCGGAGTTCACCGGAGACGATCTGCTGGTCATCTCCTTCTGCCCGGACGCCCTGAAGCTGACGAAGGAGGCCGAGGGCGGAATCAAGACGGGGCTCCTGTGCGAGGGAAGCGACGAGAAGAACATCCGGACGGCCAAGGAGATCGGCTGCTCCTGGATCTCCGCGGAGCTTGCGACCACCACCAGGCGCTTCGCGGACAAGGTCCACCATGAGGGCCTGAAGCTGGCGCTGTGGACCATAAGGGCCAAAAGGGATCTTAATTTGGCCAAGGCCTTCGAGGCGGAGGCCCTGGTGACGGACCTGCCCAAGACTTTTTCCGAGGAAGAGAAAAAGTAAAGCGCTTCCCTTATGAGGGCGGGTTTTGGGGGCCGCTAAGGGGCGGCCGGACCCGCTCTTGCATTTCGGAGGGGCTTTTCGTATTATATTAGAACCTAAATTCGCACGTCGGCTGAATATTCAGCCTGGCTAAACAAGTTTTAGCCAACCGGGACGCAGCGCTGAACCAAGGGGACATACCGCCCCTGGTCTTCCATCCTCCCGGTACGTCGAAAAGGCGTACTTTTTTTTATTGTTTAAAAAAAGTCAACATATAATCTAATTAACCGTATTAAGGAATCATCATGGAAAATGAACTGAAGATGTCCTGCGCCGTCAGAACGGCCGGCGGCAGCTCCGTGGCCCGCAGGATGCGCGCCCAGGGCGAAGTTCCCGCTGTCGTTTACGGACACGGCAAACACATCAACATCACCCTTAATCTGCACGATTTCTCCCAGCTGATGAAGAAGATGCACAGCGAGCACGCTATTCTGACGCTGGACGCCGAAGGCGAAGTGGTCAACGTGCTTATTAAAGAGATCCAGCGTCACCGCGCCACCCACAACATCCAGCACGTGGATTTCGTGGTGGTCGACCTGGACGAGATCGTAACGGTCTCCGTGCCCATCATCACCCTGGGCGACGCCGACGGCGTCAAGAATTTCGGCGGCATCATGGAGCTTACGCTCCGCGAAGTCGAAGTTCAGTGCAAAGCCGGCAACATCCCCGACGACATCCGTGTGGACGTCACGCCGCTTAAGCTTCACGAAGTCCTGCGCGTGGCCGACCTGAAAGTCCCGGAAGGCGTGACCGTTCTGGCCGACCCCGAGACCGCGGTGGTCGTTATCAGCTCCTCCGCTGCCGAAGACTCCGCCGCTTCCGAGACCGCCGCTGAAGGCGCCGAAGAACCCGAAGTCATCACTGCCCGCAAGAAAGAAGAGGAAGCCGAGCCCGAAGCGCCGAAAGGCAAGAAGTGATCTTATGATCCGCGCCATCGTCGGGCTTGGGAACCCCCTGCCTGGTTATTATCTGACAAGGCACAACCTGGGCCGTATGGCGGTGGAGGCCATGAGAAGGAAGGCTTTCCCGGAGTGGAAAACGCACTTTTGGAAAAACTATCTCTGGTCGCAAAACGCGGAAGATCAAATTTTAGTTCTTTCCAAGACCTACATGAACCTGAGCGGGAAAGCCGTTTTGAAAATGGCGAAAGACCGCTCGGTGAAACCGGAAGAGATCCTCGTTGTCATGGACGACTGCAGCCTTCCCCTGGGGAAGCTGCGCTACCGCGCCTCGGGCAGCGACGGAGGCCACCACGGCCTCGGGTCCATTCTGGAAGTTATGGGAACTAAGGATGTGCCGCGTTTGCGGATGGGAGTGGGCGCAGATCCCCTGAACATGGCGGATTATGTGCTGTCGGAGTTCCCCGAAGAAGAGCGGGAAACGGTGGAGGCGATGACCTCGTACCTTTCCGATCTTCCGGAAAAGCTCCGTTTAAACGAAGCGAAAACTATAAATGAAATAAACAACTGGCGCGCTCCTCAAAGCATCGAGCCGCGCGTCTAATCAGGAGGAAATCCAGTGAATAAGTACGAATGTTTGTTCATCATCAATCCGGATGCGGCCAGCGAGCGCTTCGCCCAGGTCACTGAAACGATTGAGAAAGATGTCCAGAGAGAAGGCGGCACCGTCGACAAAGCCGAGGAACTCGGTCAGAAAGTGTTGTGCTACCCCATTGCTCACTGCAACGAGGGCTTCTACTATCTGATCAATTTCTCTATGCCCCCCGCCGGCATCACCACCTTCAAAAGACGCTGCACGCTGAACGCCGACGTGCTCCGTTATTTGATCCAGTCCCTTGAAAAATAATTGAAGATTATGCGCAACGTCCTTTGCTTAACCGGGGCCCTGACGCTCCTTCTGGCGGGCTGCGCCTCGCTTCCGCCCTACGAGACGGAAGACTGGCGGCTGGCTATCGTGGATAGCGACACCGCCGAGGCCACAGTGCGCTACGAAGGCTTCTGCAGCCCCTCCAACGACGCCGCCACGAGAGAAAAATATGTCGAGACTCTCAAGGAAATGGCGGAGGACAAGGAGCCCGGGACGCCCTTTACTCCCAGAATGAAAAACGCCCGCCGTTATTTCCTGGTGGAAAACGACAGCCTGATCATGGTGGAGCAGGGGGAAATTCCCAATCCTCTTTCCTGGTTCGAACAGTCCGGCCTCAATCCCATGACCTGGTTTGGTTCCGACGTCAACATGAGCGTCAAGGACGGCCACGTCATCAAGTGGGGCTTCGCCTCCGAGAACGAGATCGTGGCGGCCAGCGGCCAGGTCATGAACGAACGCGACTACAGCCGCGTTCTGACAGCCCTGGACAACCGCAACGTGACCACCGATCCCCAGGAGTGGGAGAGCGACGGCCAGACCATCATCGTGTGGCCGGGCGAGACGCGGGCCTTCAACTGGAAAGTGGCTTCCCGAGGATATCTCAAAAACTACAGGAGCCTGGCTTATGAATTCAGCGGCCAGGAATACGCCGTGGAACCGGCCCTGAAAGTTTCCGATGTCATCAGCGAAGCCTCCGGCGAAGCGCCGGAAACTTCAGAAGCTTTCGGTGATGAAAGCACCGTGACTTCCGAAGTCCAGACCATCGAGACCCTCGATCCCGAGCCGGAAAAGGAAGACGCCTTCGCCGCGCCTCAGAAAGAAGAGGCGGCCGAAAAAGCGGAAGAAGGGAAAAGCGCTTTTGACCTTTGATAAAAATTAACCTCAAAATCCATATACGGACAAAAAACATGACAGTTAAAAGAAGAAAAATCGAAAAACTCCCCTGCAAGTTCTGCCAGGAAAAGAAGACCATCGACTACAAAGACGTCGAAGCTTTGAAGGATTTTCTGACCGACTACGGCCGCATCATGCCCCGTTACGTCACCGGCAACTGTGCCAAGTGCCAGCGCAAACTGGCCAAGGCTGTTAAACAGGCTCGCTTTATGGCGCTGCTGCCTTACGTGGGCGACGTGCGCAACGAAGACTAAACTTTAAGGAAGGAATTATGGAACTGATTTTACGTGTAGATATCCCCAAGCTCGGCAAAGCCGGCACGATCGTCAACGTTTCCGAAGGTTACGCCCGCAATTATCTTCTGCCCAAGCATCTGGCTGACAAGCCCACCCAGGACGCCAAAGACCAGATCGAGGCCATAGTCCGCCGCCGCCGCATCGAGGAAGCCAAGGAACTGGAAGCCTGCCAGGAAATGGCCAAGAAGCTGGAAGGCATCACCGTTCAGCTGGCCCGCAAGGCCGGTGAAGACGAGAAGCTCTTCGGCTCCGTCACCGCCAAAGACATCGCCGACGAACTGGAAGCCCAGAACGTTGTTCTGGACAGCAAGAAGATCCTCCTCGAGAACCCCATCAAGCAGCTCGGCCCGGCCACCGTGGAAGTCAAGCTTCATGCGGAAGTCAGCGCTCAGCTGAAGATCCTGGTCGTCAGCGAGTAAAGCTCTCTTATGGCATCTCCCGAACGCGAAATACCCGCGTCCCTGACGAACTACGAGCCGCCGAAGAACCTTGAGGCGGAGCGCTGCGTCCTGGGATGCATGCTCATTGATGAAGTGGCGCGCGCCAAGGCCTTCGGCTTTGTGACGCGCGACTCCTTCACCGAGCCCGCGAACAGGGAGATCTTCTCCATCATACGGTCTAAATTCGACGGCAAGGAGGCGGTGGACGTAGTGACCGTCCACGACGCCCTCCAGGGCAACGAGGCCTACCTGAACGCGGGAGGCCCCTCCTATTTGGCCAAACTGGTGGAGAGCGTGCCCACCACCGAAAACATCGAGTATTACGCCGATATCGTCCAGGACAAAGCTCTCCTGAGAGAACTGGTGACGACCTGCCGCAAGGCTATCAGCGAATGCAGCGAGAGCGGACGCAGCGCCAAGGAGATCATCTCCGAGGCGGAGCAGAACATGGTGGGCCTTCTGAAAGACCGCAACAAGGGTTTTCTCTCGGTTGGCGAGCTGATGCTTCCCAACATCGAGATGCTGGAAAAACTGACCAAGGCCCGCCAGAAGGGCGCCACGGTCACGGGACTGGACACCGGCTTCAGGGATCTCAACAACATGACCTCCGGTTTCCATCCCGGGGAGCTCATCATCCTGGCCGCCCGCCCCTCCATGGGCAAGACCGCCCTGGCCTTGAACCTGGCGGAGCATGTGGCGGAGAAAAACAAAGCCGCGGTGGCGTTTTTCTCTTTGGAAATGGGCCCGGACGAACTGGTGCGCCGCCTTCTGTCCTCCCGGGCGGGAGTGCGCGGCCAGAACCTGAGAAGGGGAGACATGACGGCGGCGGATTACAGCAAGATCGTGAGAGCGGCCGGCAACATCAAGGAGCTGGACCTCTTCATCGACTCCTCCCCCAGCCTCACCCCCATCGACATCAAGAGCCGCTGCCAGCTTCTGAGGGCCAAGTGCCCCAACTTCGCGGCCATCTTCGTGGACTACATCCAGCTTTTGTCCGCCGGCAGCGACAAGCAGTTCAAAGACAACAGAGTCCAGGAGATCAGCTACATCTCCCGTTCCCTGAAATCACTGGCTGTGGAGCTGAAAGTTCCGGTCATTGCGCTTTCCCAGCTCAACCGGCAGGCGGAGCAGGGCTCTGAAAAAGGCAACCGTCCCCAGCTATCGCACCTGAGAGAATCCGGATCCATAGAGCAGGACGCCGACATGGTCATGATGCTCTATCGCCCAAATTATTACAACAAAGAAGCTTCCGTTGACGATGCGGAAGTGATTATAGCCAAGCAGCGCAACGGCCCCACCGGAACAATAAAGATGATCTTCAACCCGGAATACGCCCGTTTCATCGACGGAGCGGCCGAAAGATAAAATTAAGGGGCAAAAAGGCTATAATAATTAAGAAAGTATTTTTTTACTAAGCAATCCATCAGAAGGGAGATTATTATGGCTAAGGAAGCAACGAGCCGGGAAGGGAATTATCTTTTCACTTCCGAATGTGTTTCAATGGGTCACCCCGACAAGGTCTGCGACCAGATATCCGACGCTGTTTTAGACGAAGCGCTGCGGCAGGACAAGGAAAGCCGCGTGGCCTGCGAGACCATGGCCGCCACCGGACTGGTAGTCATCTCGGGTGAAATAACCACCAAAGCCAATCTGAACTTCCAGGAAATAGCCCGCAAGACCATCAACGACATCGGCTACGACGACCCGGCCCTCTGCTTCGACGGAAAAGGCTGCGCGGTCATGGCCTGCCTGAACAGGCAGTCCCCCGACATCGACATGGGCGTCTCCCATGACAAGGGCCTGCACAGGGAGCAGGGCGCCGGCGACCAGGGCATGATGTTCGGCTACGCCACCACGGAAACTCCGCAGCTGATGCCCATGCCCATCACCTACGCCAGGGCGCTCATCAACAAACTTACGGAACTCAGGCAGAAGGGCAAAATAGCCTGGCTCAGGCCCGACTGCAAATCCCAGGTCACCATCGAATATTCCCAGGACGGGAAGCCTCTGAGAGTCCACACCATCGTCATCTCC
>JAFZID010000043.1 GCA_017554565.1 bacterium
CTATGCCGTAGCAGTCTGGGAAAGCAATGGGAGGAGCGCTGGAGGCGATGATGACTTTTTTCGGCCTGAGCCTATCGAGCATGGGCAGGATGGCGTTCTTCATGGTGTTGCCCCTTACTATGGAATCGTCCAGCACCACCAGCGTGTCCACGTCGTGCTCAATAAGTCCGTAGGTCACGTCATAGACGTGCTGGTAGAATTCCGCCCTGCTGGCGGCGTCCGCGATGAAGGTTCTGAACTTGGCGTCTTTGACGGCGATCTGCCCGAACCTTACGGGCCGGCCTTCCGCCAGGCCTTCGTTGAAAAGCGCTTCAAGAAGTCCGTGGAAAGCGACCTGGGCGGAATTGGGAATGTAGCTGAAGAAGGTGTGCTCGAGGTCGTAATCGACAGCCTCAAGTATAGGCTTGGCCAAAGCCGCGCCCAGCGCCTTCCTTTCCTTGTGGATCAAGGCGTCGTTGGCGCGGGAAAAATAGATGCGCTCGAAAACGCAGCTCTTCTTTTCCAGAGGCTCCAGGATCTGAACGAAGGAGACTCGTCCCTTCGGGGAAACGAGCATCAGTTTGCCGGGAGGCAGTTCCTTCACTTCCGCGCTCGGTATGTTGAAGGCAGCCTGGATCGCGGGACGTTCGGAAGCCGCCACCGCGTATTCCTTGTTGAGGTAATAGAAGCAGGGTCTGATCCCGTTGGCGTCCCTCACGACGAAGCTCCAGCCGCTGCCCAAGGCTCCGCAGAGCGTGTAAGCGCCGTCCAGCCTCGGCAGAAGATCCTTGAGGGCGGAAATAAGGACCTCTTTTTCGCTCCTGCAGCCGCTAGCCCAGGCTTTTTCCATTTCAAAGGAGAGCCACTCGCACATAAGGTAGCCGTCCGCCATGGAATCGGGATGCTTGCCCAGTTTCGCGTAGGAACTGAAGAGCGACTTGGTGTTGGTAAGGTTGAAGTTGCCAGCCAGGAAAAGCGTCCTTTTCAGCTCCGCCTCTTTATGCAAAAACGGATGGCAGAAGTTTTCTTCATGCCGTCCGTAGGTTGCGTAACGTAAATGTCCCAATAGAACGCCGGGCTGAATATCCCCTGTGAACTTGTGGCAGTAGCCAACCAGATCTCCCAGGGGATTCTCCGAAGCCGACTTTTTCAAAAGATATGCGGCTTTCCCGGGAACAGGCTTGGGATCTATAAGAGCGACCCCCGCTCCGTCCTGCCCCCTGTTGTGCTGTTTTTCCAAGAGCAGGACCAGTTTGTTGAGGGCGCTTTTTGTGTCAAGCTGTGGCGCCCTCCTGCAGAGGAGCGCCACAGCGCATTCGTGTTTGATTTGTTCTGACATGCTGTTCGCTTAGTAGATGAAGAGCATTTCGCGATATTTGGGGAGCGGCCACTTTTCGTCGGAGACGTGCTTCTCAAGGTTGTCCACGGTGGCGCGCAGGGCGGCCATGGCGGAGATAGTGTCGCAGCTCTTGCCTTGAGATATGGCTTCCTCGAGTTTGTCGCGCTGTCTTCTTAAGGTGTCGAGGCCGCTGCCGAAGAGCACAGACTGATCGCGCAGCGCTTCGGTCCCGCAGGCCACGCCGCAATCCGCGGCCTTCTTCAGGGCTTCCAGGCTGTCTCTGTATTCCGACCTGATGGCCGGCATGATCATGGTGTCAACCATTTCCAGCGCGCAGTTGCCTTCGATCATGATCTTGGTCTTGTAGTCCTCCAGGGCGATCTCGTAGCGGGAGAGCGTTTCTCTCTCGGAAAAGACGCCTGATTTTTCAAAGATCTCGATGTTTTCTTTCTTGACGAAAGCCTTAAGGGCGTCCGGAGTTTTCGAGGTGTTGGGCAATCCTCTCTTGGCGGCTTCCGCCAGCCAGTCGGACTTGTAGCCGTCGCCGTTGAACAAGACCCGCTTATGGTCTTTTACTATCTTGCTCAGGATGTCCGTCAAAACGTCGTGGAACTTCGCCGTGTGTTTGCCGGGCTCGTTCTTGCCGACCACGTCGGCCTTTTCCAGTTCAGAAGCGATGCGCTCCAAAGCTTCCGCCACCACGGTGTTCAGAACGATGTTCGGGCCGGCGCAGGAAGCGGAGGAACCGGGGGCCCTGAATTCGAACTTGTTGCCGGTGAAAGCAAAGGGCGAGGTCCTGTTGCGGTCCGTAGCGTCCTTGGGCAGAGGCGGCAGCGTATCGACGCCGATCTTCAGAGCGCTCGCGTGTTTGGAGCGTTTCGGCTTGCCAGCTTCCAGCTGATGGACGATGTCGGCCAGCTGATCGCCAAGGTAAATCGAGATGACCGCGGGAGGCGCTTCGTTGGCGCCCAATCTGTGGTCGTTGCCGGCGCCGGAGACCGCGGCCCTTATAAGGTCGGCGTGCTTATCGACGGCTTCGATGACCGCGCAGAGCATGGTCAGGAAGATGGCGTTCTGGTGAGGGTCTGTCCCCGGGTCGAAGAGGTTCGTGCCGCCGTAGGCTATAGACCAGTTGTTGTGCTTGCCGCTGCCGTTGACGCCCGCGAAGGGCTTCTCATGCAAGAGGCAGACCAATCCGTTGCGGTCCGCCACCTGGCGGAGCACTTCCATAACCAGCATATTGTGGTCGCAGGAGAGGTTCAGTTCCTCGAACATGGGAGCCAGTTCGAACTGGGCGGGGGCCACTTCGTTGTGCCTCGTCTTGGCGGGGATCCCCAGTTTCCACAGTTCGTCCTCGACTTCCGTCATGAAGTTCAGGATCCTTCCCTTGATGGTGCCGAAGTAGTGGTCCTCAAGCTGCTGATGCTTTGGGCTCGGAGCGCCGAACAAAGTTCTGCCGGTCAGAAGCAGGTCGGGGCGGGAAAGGTAGAAATTCTTGTCGATCAGGAAATACTCCTGTTCGGGGCCCAGCGTAATGGTAACCTTCTCGTCCTTCTTGCCGAAGCACTTCATAAGGTGCTTGACGGACTGGGACAAAACCTGCATGGACCTGAGCAAGGGCGTCTTCTTGTCCAACGCTTCGCCGGTGTAGGCGCAGAAGGCCGTGGGGATGCAGAGCGTGGCGCCGTTGCCGTGGCGCTTGATAAAGGCGGGCGAGGTCGGATCCCAGGCAGTGTAGCCCCTGGCCTCGAAGGTCGAGCGGATGCCGCCGGAGGGGAAGCTCGAGGCGTCCGGTTCGCCCACGATCAAATTCTTGCCGGAGAAAGACTGGATAGGCTCGCCCTTCTTGATTTCAAGGAAGGCGTCGTGCTTTTCCGCCGTGGAGCCCGTCAGAGGCAGGAACCAGTGAGTGTAGTGCGTGGCTCCCCTGTCGCTGGCCCAGCGACGCATGGCGTGCGCCACTTCGCCCGCGATCGAGGGATCCAAAGGCTGGCCCTGGTCTATAGTCTGCAGCAGTTTCGCGTAGGTGTCATGAGGAAGATATTCCTTCATGGCTTTTTTAGTGAAAACGTCCGCGGCGTAATCGGCTTCCTTGAAAGCCTCACCCGCGAAGGGCGCGCAGCCCTTGAGGCCCGCGACTTTGGAAACTGCAGCTTTTCTGGCGCAACTGTTCATTTTTTTCTCCTGATGGTTGATGAAAATAGTTGTCGCCATACATAAAGCAAAAGGTGTGCCAAACTCCAAAAGTCCCCATTTTTCCGCCTTTCCGCCCTACGCGCCCGTCCTGCCATTACATTTTTTGTAATTAACCGCCACCCCCTTATACATCAAATGTAACCGATGCCCAAAGTTTTTTTACAAGACCTAGAATAATTAAATTCATTTAGATTACATCTGCTATAAAAACTATTAGCAAAAGCAAATCTCCTTGTGTTTATTTACGTTTTTGTCTATCATGGCGTACACTGAGGTTAGTGAAAACTCGTCAACTTCAAAAAAGAACTTAGCATGAAAAGCAACAATAATTTGAACAAAAATCCCCCTGAGGAGGTTCAAACTCTCTATTCTGCGATTCGAGAAACGCTTCTTTCATACCGCAATCAAGCTTACGCTTCGGTTAATTCAGCAATGGTGCAAGCCTATTGGAACATTGGAAGATTGATCGTCGAGCATGAGCAGAAAGGGAATTATCGCGCAGATTACGGAAAAAAGACATTGCAAAATCTTTCCGCTCGACTTAAAAAAGAGTTCGGGCAAGGATTTGACATAAGAAATCTGAGAAATATGAGATTGTTTTACATTTCATTCCAAAAACGGAACGCAGTGCGTTCCGAATTGAGCTGGACACATTATCGCATCCTTTTGAGAATTGAAACCTTAACGCTTAACTTCTCGTTAAGGAACTAGAACCACACGGAAGCCGTATCCGCTGTTGGTGTTGTACGACGGGTCGTTGGCGCCCCGGTAGGCCGATCGGCAATCGCCCGCGCCGTAATAGCAGCTGCCGCTGCGAAGGTAGCGCTGAGTGCCTTCAGCAGGTCCTACCGGATCCGTGACCGGATCGCTGGACCATTTTGAGTTGTAGTCCCACCAATCCAAACACCACTCCCAGACATTGCCGTGCATATCGTACAATCCCCATTTATTCGGCAGATATGAACCGACTGCCGCCGTGCCTTCGTTTTCACCGCCGTTATAAGAATAGCGGCCGAGTTTGTTCATGTTGCCGTCTTCGTATCTGTTGGTAAGATTACTTCCATCGTTCAGCGCGGTAGTCGTTTTCGCTCTGCAGGCGTATTCCCACTGCGCTTCCGTGGGAAGATCGAAATTTTTGCTTGTCTTGGCACGGAGCTTGCCCAGGAAGGATTCTTCATCGACATCGCTGTCGGCCGGCCAGCCGGCGCCTTTTTCCGCTCCCCTGATCATATTGAAGGAAACGCATTCCACAGGCCGCGTATTGCCGGAATGATATGAAGGATTGCTGCCAGTGATCGTTTCATATTGCCCCTGAGTAGTCTCGAAGACGCCAATGAAAAAGTCCTTTGTTAGAGTGACCTCATGCTGAAGCTCATCAGGGTATCTTCCCAACTCGTCGATGGGAGAGCCCATGATGAATTTGCCTGACTGGATCTTTCTCAGGACCATTTTTGTGTTCTTGTACTCGTAAGTCCATCCGCCTTCCGGCACAGAATCAAGATAGCTTATGTCGCCGCTTGTGAGATCGACCACCATATAAAGATCACTAGGAGGAGGAGGCACTTCCTCGATCTCCACTCTGACCTTCATGTCGTCGGTCACAAGGCCGTAGAAGGTTTCGTTCGGCATCCAGATGGCTTTGTATTTTCCTGCCCCGGGGAGGGTGCCGTCAGATCCGTCTTTGGTTAGCGTTCCCTTCTCAGTTAATTCGAAGGAAGTCTCGCCGTTATCGGTGGAGCCGTAGAATTTTACTTCAAGGCCGTAGGGGTTATCGCTTTCGATAGTGAAATTGATAATGACGCTTCTGTCAAAGGGCCACATCTGCATGCATTTGACTTCCGTAACGGAACTTTCCGCCTTGGCGCTCAAAGCGCTTAAGGCGATCAGCGCGACGACCGCGAGCAAACTCTTCGCGCGTTTGCGCAGGAAGAACGCCGCCGCCAAGCCAAGCAGCAAAAGACCGGCCGGTTCTGGCAGGATCGTCACCAACCTGGAAAATAATCTGTGCTCTGTGTCGCTTACGACGGTTTCAACAAGAAGGTAGGTGTCATCGGTCGGGAAATCCTTGTAATCTTCGGCGGTGTAGTCCCAGGTGGCAGTGCCTTCCACCGGCGTTGCAGAGTAGTCCGTGAAAATACTGGCCGCTATCTCCGGGTTAAGCGTGTCCTCCACAATGATCTTCAGAGACTTGGGTTCTCCTTCCGTCATGGCGCTGCTGTAGGCCAGAGGATCGGTGGGATTCAAAAGGATCGGTTCCTCCGTGATCGCGTTCCCGTCGAAATGGAAAGAGTCGGACCAGAGGGAAGTATCCGCCATAAGCGCGCCAGCGAAGGCAAGCGATGCCAGAATCAAAACAGCGATTAGTTTTTTCATTTTATTTTTTTTATTGAATTAGAAATCTTCTCGGAATGGGAAAATATTGAATAATTCGGATTATATTTTATCAAATACGACCGCCATACCGGCCCAACTTTCAAAAACGGGTCAAATGACCCTAAAATGAAAATAGAGCTGTTTCAAAATGGAGTTCCCGCGCCTTTGCGTAAAACTCGCGCTACGAAAAATGCTAGTTTGCAAACGGCATATTGTTACGCTCAGGCAATTATGGTAATATTATAATGTAACTTTTAAAAACGGGTCAAATGACCCTAAAATGAAAATAGAAACGTTATGATAATTAAAAGAGATAAATATTTGGATCTTCTGATCAGGCACAAGCACAACGGAATGATCAAAATAATAACCGGCATCCGCCGCTGCGGAAAATCCTTTTTGCTGGCTAATTTTTTTAAAGAGTCGCTTTTGAATGAAGGCGTCCGGGAAGATCATATCGTTCAGATCGACTTCGAGGACATCAAGAACAAGTCTCTCAGAGATCCGGAGGAATGCTACAAATATTTAAGCAAAGCGATCAAAAAAGACAGCAAGATGCACTACATCCTTCTTGACGAAGTGCAGAAATTGGAAGAATTCCCGGATGTCCTTAACGGTCTCATGCATTTCAGCAACGCCGACGTCTTCGTCACCGGAAGCAATTCCCACTTCCTCTCAAAAGACGTTGTTACCGAATTCAGGGGCAGAGGCGACGAGATAAGGATGTATCCTCTTTGCTTTTTAGAATTCCTAAAAGCCTATCTGGAAGACAGGAAAGCGCGCTGGGACGGAAAGGACCTGACTTTTTTGGCTAAGAGCCTCGACCTGGCCTGGACCGAATATTATACCTACGGAGGTCTCCCCCACGTCCTGAAATTGGAGACCAAAGAAGAAAAGGAAAAATACCTGAAGGATCTCTTCAAGGAGACCTATCTGCTGGACCTCATAGAAAGGTACGACATTAGGGACGTGTCGGCTCTGGACGGCGTGATAGACGTCGTCGCTTCCGACATAGGGTCACTGACCAACGCCTACAAAATCGCCAATTCCTTCAGCAAAGAACGCGCTTCCATCCCGGCGGGGGCAACCATAAAAAACTACCTTGACTATCTCAAAGACGCTTTTATAATAGAAGAGGCGAAAAGATATGACATCAAAGGAAAGAAGCACCTCAACTCCATCTCGAAATTTTATTTCGAGGATCTCGGCTTAAGGAACGCCAGGCTTAACTTCCGGCAGACCGAGGAAAACCACATCATGGAGAACATCATCTTCAACGAGCTGAACTATCGCGGCTATTCCGTCGACGTTGGCATCGTTGAGATAAGGGAAATGAAAAACGGCTCCTATTTGAAAAAGCAGACCGAGATAGATTTCGTGATAAACCGCGGCGACCAACGCTACTATGTCCAATCCGCCTTCGCCATGCCCACCGGCGACAAGACTGAAAAAGAACTGAGGCCGCTTTTGAACGTCAACGACTCTTTCAAAAAAATCGTCGTCGTCAAGGAAAATGTCGCCCCCTCGCGAAATTCGCAAGGAATAGTCACCATCGGCCTCAGGAATTTCCTACTCGACCCAGACAGTCTCGACTATTGAACAAGCTTTTCCCACGCCGAAAAAAGCGATCGTCCGCGGAATAATTCCGGCGTTTTAGCAACTCATTACACTTTTTATAATAAAGCCATCCCCCTCGCACATTAAATGTAAACAAAAAATTTCCCGATATAATCCAAACCTAGTGTTTCATCAAAAAAGCAGCAGCCGTAAGGCTGCTGCTTTTCAGCAGATCAAATATCTATCAACTTTTATTTGAAAAGCACCTCGTTTAATTTTTGAGCGGCGTCTTCGCCGTCATATTCTTGATCGTCTGCCAAATTATAATACCAATAGCCCGATTTTTCCCGCGGCTTTGAATAGTACTCTTTGGCGGCTTCAGACAGCTTCTGGATCGTTTTCAGCATATCTACATTCCCCAAACGCTTAGATGCGGCTTCAAAGCCTTCACAAGGGGGCAAAGTGCATCCTTCTTTCTCTCTTTCCCACCAGGAGGTATAAGGCTCCACGTTGCGGGAAAAAGCACCGCCAACAGGTTTAACGCCTTTAAAATATTTAGTCAAAGATTCGTCGCCATTTTTGATAGCCTTGTAAACGAACGGAGCAATGTGATAGGAAAGCGAGTTGATATCCGCCGCAAGATTCTCCAGAACGGTTTTGCGCGGTTGCTCCCTGGAAACTTCCTTCTGCCAGCAAGCATACCAGTCCTTCCATATTTCAGGAAGATATTTCCTTCCTTCATACCACCAATAATACATAACCTTAGGCGAAGTCATTGCAGGAATACTGAATTGCTTCGTCCAAAAGAATGCTATCGAGCTATAGGAATAATTAAACTTTAGCCCGGACTTATCATACAAAAGCGTTTCAGCTTCGGCAGTATAAAGGTCAGCAGCCTCACCAGTAAACGACTTAGATAGTGATGTTACGTTAGCTTTCTTTGCAGCTTCATCAAGCTCCTCCAGCCGCGGGGTAGTTTTCATTCCTTTGAAAGTTTGCTTTTCACAAGCGGTCATAGTAAACTCCCACACATCTTTGGGAGGGAGAGCTTTCAAATATTCTCTTGCCTCTTCGGCAGACTTGTTGATCTTAGCCGCTTCATCAGGCAAGCAATCCTTGACGTTTACGGCATGACAATTGCTGGAAGGCGAAGTAACAATTAGCCAAGATGATAAGGGAAATTGGCCGCTGGCAATTATCGCTTTTTCGTATTTCGCAAAAGCGTCACCATCTTCGCCGGCAAAAGATATTGCCGTAAGTAAAAGTAAAAATGATAATAAAGTTTTCATTGTGGAATTCCTCCTTGCTTTGGGTTACAATTTCATATTGTGTATTTATATTGTACAATTAAATTGGATCATACCTAAACTTTATTATTATATGACCGTACTCATCTATTACAGATGCGGCATAGTGTATTATAATTGGCCCCGGGCCACATTTGCTCACAACGATATAGTCTCTGTCATAAAATCCTAGTCTTTCAGAACTAGTGGCTCTTCTGGCTGCGTGAAAAGCGCTAAAATAATAAATGTCTTCGTATGAATAAGTTTGTATATAGCGGTAAAAAGAAAAGAAATTAATGATGTCAACATATTCCAAAATACGATTTTGATTCCCAAAAAGGTCAACACTAGTGTATTTTACGCCGCCATGAGTATAAAAAGCGTAAGTAAAGCATGTCATTAAATTTGTATGTGCAGAATATTCCCATCCGCTAGAACGGAAAAAATCTGTTGCCCAGAATCTTAAGGATGGATTAGAAGACATGTTTGGCAAAACGGAATATGCGATACAATTGTAGTTAGGACAATATAATTCAGTATAATCAGACTTTATACTAAACTCGCAACCATCCATATTTGGAAAAGCTGTTTCACACCATATCCTTTCTTCGCGTGTAGGAATTCTTCCAGCTACTGGAGCAAAAGCTTGATATGGCATATTGGCAACTATCTTATCATTATAATTTACACTAATTGATATGTTGCCAAGTCCGACCCCTTCCACATACACCTTTCCTTTAAGAATTGCAGAAATAAGAGCCCTTCCATCTGATGTAGTACCATTGACTTCTGTGGTAGAACTTTCGTCAAACAGCAAATTATTAGACCCTTTATTTTTAGTTTTCCATACTTTGGCATTATCACTAACAACAACCTTAATCCTCCCGTATTTAATTTCTAAACCTGGCTCGGTAGTCGTAATTTTGATATATGGCATATCATTTTCTTTATTGTTTACAACATAACTAGTTTGAAGATAATCCTGGCCACAATTAATTAAACTACCGCTTACTGATGAAAAATCATCATCATCAATATTAAAATGCATTGAAATTGTAGAAGATGGCGTAGGGGTACCACCATTAAGACCAGATTCTCTTTCAACATTAAAATCTGGCTCCATTACTTGAATTCGTTCTCCTGTTGATAGCACGTATTCATTTGAATCAGTATTGCTTCTATAATACATATAAACATCGAGCCAAAAATTAGTAGGAGCATCGTTAATATAAATGCGATATGTATTTGTCGTGCCACCATCAAATAAATCGCTATAGTCCTCTCCATTTTCGCCCATACAAGTCCAGCAATAAGATATAATCGTTCCGTTTAGATTGCCTTGGACATCGCAAGTGTATGGAACTTTCAAACTACCAGTTGATAGCTTTTTTGGCCCTCCAATGCTTACTGCCAAAGGAACATTGGCCATTAAACAAAGTGGCGATAATAGTAAAAGAACGATTAGAATAGTTTTTTTCATATAAGCCTCTACTTTTGGTGTTCCAGAATGTTGTTATTTAGAACTCTATTGTTTCTTATCTCATCGGGAAGACTTTTTTCCTCCGGCCAGGAATGATTGATTGCTTCATAAAATTTATCCTCGTATGGAAAATCATCTTTCTCTTCCAATGCAGCAGCAAAACATAAATGCTTGTCATAATCGCTAAAAGGTATTCCGATACATTGTTCCCAAAAAGAGCAGACAAATGGATCGTTATTAATGATGTCCTCTATTTTCTCGTTTGTATTTTCATTTCCATATCTATAACTCTCATAAAGATGGCGCACTCTGTTTGTTATATCATCCAAATATAAACAATACTTCGCTGCATTAAAATGTTTCGTGGTATTCATTTCCTTCCAATCTATGCTAGGAACATCCACCATACACAGAGCAATAGCTTGTTTATTTTTACCAATCTCAGAATAAACTTCAGCTGCCATTATGTACGAAAAAGAGATATAAGTTAAACATGTCGGAAATTTATGTACAGAAAGAAGATAATCCAACGCTGTCATTTGAGCATCATGCCTTGAAGGAAATCCGGTCGTTCTAAGCGGAATTTCTTTTGCCATCCTTCCCAAAAAGAAACGTGAAGCCCCCTGAGTAAAACCGTCTTTGTTTTCCGGAAGAGTTAAAAACTCAAAACCTTCTTTGGCTTTCAAATATTGTCCTCGCCAAAAAAGTTTTTCTATTTTCCAATACAATTTTCCTGCTAATCCTGGAATCGCAAGAAGATCCCTATATTTATATATATCTGATAATTGATCTTCAGGATCGTTTATTTTTCTTTCAAATATATCCTGCTTATTCAATGATTCGACTATTCTCGTCAAAGAAACTTCTCCATTTAGTCTTTGCCTACTTTCATCGCTCCAAATATAATCTATGTTTTCCCTCAAGCCGGTCCAAGGAAAAACATCAAAGTTTTGATTAGCTAAGTTTGTTAACCCCATTTCCTCTGAAGAAACTTTTATTTTTAAATCACTAAAATATCCTTCTTTAATCTCATTGGTAATAGAAGCCGAATATATAAAATCTACAAATCTATTGGATGCCCTGGCCTCGATTGAACATGCAACACAAAAAAACAGGAATAGACTTATTATTTTTATGTAGAACTTGAGTTTCATGCTAATCTTTCAAAACGTCTTTGCTTATAGCTTGTATCTTTGCCCTTTCGTTGATCAGATAAGCAATTACAGGCATTCTCTCCTCGCTGCCAGGTTGGGCAAGCGCTAAGTCTGTAAGAGACGATACAATAAGTTTTATGCCTTCTGGATGTTCTATAGAAATCAGTTGAGAAGCTGTCTCAACGCCATTTTTGATGTTTTCAAGGCTCTCGTGACGATTAGCCCACAGCCAACTCAAAACAGCATCAAGTTTTTTCTCTTTGTCGTTATTTTCAGCAACAATTATCGTAAGTTCGAGAAAAGCTGGCAGAACGCCGCCTTTTTCTTTGAACTCCTTTGCAAAAGCAGCCATATCACCAACACAATTTGGGAAACGGCGACAATATTCATTTAGTGATGAAATTTGCTCTAGATCAAAAGGATCGTATAAAATGGCTTCCTTCTGAGTAGCTATACGATTTACTTGGTCCTTTTTTCTTATATAATGGTCTCTCATTCTATAGAAAAGATTTTTATAGCTTTTCCACTGATTGCCCTTTGCTTTTTCTTCCCACTCTTTAATCGCCTTGCGAGCTTTTTTTACAATGGCTTGATTCTGATTATGATAAGACTCAGCCTTGTACCAAAGACTGGCAGAATATATAGTCAGAGACAGAGGCTCCATGTCTGACGCAACATATCCATCAGCTTTTCCTGATTGAAGAATGTCGACTAAAAGTTGAGAAGCCTCCTTTAATTTTTGTGTTTTGGCAGCTTCCTCAACTTTTGTTAATTCGGTATAAATATCAGCATTGGTCACAGTATCGGCGATTAGCCAAACTCCTTTCTCGATCATAAAAGCATGGCAAAGCATCGGAATGCAAAAAGCGAGAAGTGCGATCAAAGTGTTATTACAATTTACTTTCATTTGTTAAGAAACTGAAATTTTGTTAATGAAAATTTAAAAGAACTATCCTAAAAAAACTGATGACAGTAATGAAATCACTAATCATCGTTTTTATAGTGTAGAGAAAAAAAGATCCAGCAAAATTTGATAAGCAAAAAGCGTGCCAAACTTCAAAAAGCCGTGTTTCTGGGTGTTTTCAAGCACTTAAACATACATTTTTTACATTTTATGTAATACAGCAAAGCCAATCATTACATTAAATGTAATCATGCTGCCGTTTTCCAAGATTAAATCGCCTGTTTCCACTTTGGCACAGCTTTTGCTTATATATGTTGCTCTATTACTATATAACCGCAAAAAAGGAGATGACCATGCAGGAACGAGACGACATCGGCGCAAGCCTAGCCAGATTTCACGCCGCCCTCAAGCAGTCCGGAAGCGGACTGACCGCCTTCGCCAAAAGCCAGTACATGGAAAAGTGGCAAAGCGAAACCATCTTTCACGTTTTGAAGATCCGCACCACCGCGGTCAACGCGATGCAGGAATATTTGGTGAATAACGGCATACTGAATCTGGAAAGAGTCTCGCTTTCCCCTGTCACCGACCCGCTGGCCCACGACATAGAATACTCCCCCACCATAAGCTACAAAGGCCAGCCTTACAAGACCACCCACTCCATGATCTACTCCAAGTTCCTGGCCTGCTCCAACCCGCACTTGAAGGGCGTTTACATAGACTCCCCCAACATCAGGCTGGAACTGGAAAGCCCCATTGGCGAGCAGAGGGGCCGCTACCTCATCGACTTCTCGCAAATGGACATCGAAGTCAGAAGAGACAAGTTCGTTTCCCTGGAGGAATATTTCAATGAAGTCGAGAAAGTCAAAAAGATCCTCAAAGAAGATCTTGATAAAGCCCTGGGTTTCTTCGAGGGCCTCATCATCCACACGGTGAAAGCCCTGAAGGAAAAGAACGAAGCGGATCTTTCCGCCCTGGGCGTCAAGCTTGAAGTCCCGACTAAGCCTTTCCCCTCGTTTTTCCTCGACGACGCGAAGAAGAAAGCCGCGGGCGGCTCCGTGGAAAAAGTTTTGGGCGAAACTTGCGGCAGCCAGTTCTTCTGGATCAAGGGCATCCTGCGCGAGAACTACGACCTGGTCTACCCCTACCTTAAAGCCGACGGCAGCAAGAGAAACCAGGACGACATTCCCTCGGAGGACATCTACAACTACGACCTCTGCGCCCAGAGCTCCCTTCTGGAGGGCGGAATGGGCGGCGCCTTGGAAGTGCTTTCCGGCGCCGTCAGGGAATGGCTCTATGAGCCCATCATCGCAAGGCTCATCGACAACAAGATCATCCCCGAAGCGCCGCTGCTTGACCGCAACGGCGAAATAACCAACATCGAGAAACTGAGCGGGTACGCTCCCTTCCTGGCGGTGGCCGGCATGAAAGGACCCGACGGCGCTCCCCTCTTCCCCTCGACCTTCGGCGGCGGCATCGGCGTGGAAAGATTCTTGTATGCGCTCCTGAAAGGCCCCGTCATCAAAAAGATCGACGACGTGACGCTCTTCGGCAAGAACCCTGACTCCTACCCTGTTTATATTTTCTAAGCGAAAAGAAAAATGAAAGGACTGTACGACCAAAGTTTCGAGCACGACGCCTGTGGCGTGGGATTGGTAGCCGACCTGAACAACATCGCCTCCCATGAGGTCATCGCTTCAGGTCTGAGTGTCCTCAAGAATCTCATCCACCGCGGCGCCACGGGCAACGATCCGGAGACCGGCGACGGCGCCGGCCTCCTTTTCCAGCTTCCCGACGCGTTCTTCAGAAAGATCATTCCCAATCTTCCTCCACTCGGCCAATACGCTGTGGCCATGGTCTTTGAAAAAGCGGATGAAAAGGATCTGATCGAAGCGACGCTGAAAGAATGCGGTTACCGCGTCCTCTGCTGGCGCGACGTTCCCGTGAAGCCCGAAGCGATAGGCACCGTAGCGAGATCCGGCATGCCCTCTATAAAGCAGCTTTTCATCACCTTCGATCCCGTGGGCGACGGCAGCGAACTCGAAAGAAAGCTCTTCGTTTTGAGAAGAGTGCTGGAAAAGAAATGCCAGAGCACCTTCTTCTGCTCCCTTTCCTCCCGCACCATCGTTTACAAAGGGCTTTTCATCGCGACGCAGCTGGAGAGATTCTATCCCGACCTGACGGAAAAGGATCTGACTTCCGCTCTGGTCTTGGTCCACCAGCGTTTCTCCACCAATACTTTCCCGAGCTGGGAACTGGCTCATCCTTTCCGCCTTTTGGCCCACAACGGAGAGATAAACACCATCAAAGGCAACCTGAACGCCATGCGGTCCCGGCTGCCTTCCTTGCACTCTCCCCTCCTTAAGGACGACATGGAGAAGATCCTGCCGCTCTTTACGGAAGGCGCCTCGGACTCTTTCTGCCTAGACAACATTTTCGAGCTCCTCATAAATTCCGGCTACGACCCGGCGCATGCCATCCTTATGCTCATGCCCCAGGCCTGGGGCGCGAAGTACCACATGGGGCACGACATCAGAGCCTTCTACGAATATCACTCCGCCCTGATGGAGCCCTGGGACGGCCCCTCCGCTTTGGCTTTCACCGACGGCGTAACGGCCGGCGCGGCCCTTGACAGGAACGGCCTCAGGCCCGCCCGCTGGGCCTTGAGGAAAGACGGGCTCTTCGTTCTGGCCTCCGAGACCGGCGTCCTGGACATCCAGCCCAAAGAC
>JAFZID010000044.1 GCA_017554565.1 bacterium
AACCTCCAGGTCATCGATCTCGGCTCCACCCAGGACAATATGATCGTGGGCGTGGAACTGAACGACTTCGAGGAGGCGGTGCGCGCCATTTACGAGGAGTTCGAACAGAAATAAACCTGTTTGCAGCGCCAATAAAAAAGCCCCTTTTTTGTGAAAAAAGGGGCTTTTTTTTGCGCGGCTTCGGAGGCCTTACAGTCCGTAGGAAGCGGCCAGCTCAGCGAATTTAGGCAGGGAATTCACGATGGTCTCGTAGGAGACGCAGTAGGCGATCCTGACGTAGCCCGGGCAGCCGAAAGCGCTGCCGGGGACCACTAGGATGTTGAATTTCTTGGCGGCCTGGGCGAAGGCGTTGTCGTCCTCCACGGGCGTTTTCATGAAGAGATAGAAGGCGCCCTCCGGTTTGACGCATTTGAAATTAAGTTTGCACAGCCCTTCGTAAAGGGCGTCCCGGTTGCGTCCGTAGTAGGCGATGTCGGTCTTGGCGTCCAGGCATTCCGCCACGGCCAGCTGGGCGAGGGAGGGGGCGTTGACGAAGCCCAGGATGCGGTTGGCCACCGCCAGGGCGCTCCAGACCTGCTCGTAGTCGTCGATCTCGGAGGGGACGGCCACGTAGCCCAGACGTTCGCCGGGAATGGAAAGAGATTTGCTGTAGGAATAGCCGACAAGAGTGTTGCGGTAATATTTCGTAAGGTAGGGGACGGTGACGCCGCCGTAAACGAGCTCCCTGTAAGGTTCGTCGGAGATCAGGTAAATGGAAGAACTGAACTCCTTCTGCTTTTCTTCCAGGATGGAGGAGAGGCGCTTTATGGTCTCTTCGCTGTAAACGACGCCGGTGGGGTTGTTGGGGGAGTTGATGATGACGGCCTTGGTCTGGGGGCGGATCAGTTTTTCAAAGGCCGCCAGATCTGGCTGGAAGTTGATGGTGTTGGGGGGGACCACCACCAGTTCGCCCTCGAAGTTGGCCACGTAGTTGCGGTATTCCCCGAAGAAGGGCGCGAAGGTTATGACTTCGTCGCCGGGATTCAGGAGCGTTTTCAGGATGATGTTCAGGCCGCCGGCGGCGCCCACGGTCATGATGATGTTTTCAGAAGTGAAACTGGTTCCGAAACGCTTGTTCAAGGAGGAGGCGATCTTTTCCCTGACGGATGGGAAGCCGGTGTTGGGCATGTAGCCGTGGACCTTGACGGGAGGGACGTCCTGGAGGATCTTAACAATGGCGTTTTTGAATTCTTCCGGAGCGGGAACGTTGGGGTTGCCCAGACTGAAGTCAAAAACATTCTCCGGCCCGTACTGCCTTGCCATTTTCAGCCCTTCCTCGAACATGGCGCGGATAACCGAGTTTCCGGCGACCATTTTCTGCATGCGTCTCGATATCATCTTTGCTCCTTATCTCATTGCTTATTTGAGGCTATTATAGCAAAACCTGCGCCGAGGTTAAGAGAGACGAGATAAGTCTCTTGAAAAGAATGCCAATCCGGCGCGGGTTTCCCCCTGAAAGGAGATTTTTAGTAAAATAACAGATAAATTATTTTTAATAATCAAGGAGCAGATATGAGTCGCAACATCATTTCCGAACTTAAGGAACGCGCGGCAAAATTGCAGCGCACAATCATTCTTTCCGAATCCTGGGATCCCAGGATGGTAATCGCGGCCGACAAGACCGTCAAAGAAGGCTTCTGCAAAGTGGCCATGATCGGCAAGGCCGACGAAGTCTATAAGCTGGCCAAGGAAAACGGCGCCAATCTCGACGGCGTGACGCTCTACGACCCCGACAAGGTCGTAAATGAAAACGGCTTCGTTGAAAAATTTTACGAGATGCGCAAGGCCAAGGGCCTCACTATGGACCAGGCGGCTGAAATGATGAAGAACCATCTTTACATCGCCGCCATGATGACGAAAGAAAACATGGCTTACGGCTACGTGGGCGGCGCTTTCAACTCCACCGCCAACATGCTGCGCTCCGCCCTGCACGTTTTGAAGACGAAGCCCGGCATCAAGACCTTGTCCAGTTACTTTTTGATGGTCGTTCCCGACTGCCCCTACGGCGCGGACGGCGCTTTCGTCTATTCCGACTGCGGCGTGGTGCCGAACCCCACCGCCGAGCAGCTGGCCGACATCGCCATCGCGGCTTCCGAATCCTGCCGCAATATCCTGCAGGTTGAGCCTTATGTGGCCATGCTCTCCTTTTCCACCAAGGGCAGCGCCAAAGACGCCATCGTTGACAAGGTCATCGAGGCCACCAACATCGTCAAAGAGCGCGCTCCGGAACTCAAGGTGGACGGCGAACTGCAGGCCGACGCCGCTCTGATCGAAGCCATCGGCTCCAAGAAAGCC
>JAFZID010000045.1 GCA_017554565.1 bacterium
GCCGACGCCGCCGCCGGCCGCGCCGATGCCGGCGCCGGCTCCGGCGCCGATTAATCCGCCTATCAAGCCGCCCCGCTGCATGGCGGAGCAGCCGCTAAGGCACAACGCTAAAAGTATGAGTGATGAGAGCAGGGGAGTTCTTTTCATTCCGAGACCTCGCTTATGCTTTGCTTTGGCGTTTCCTTTTCTTCCGAACCCTCCGGGTGTTTCAGTAATCCGAAGAGCGCGAAAAATCCTATCAGCAGGACAAGAAACGCTATGGTTAGGATGTTGAAATATTTGTCTATGAAATTTCTGATTTTTTCGCCGAAGATCCTGATCAGCCCCGCCACAAGGAAAAACCTGGCCGAACGGCTAACGGCGGAGGAGATGATGAACGGCACGAAGGCCATGCTGAAGACGCCGGAGGCGATGGTGAAGATCTTGTAGGGGATGGGCGTGAAGCCCGCCGTGAAGACGCACCAGAAGCCGTATTCCTTGTAGAGCGCTTCCACGCTCTGAAATCCCTGGGGTGTGAACCCGGGAACGTAGGCGAAGAAGAAATCCTTGGTGGCGTTCCAGAGGAAGGCTCCGATGACGTACCCCAGGATCCCTCCGAGCACGGAGGCGGCGGAGCACCAGGCGGCGTACCAAAGGGCGCGCCTTGGTTTCGCCAAAGCCATGGCGATGAGCAGCGGATCGGGCGGTATGGGAAAGAACGAAGATTCGGCAAAGGAAAGGAGACTGAGAGCCGCCAGCGCATACGGCGAAGGCGCGCAGCGCATGACCATATCGTAGAGGCGGCGCAGGAATCTCATTCCGTTTTCTTGTCGAAGATGGCGGTCGGATCGACCCGGAAACGGAAGGTCATTTCCTGATCGTTGACCTTGAGGCTTAAGAGCGAGTTGAGTCTGGTGAGAAGCAGCTGGTAGGGAACTTTGATCTCCTCGTCCTTGACTTTCACGCCGATGCTGGCCTGGCCCAGAAGGTCGCGGCAGGCGTAAACGGTGGACAAAAGTTCGCTGAAACGCTTGATCTGATCAGCCAGTTCCGGAGTGAAGGCGTAGGTCTTGCCGCATTCCTTGCAGACAAGCTTGGTTTCCGGGTTGAGGTCCAAAAGCGAGAATTCCACGCTGTGGCCGCAGCCCACGCAGTTGAGCTCGATTCTGTGAGCGTCGGTATAGTTTTCTGTGTTCATTTAATCCACGAATTTAGTTTTAAAATAATTATATCATTTTGAACTAAATTTTGGGAGAAGTCATCGTTCCGTTTGAAAGCCCTCCTCCCGGGGACGGGAATACGCGGAGGAAAATGTCCGGGAAGGGGCGTAAAAAAAAGACACCCCGCAAGGGATGTCTTTGGAATTTTGGCGCTCCATAGGAGAATCGAACTCCTGTTTTGTGGATGAGAACCACATGTCCTAGGCCACTAGACGAAAGGAGCGGAATTTTTTTATTCCTCGCTTATGGCTCCGGCGGGGCAAACGCTGGCGCAGAGGCCGCAGGAAACACATTTTTCCGGATCGATCTGGAAATGAGAGCTGCCTTCGGAAATGGCGCCCTGGGGGCATTCTCCGGCGCAGGCGCCGCAGCTGAGACATTCGTCGCTAATTTTGTAAGCCATATTGATTCCTCTTTTGGTTGATTTTTAAGAAGATTGTAACTGATAATATCAGAAAGGCGCTCAAAAGTAAAGGCTCAGCGTTTTTTCATAGACCGCTCTGGTCTCCCTGGCGGCGCGCTGCCAGGAGAACAGTTTGGCGCGCTCAAGACTCTTTTGGGAAAGCTCGGTCCTCAGACCCTCGTCGAGGGACAAGCGCAGCAGCGCTTCCGTCCAGCCGTCGGCGTCCTCGGGGTGAATGAGGAGCCCGGCGTCCCCCAGGACTTCCGGGAGCGAGGAGGAGGAGGAGGCCGCCACGGGCAGGCCTTTCTCCATGGCTTCCAGAACTGGCAGTCCGAAGCCTTCGTAAAGGGAAGGGAAGAAGAAGGCCGCGGCGCCGGCGTAGTAAAAGGGAAGATCGCCGTAGGGAACGTATCCCGTCACCAGGACTTTTTCACCGAGGGATTCCTTTTCGATGGCGGAGAAGATATCCTCCGAGAGCCAGGAAGGAGCGCCCACCAGCACCAGATTCGGAAGGGAGGGCTCTTTTTTCAAAGCCCGGGCGTAGGCTCTTATGAGAAGAGGCAGGTTCTTCCTGGGCTCCAGGTTGCCGCAGTAAAGGAAATAACGCTCCGGAAGCTTCTTTTCCTTTTTGAAGGCGGCGACCTTTTCAGCGTCCGGGGAGGCTTGGGCAAGGCCTCCCAGATAGACCGTGGTGATCTTTTCCTCCGGCACGCCGTAAAGCTCCGTCAGCTCTTTTTTGGAAAAGTCGCTGATGGTGATGAAATGGTCGGCGTTCTTCAGACGTTTGGGGAAATAGCTTTCAAAATAAGAGCGGCGGTCAGCCGGGTGGGTCATGGGATACCTTATGAGCGACATGTCGAAGACCGTGACCACCTGGGGGCCTTTGTAAGGCAGGGGAACATAGTTCAGCTCGTGATAAACGTCCGCTTTCTGCCTCGGGGCGCCGAATCTGAAAAAAAGTTCTTTCAGGGGCTGCGTCAGGCGGTAGGGCTTTCTGAAGCTTTTTTTCAGGAAAGTCCTCAGCCCGGCGTCAAAGGAAGGCGCCGTTTCCAGGATCTCAGTGGAGAAACGGCGCCCGTAAAAATAAACGTATTCGTCTTCGGGAAACTCCCCGGCCAGAGCTTTGACGAGGTTCAGGGCGTAGTAGCCTACGCCTGATTTGGGAGCCAGCAGGGGAAAGGCGTCAAGAAGAACGCGCATAGCGTCACTGGGGCAGTTCCAGCTCGAAATTGCTCATTTCCTTCAGCGTCTCGTCAAGCTCTTCCTCGTTGACTTTGTCGCCGAAGATGGTTTCCTTGGGAACGTCGATCTCCTTCGGCTTCTCCTCCTTCACTTCCGCAACGGGTGCCGTTTCCCTTACTTCCGGGACCTCTTCCCGAGGCTCCTCGTCCTCCGGGATCTCTTTCATCTCTTCGGAAGGCAGGGTCTGCTTTTCCATCCAGGTAAGCTTGCCTACGAAGCAGCCGACGTTGTAGGTCATGTTGGAAAGCGCGGGGAACTGCTCGGCGGGAACGAAGGTGCGGCTGTTTTTGACGCACACCACGATATAGTCCCTTTCCTGGCAGAGCGCTCTCAGCTGAGTTGAGGAGTTGAGGTTGAATTCCAGCGTCTTCAGGCAGGAATTGGTGAAGGAGAAACGCATGGCCGTTTCGTTTTCGGCCAGGACTTCCACCTCGAAGGGCTGCTCCGGCGAGACGTCGGGCTGGCCGCAGGCCACGTCCAGTCTCATGACGGACTTGCCTTTTTCAGGACGCACGATGAGGAAGGACTGCTTGTCGCTCCAGCGGCCGACCTGGTTGTAGTGGAAGTTGAATTCGCTCTTGGCATAGACGGTCTCCAGCTGCTCTTCGGTGAGGCTTTCTCCCAGGCTGGATTCCATGCGGAGGACCGCGGAGTCGAAGGATCTCTTCTCAAAGCGCTCTTCCGTCAGTTTGGGCCAGAAGACCGCCACGGCGCCGGCCAGGAGCAGAAGCAGGATAAGTCCGTAAAGGACTTTGAAACTGGGCTGGAAATCCCTGTTGGTGGTGGCGGCGTTGACCATGATGAGGCCGCAGAGGAACCAGTAAAGGGAAGCGATCTGATACTGGGTGAAAGCGTTCTCAAAGAAGCAACCCAAGGTCAGGAAAGTGAACATCCAGGCCAGGACGCGGGAAGTCCTTGGGGAGACGGTGTGGTCCACGCAGCCGAAGGCCACGCAGATGGTAAGTATCGTGACTATAAGAAGGGCAGCGAAGCCGAATACGCCCTGCTCCACAAGGACCTGCAGCAGGAAGTTGCTGGCGCCGCCCCGGGATTCCTTGACATATTTGGGCTGGTATGACCTGTAAGCTTTCTTGAAATTGCCGCAGCCGCAGCCCAAGGCAAGAACGTCCCAGTTTCCGTTGGCGGGCCTCAGATAATTCCAAACCGTCAGCCAGTCGGCGGATTTGTGATTGGTGCGGGCGTAGAGATCGGCCTCGAAGGAGGACTGGGTCTTGCTGATCTTGACGAACTCTGGATCGTCCTTGACAATTGCTTCCCGGAAGGAATCAAGCTGGTTCGCCACGGAGGTGGCCAGACTGTTGTGGAAGAGCCCCACGGGCTTGCCGGAGGGGTTGTCGACGTCCTTCTGGGCGGAGTAGGCGCTGTTCTTGGAATTGTTCTTGGTGGAGAGAAGCTCTTCCTTGTCAACGTTGACGTAAGAGCCCACCGCGAAGATCACGGACAGGGCGATGAGCAGGCCCACGAAGACCGGAGGAATGATCTTGCCGCCGCGGAAAGTTTTCACCAAAGTGGCGACGAAGAAGATCGCCAGGGCGAGGGCGGCGAAAAGAAGCATCACTTTGGAGCCGGAAAGGGCGATGCCCAAAAGAATGAGAATTATGACCGCAAGTCCGCAGAAGGCGGGAACGATGCCGGCGAAAAGAAGACCCAATCCGATGGGCAGGATGGCAAGCAGGAAAACGCTCCAGGAGTTGGGGTCGCCGAAGGTGGAGTGGACTTCCCTGGTGTAGCGGTAAACGTAGTTGGAAAAGCCCGTCAGCGTCACGCGCTGGAAAACGCCCACAAAGACCGAGCCGATGGCCAGGAGCAGAAGGATCCCCAGATAAAACTTGATGTGCTTCTCGGACCAGACTTCGTTGACCACCACGGTGTAAAGCGCGATGAGCTCGATCACGAGAGCGGCGTTCCTCAGAGCCGTGAGATTCTGGGCTCCCATCTTCTGGAAAAACGGGAAGGGGAAGGAGCAGAGGATGTGCTGGACCTTGGGGAAGAAGCCGGGCATGAAAACGTTGCCGCTGCAAACGATGGCGTAAAGGCCGGCGATGACGGCGGTGAGGCCGAAGATGAAGACCGGCAGGTGCATCTGGCGGGCGGTCCTGGCGCGGTTGACTTCGAAGTCAAGCTCGGGATTGCCGAAGAAACGGGTCAGCGCCCAGGCGGCGAAAAGCGCCAGTATGATGCATTCGTAGGAGATCGGCGCCAGCTGGAAGAATTTCATGGAGGGGCCGACGCTGACGCTGTCCGAGAGGAAGGTCTCCCAGCCGCAGAGCGAGCAGACGCGGTAAAGCATCTGGTCGAAGATGGCCGGGTTGCCGCAGAAGAAAATGAAGATGATGGCCAGCGTCAGGGCAAAGCGCAGATGGATGAGGCCTATGACCAAGGTCAACAGCATTACGGCCAGCGGAATGTAATTGGCCACCACCTTGAAGGAGGCGGGATCGGTGAAAGTCCACAGAGACGACCCGAAGTAAACGCAGAAGGCCAGGGCTATGAGAAGAAATATGTTGCGCATCTGTCTTTGTCCTTTAAATTATTTAGCAAGTTGTTTCCTGCCCTCGTTCAGCCTGAGGACGGCAAAGCGGCGGAGTTCCACAGGCTAAATGAGGACAATATTACCTTTAAGATATTCTATCAAAAGCAACTGCGCTTTGCAATCAAAAAAATTTTCAGCGCCCGAGGGCCCTTTTCGCCCGGGGGATGACTTCCTCGACAAGGAAACTGCGGTCGTCCCTGTGCATGGTAAGGGCGGAGAGAGGCAGGTAGAAAAGGGCGTAGAGGAAGCCCGAGAGAAGAAGCTGGAAGGCCCAGTGCCCGAAGAGCGCGGAATCCGGCAGACGCGCGCAGATGAAGCCGAAGAGCAAAAAGGCCAGGCCGCCGCTTACAAAAGCCGTAAGCGAGATGGTCAGGGTGGCCAGGCTGAAGGGCTGGCTCTTTACGAAGAACAAGGTGCAGACCACCGCCAGGCTGTTGCGGATCGTTATGGCGACAAGGGTGGCCAGGGCCGCGCCGAACATGGCGTAGGAGGGGATCAAAAGCAGGTTGAAAAGAATGTTGGCGAAGACCGCCAGCACGTTGATGTAAAGTATCATCCGGGAATAGCCCGACATGATCAGCATGGTGCCGGAATGCCCCGCCAGGGTGCTGACGATCTGGGCGCAGACAAGCACCCTGAGGCTGCTGATAAGCAAAGGCGTTGGAGGGAGCTTGAAAACGGCGAGGATCTGCTCCGGGAACAAAAGCATCATGGCCGCCGCGGGCATGGTGATGTAGAGCATCCAGCGGGTGACGGTCTTGTACAGCTCGTTCATGCGCTTGAAATCTTTTTTTTCGCTGACCTTGGCGATAAGCGGCGCGAAAAGGGAGGAGAAGGCCAGGAGGATATTGGCTATTATCAGCGTGGCTATGCCGGCGGCGTTGTACTGCGCCGAGTAGTTATCGCCCTGGAAGAAATACCCCAGCATCATGATGTCGCATTTTTTCATGAAGATCAAAATGGCCGACTGGAGCACCAGGGGGAAGGAGAAGAAAAAGAGCGCTTTCCTCTCATAAACGGGCGAATAGTCCTTGAGCTGGGGAGCGTTGAATTTGTATTTTCGGACTGAGATGAGGAAAGCGATTATGTTGACCACGACCATGCCCCAGACCAGGAACATGATCCTGCTCTCGCTCCTGGGCAGGAAGCTGGTGCCCAGAACCACCAGGAACCAGCCGAATTTCTGGCATAGAGTCTCGATCCAGACCGAGTGCCTGATGTCGTTCAGGGCGCGCAAAACCGCCAGCGAGATGGTGGTGAGGGCGATGGGTATGAGATAAAAGGACAGACAGCGCAGGACGGCGCAAAGTTTGGCGGCGACGGAGGGGTCGTCGCTGTAGAAATAAGCGATCTTCGGGGCCAGAAGCCAGACGCAGCCTATCATCAGAACGGAAGCAGCGAAGGAAAGCTGGAAAGCGCCCAGGATAACGCCTTTGATCCTGGCCCAGTCCTTGTCCACCCAGTGGACGCCTATGAAGCGCTGCACGCCGTCGGAAAGGCCCAGGCGGGCGAAGGGCTCCAGCACCGCGAAGAAAGAGAAGGCCAGGACCCAGACGTCGACTTCGGAAGAGATGTCGAAGCGGCGGTAGAGGATGACGTTGGTCATGAGTCCCATCAGCGTGGAAAGGACGTAGCCGAACATTCCGAATCCGGCTCCCAGGGCCACCGTCTTTTTTTCCTGTACGTATTCCTGCATGCTAGATCATTAATCTTCCGATTTCAAGACTTCGATGAAGGCTTTCTGGGGAATGAAGACTTTGCCGATCTGCTTCATCTTCTTCTTGCCTTCCTTTTGTTTTTCCAAAAGTTTGCGTTTCCTGGTGATGTCGCCGCCGTAGCACTTGGCCAGAACGTCCTTCCTGAGGGCGTTGATGGTCTCCCTGGCGATCACTTTTCCGCCCACGGCCGCCTGGATGGCGATGGCGAACTGCTGCCTGGGAAGAACGTCCTTGAGGCGTTCTGCCAGGAGGCGGCCCTTGGGGTAGGCCCTGTCCTTGTGCACGATCATGGAGAAAGCGTCCACTGGCTCGCCGTTCAGAAGAAGGTCTAATTTCACCAGTTCTCCCGCTCTGAAGCCGATGGGCTCGTAGTCCATGCTGCCGTAACCCGAGGTCATGTTCTTGATCTTGTCGTAGAAGTCGGTGATGATCTCGTTCAAGGGCATGTCGAAGTGCAGGACGCAGCGCAGAGGATCCAGCGTTTCCGTGCCCTTCATCTCGCCACGGCGGTCCAGGGCCAGCTGCATGATGGTGCCGATGCGGTCGGCGGGCGTTATGATGTTGACCGCCACGAAGGGCTCCTCGGCGGTAAGGATCTCGCTGGGGTCGGGGAAACGCAGGGGATTGTCGATCTCGATGACTGATCCGTCTTTTTTCGTGATGCGGTAAACGACGCTGGGAGTCGTGGCGATGAGGTTCATGTTGAACTCTCTGTCCAGCCTCTCCTGGATGATATCCATGTGCAGAAGCCCCAGGAAGCCGCAGCGGAAGCCGAAGCCCAAGGCGATGGAAGTCTCGGGCTCGTAGGTGAAGGATGCGTCGTTTAGCCGCAGCCTTTCCAGGGCCTTCTTGAAATCTTCGTAATCGCTGGTGTCCACGGGATAGAAGCCGGAGAAAAGCATGGGCTTGAATTCCTTGAAGCCCGGGAGCGGCTCCGGGGCGGGGTCGTCCGCTTCCGTAACGGTGTCGCCGACCCTGACGTTGGCGGCGTCCCTTATGAGCGCCGTGAAATATCCCACTTCGCCGGGCTTTATCTCGTCCGCCGCTTTCATGTGCGGCGTGAAGGATCCGACTTCTATAACTTCGAACTCCAATCCGTTGGACATGAAGCGGACTTTAGTGCCTTTTTTAATTTTTCCGGAGAAGACGCGGCCGTAAACGATGACGCCCCTGTAGGGGTCGTAAACGGAGTCGAAGATGAGCCAGCGGAGCTTCTCGTCCTCCGGTTCCTTCGGCGGGGGAACGTCCTTTATGATGTGTTCCAGCAGCGTTTCCAAGCCTTCGCCGGTCTTGCTGCTGACTTTCAGGATCTCCTCTTTCGTTCCGCCGATGAGGTCGATTATCTGTTGTGAGCTGGTCTCGACGTTGGCGGAGGGTAGGTCTATTTTGTTCAGGACCGGGATGATGTTCAGGTCGTGATCCAGGGCCATCCTGACGTTGGCCACGGTCTGGGCCTGCACGCCCTGGGCGGCGTCCACCAGAAGGATGGCTCCCTCGCAGGCGGCCAGGCTTCTCGAGACCTCGTAGGAAA
>JAFZID010000046.1 GCA_017554565.1 bacterium
GATGATGGAACAGGCCCTGCTTTACGAAGGCTTCCAATTCCTCGAAAGCCTCTT
Organism: bacterium; assembly: GCA_017554565.1. Taxonomy (GTDB): domain Bacteria; phylum Auribacterota; class UBA3054; order UBA3054; family UBA3054; genus UBA3054. The sequence goes on from JAFZID010000046.1 coordinate 55, forward strand.
TCGTCTCGCCCGGGAAACCGGTGATGAAGGTCGTCCTCAGGGTGACGTCAGGGATCTTTTTCATTATCTTCTCAAGCAGTTTTTCCGTGAAGGCGTGCGTTGGGCGGCGCATGGCCTTCAGGACGTCCTCGTTGACGTGCTGCAAAGGCAGGTCGATGTATTTGCAGATCTTCTCCTCGCCCGCTATGACGTCGATTAATTCGTCGCTCATGGTGGCGGGATAAAGATACTGGAGCCTGATCCAATAGAGGTCGTCTATGGCGCAGAGTTTTCGCAAAAGTTTCGGGAGCTCTTTGTAGGCGGAGGTGTCCTGGGCGATGACGTTAAGTTCGACGACGCCCTCCCCCGCCATTTCCTTCGCTTCCTCAACCAGCGCTTCCAGGGGCTCCTCCGCCATCGGCCCGCGCAGTCTCGGGATAGAGCAGAAAGCGCACTTGTGGTCGCAACCGTCGGCGATCCTGAGGAAGCCGTAGTGGGGAGGCGTGATGCGCACTCTGGGGCCGTAGGGAATGTCTGCGGCGGGCGCTTTGGCACCGAAAAGTTTTTTGACCGCCTTCAAAATGTTTTCTTCGCTGGCCACGGGAAGCCAGCAGTCCACTTCATACTGCCGTTCCCTGAGGATCTTTTCGCCGTAGTAATTGACGAAGCAGCCTGTGACTATGAGTTTCTGGCCGGGCTTTTTCTGGGACACCAGCTCGATTATGACGGCGGAGGCTTCGTCCCTGGCTTCCGTGATGAAGGCGCAGGTGTTGACCAGCATGAGGTCCGCTTCGTCAGGGGTAGCGCAGATCTCGCAGCCTTCCTGAAGAAGGCTTCCCAGCATTTTCTCAGTGTCCACCTGGTTTTTGGCGCAGCCCAAACTCACGACGTATATCTTCATCTCACTCTGTCTCGGGAAGCTTTTCGTTGAAGTTGAATTCCTGCTTGACGGAGCGGATTATCTGCAGTTCCTGGGGAACGCCAAGCTCTTTTTCAGAGACTTTGCGCTCGTTTTTCACGGGATCATTGGTTATGTTCTTGCCGGAGCGGGCCCGCCCGGTGATCTTGACCAGGGCGATGATGACTCCCAGCACCACCAAGGCGAACACGAACCAGTGCCTGGGCATGATGTCCCCTTCCTCTTTCTGGCGGGAACCCTCCTTGTTCTTGCGCATGACCTTTTCCGAGACCGGCACGGAGCTGGAGGGAAAGGCGGAATACTGGGAGACCGTGGCCTGGAAACGCTCGGCCATCTGACGTCCGTCCAGACCGAGATAGTTCCCGTATTTCAAAATGTAGTTTTTCGTATAGATAGGAACGGGCATGTGGTCGTAGTCGTCCCTTTCCAAGGCTTCCAGATAGGAGACCTTGATGCGTATGACTTCCGATATTTCCAGCAGGGACAGATTTTTCGCCTCCCTGGCCGCTTTCAGCTGTTCGCCTATGCCGGGAGGCATGACGGTCTGCATGTCGTCTTTCTGTTTGTTATTCTGATCACTCGTCATCTTCTTCGTTCATCTCTTCGTTTTCGCTTTCAAACATTTCTTCCTGATAACCTTCCTCGGGATCATCCGCCGTCAGAGGCGACCCGTCTTCCGGAGGCCAGCTCTCCACCAGGATGTCCCTGGGCTTGGAGCCGTTCC
>JAFZID010000047.1 GCA_017554565.1 bacterium
ATCCTGGCGGAATATCTCTGGAGAAAAGGCCTCAGGCCGCTGCAGATGAGAGCCGTCTTTCTGGCCTCCGAAACGGTGAGCCAGGAGATGATCGATCTTATCAGCGAATTCATCGGCCCGGTGCACGTGCAGTACGGCATGGCGGAGCGAGTCTGCTGGATGACCACCTGCCAGGCGGGCTGCTACCACGAGGACACCAGCTACGGCTTTACGGAATACGCGCCCCTGGGCGACGGCCGCTATGAGATCGTGGCCACCAGCTTCATCAACGACGCCCAGCCGCTCATCCGCTATCAGACCGGCGACATCGCCATCGGGCCCTTCGGCTGGAAGGACCGCTGCGAATGCGGCGCCCGGGGGCCGGGCTGCCGCCAGATCCTGGGCAGGGAGGACGACCTTTACGTTCTGCCCGACGGCCGGAAGATCGGGAGACTGGACCATGTCTTCAAAGCCGTGCCGCATATCGTGGCGGCTCAGATAATCCAGCACGACCTCTACCACACGGAGATAATAATCGTGCCGGACATCCATTATGAGCAATCCTCGGAGAAAGTGATCCGCGGGAAATTCCTGGAGAGGACTTCCCCGGACATCGCCATACAGTTCACTTACCGTTCGTTTCTGCCCAGGACCGCCGGAGGGAAGTTCCGGGCGGTGGTTTCCAAAGTCGCAAAGGATTACCATGGATAAGAAAAAACTCTGCTGGTATCTCTACCGGCTTTCCAAAATGTCCTTAGGGGAGATCGCCTGGAGGATCGACTGCGTCGTCAACCAGCCCGACCTCAGGAAAATGCCCGCGGTCTCTCTGGAGCTGACGAAAAAGCAGCTCTCCCAGGAGCTCTCGCCCCTGGGCTTCCGCATAAAAAACGAATTCAAAGTCTCTTTGGAAGAGGAAAAGAAACTTACGGAAGCGGCCGAAAAGATCCTCCGCCATGAGTTCGAGTTCTTCGGCGAGAATATGAAGCTGGAAGGCTCCGTCGGCTGGCTGAAGGATCCCCTGAACGGGGCGGAGACTCCCAGGAAGGATTTTCTCCAGATCAACTACCGTGATCTTAAAAGCGACGCCTCGGTGATGCGCGTCTGGTTTTTGAACCGCCATTACCATCTGGTGACCCTGGCCCAGGCTTACGCCGCCCTCGGCCGGGAGGAGTTCGCGGAGGAGATAGCGAGCGAATTGAACGATTGGCAGACGGAATGCCATTATCCCTACGGGCTTCCCTGGACCACCTCCATGGAAGCGGCCATGCGGCTTCTGGCCTGGACTTTCGTTTATCGCTTTTTGGCCCAGGCTCCGCCGAAATGCCTGAACGAGCGCTTCGCCCTCCGTTTCTTCACCTCCGTCAAACAGCATTACGCTTTCGTAAAGTTCAACCGCTCCCGCTACAGCAGCGCCAACAACCACGCCCTGGCGGAACTGGCGGCCCTCCTTTGCGCCAGGGAGACCTGGCCGCTGCTCTTCGAGGAGGAAAAGGATGATCTTTCGAAAGAGCTGGCGGAGGAAGCCGGCCGGCAGTTCTCCGAAAAGGGCGCGAACCTGGAGCAGGCGCTTTCCTACCACGCCTTCAGCCTTGAAATTCTGTGCGCCGCGGCCTCCCAGTCCCGGGAGTTCCTCTCCCGGATCTCCAGTCTCTTGGGCAAGGCGGCGGATTTCCTGGACCGCGCCCGGGAGCTGATGCCGCTTTGCGGAGAATACGGCGACAGCGACGAGGCTGTCGCCACGGGCATCTTGTCAAGGTCGGGGGATTATTATCAAAAAGTGGCGCGCCTGGCCCGCGCCCTGGCCGACCCCAGCCCCAGGGAGGAGGCGGTCATAGGCGAGGATTTCCAGTGGTACACCGGAGCCTGGAGCGAGAGCGTTCCCGCGGAGGCGCTCCTGGACGTTTCCAAAGAGTGCGGACTTTTCTGGAAAGGAAAAGTCGGAGAAGGATTGCAAGTCGATCTCTTCTTCAAGACCGGGCCTTTGGGCTTTGGGAAACTGGCGGCCCACGGACACGCCGACACGCTCTCCTTCGTTATGAGCGTGAACGGAACGCCGGTCTTCATCGACAGCGGCACCAG
>JAFZID010000048.1 GCA_017554565.1 bacterium
ATCACAAGGTCCGCGATCCTGGCGGACGTTCTTTCCAAGCTGGAAAAGCAGAAGATCGATTGGATCTTCGAGGATATTCCCGACGAGACCATGCGTTTCATCAAATTCACCAAGGAGCGCAGCGACACCATTACGGTGGCGAGGGTGGCCAGGGCCGGCAGGCGCCGGATCTACAATCTCATCGTGAAGACGGACCGCTTCCTGAAGATGCTGGTCTATCTTTTCAAGCTGATGCAGGACATCGTTTACTGGACCGTCTGCGGTCCCTTCATCCCGCACGGCTTCCGTTATTCCAGAACGCTCTATGAGATCACGAGCTGCGGCATGCGCTCCGTGGGCATCGTGCTTCTGGTCTCCTTCATCATGGGCTTGATCCTGGCCATGCAGGGCGGCGCGCAGCTGGAGAGGCTCGGCGCCGCGGTCATGGTCGCGAAGATCGTCGGCATGGTTACCGTGAGGGAGATAGGTCCTTTGCTTGCTTCGCTTCTGGTCACGGGCCGCTGCGGTTCCGCCATCACGGCGGAAATAGGCGCCATGGTGACCAGCGAGGAGATGGACGCTTTGCGCGCCATGGGCATCAGCATAACGAAATACGTCGTGGTGCCCAAATTCGTGGCGCTTTTGATCATCCTGCCCTGCCTTACGCTTTTCGCCAACATCGTCTGCATCTACGGCTCCTACATTTTCTCCTATTACCAGCTGGGCGTCTCCACTTACGATTACTTCAACCAGACGGTCTCCGGCATGCACGTGGGGGACGTTTTCAACGGTCTGGCCAAGAGTTTGGCGGACGCAGTCATTATCGCTTACATCGCGGTCTTCCACGGACTCACCACCAAGGGCGGCGCCGAAGGCATCGGCAGCTCCACCACCAGAAGCGTGGTCGTGACGATCATCTGGATCGCGCTGGCGCACCTTTTCTTCACGATACTTTTCTACTACAACCGCTGAGATGGAACACAACGAGAACATAATCGAAGTCAGCGACCTGAAGCTGAGTTTCGACGACAGGGTGATCCTGGACGGCATCAGCTTCCAGGTGAAGCCCAAGTCCATCTTTGTCATTTTGGGCGGCAGCGGCAGCGGCAAGACGACGATATTGAGAAATCTTCTGGGCCTCATCAAGCCGGACTCCGGCAACATCAGGATCTTCGGCACGAACATCGTGGGGCTCTCCGACGACGAACTCTACGGCGTGAGGAAAAGGATAGGCATGGTCTTCCAGGGCGGCGCGCTCTTCAATTCCATGACGTTAGGGGAGAACGTGGCGCTTCCCCTGGAAGAGTACACGACGTACCCGGCTTCGGTCATCGACAGTATCGTTGACTGGAACCTGAGTCTGGTCGATCTTCTGCCCGCCAAGCATCTTCTGCCGGCGCAATTGTCCGGCGGCATGAAGAAGCGCGCCTCCATCGCCAGGGCGCTTTCCATGAATCCGGAGATGATGTTCTTCGACGAGCACACGACCGGTTTGGATCCTGTGATGTCGGCGGAGCTGGACGAGATCATACTGCGCCTGAAGAAGGAATTGAACATTACGGTCGTGGTCGTTACTCACGACATGACGAGCATCAGAAGAATAGCCGACAGCGGCATCATGCTCTACGACGGGCACATCATAACGAGAGGAACGCTCTCGGAAATGGAAGCCTCGAGCGACATCCGGGCGATAGAATTTTTCAGAAACCACGAAGCTAAAGAAAAGGAGAAACCTTAATGGCGATAAGCAGTTCCGATAAAGTTAAGGCGATAATCTTTCTGGTAGTCAGCGCGCTGCTGATGGTGGCCATCATTCTTTCTTTGGTCGGCACCCAGTGGATGAAGCAGAAGGATCACTACTTCATCGAGTTTTCCGAGAGCCTAGGCGGCCTGTCCACCGGCTCGTCGGTCAGATTTCACGGCATCAAGGTCGGCAAGGTCGTCAGGATGAACATCGACCTCAAAAACCAGATGGGCCTCATCGAAGTGGAAGTCGTGAAGAACACGCCTGTCAAGACTGACAGCATCGCGACCATCGAAGTGGAGTCCTTCGTTACCGGCACCAGGTACGTGCAGATAACGCCGGGCAGCGTGGGGGCCGATCTTCTGGAGCCCAACGACCCCGACGTCAAGATCGCCTGCTTCAAATCCGGCTTCCAGAAATTCGCCGGCAACATCGTGAACCTGGGCGCCCAGGCGCCGGCTCTGGCCACGAACCTGACGGCCATGTTCAGCCAGCCCAACGCCGCGGCGGTCTCGGAGATAGTGCAGAACCAGGTGCCGGCGTTGCTTGCGCACGTCAACGCTTTCTTCGCCTCGCAAAACGCCGCCATGGTCTCTTCCATCCTGCAGAGGGTGGACGCCATCATCGCCACCAACTCCAGCGAGCTGGCGGCGGCCATAGCGGGCTTCAACACGGCCATGACTTCCGTGAACTCCATGGTCGATGAGAACAGGGAAGTCACCAGGGAGCTTCTGAAAAACCTGAGCAGCGCTTCCAAAACGGCGGACGGTCTTCTGAGCGAGAACCGTCTGCTTATCAGCAACATTTTGGTTAAGACCGGAACAAGTTTGGACGAGCTGAAGGAAATAATAGGGGAGAGCAGGCAGCCCCTGAGGGAGAGCCTGGAAAAGATCAGCACCTCCGCCTCTCTGGTGGAGGAGTTCGTCTCGGAACTTAAAGACCAACCGTCAATGCTCATCTACGGTAAAGAACCTCAAAAGGAGGATTGGATCGATGAAGAATAGACCATGGCTTATTGTTTGCGCGCTTTTTGTCTTGTGCGGCTGCGCCGCGACCGCGCCCAAAACCACCGTTTACACGCTGGAACTTGACAAATTCGAGGAGACGGTGGCTGGGGAAGCCCTGCCCTTTGCGGTGCTGGTGGAGAACTGCGGCGTAAGGGACGCTTACAAGACCAAAGCGCTGATCGCTTCGCCGGCTCCTTATGAACTGACGAAAAGGGCTAACGCCGAATGGGCGGAAAGCGCGGGAACGCTTCTGAATTCCACGATCCAGAGCTACCTTTCGCCGCGCTGCGACAAGGTCCTGCCGCCGGAATGGAAGACCAAGGTGGGTTACGATTTTTCCCTCCTGGTCTATCTCGAGGCCATGACGCAGGTGAAGCGCGGACAGAACTGGTTCGCGGTCCTGAGGCTCAGCTACGAGGCGCTCCCCAAAGGCGGCGGAGCGGCTTTCGCCTCGGGGCGTTTCGACAAGGCCCTGCCCCTGGAGGGAGGAGGCCTGGAGACCTACGCGGCGGCCCAGAGCGCCCTGGTCAAAGAGTGGCTTGACAGCCTTTTGCTTAAGCTGAAAAACGCCTCCAAATGAGTCGTTGCCTCGTCAAATGAAACTTGCTATAATTCGCATAAGGATATAAATTTCAATATTAATCATTCACCAACTTCATTTAAGGAGTTACCATGAGCGTTCCCAGCGAACTTTATTACACCAAAGACCATGAATGGGTAAAAGTCGAAGACGGCAAAGCCACCATAGGCATCACCGATTTCGCCCAGCATGAATTAGGCGACATCACCTACGTCGAGCTTCCCAAAGCCGAATCCACTGTCAGCAAAGGCAATGAGATCGCGACCATCGAGTCCGTCAAAGCCGCCAGCGACGTCTATTCGCCCATCACCGGAACCGTGGACGAAGTCAACGAATCCCTCGAATCTTCCCCGGACGTTATCAACACCGATCCCTACGGCGAAGGCTGGATCTGCACCCTTAAGGACATCGTCGTTGACGATCTCAACACTCTCATGAACGCTGAACAATACGAGGCCTTCTTAAAGGAAGAGAAATAATTATGTCTAACTACGGATTTGTGCCTCACGGCAGCGTTGACCTGTCTGAGATGCTCAAGACCGTCGGAGTCAAAAGCGTAGAGGACCTTTACGCCGCGATTCCGGAGGAATTGAGGATCAAAAAGCTGGATCTGCCGGAAGGTATTTCGGAATACGAAGTCTATAAAAGACTTCATGAGCTTTCCAAGCGCAACGACTCTGATCTCGTCTGCTTCATGGGAGGCGGTTTTTACGATCACTTCATTCCCGCCGCGGCCGACGCCATCGCTTCCCGCGGGGAATTCACCACCTGCTACACGCCGTACCAGCCGGAAGTCGCCCAGGGCACTCTGCAGACGATGTTCGAATATCAGAGCGGCATGTGCCGTCTCACCGGACTGGAAGTCTCCAACGCCTCCGTTTACGACGGCGGTTCCGCGGTCTTCGAAGCGGCGGCCATGAGCTACCGCGTGACCGGCAGACGCCGTTTCCTGGTGGACGGAACGATCAATCCCATCTACCGCAACATGCTGGAGAGCTACGCCGCCAACATGAACTTCGAGTTCTGCGAAGTTCCTGGCAAAGACGGCAAGGCTGACAAAGAAGCCATCAAAGCCGCTCTCGACAAGACGGTGGCTGCGGTCATTCTCCAGAATCCTTCTTTCTTCGGCTGCGTGGACGATTACACTGACACGGCTGCTGCCGCTCATGAAGCGGGCGCGCTCTGCGTCATGATCTGCTACCCGCTTTCTCTTGCTTACCTGAAGACGCCCGGCGAAATGGGCGTTGACATCGCGGTGGGCGACGCCCAGAGCCTGGGTTTGCCCCTTGGTTTCGGCGGACCGTACCTCGGCTTCATGGTCACGACTCTGAAGCTGGCCCGCAAGATGCCCGGCAGGATCTGCGGCGAAACCCACGACAAGGACGGCACCCGCGGTTTCGTTCTTACCCTGCAGGCCAGGGAACAGCATATCAGAAGGGAAAAGGCGACAAGCAACATCTGCTCCAACCAGAACCTCTGCGCCATCACGGCGACGATCTATCTTGCCCTGATGGGCAAGGAAGGTCTTTACGAGGCTGCGGAGAGCAGCGCAAAGAACGCCGCCTACGCCCTCGAGAAACTGACGTCAATTCCCGGCGTCTCCGCTACTTTCTCTTCCCCCATATTCAACGAGTTTGCCGTGACGCTGCCTTGCTGCGCCGGCAAAGTCTGCGAAAAGCTTTTGGAAAAAGGCTTCGCCGGCGGCATCCCGCTCGGCCGCTTCTTCGAAGGCATGGGGAACACGCTCTTGGTCGCCTGCACTGAAAAGCGCACCAAGGCCGAAATAGACGGACTTGCTGAAGCCCTTAAAAGCGCTATTGAGGAGGTAAAATAATGAAACTCATATATGAAGAATCTACGCCCAAAAGACGCGGCGTCATCCCTCCCAAAAGCGGTATCGAGTGCCAGACTAAAGTTCCGGAGTCCCTCCGCAGAAAAGAGAAAGCTCCTCTGCCGGAAGTCTCTGAACTTGACGTTGTCCGTCACTACACGAACCTAAGCAGACTGAACTATTCCGTCGACACGAACTTCTATCCCTTGGGATCCTGCACGATGAAGTACAATCCCAAAGTGAACGAGCAGGTCGCGAGACTGGAAGGCTTCACCACGCTGCATCCTTATCTTTCCTTAGTTCCCGGCGGTCCTGAAAAAGTCCAGGGCGCCCTGGAGACGATCTATGAGACCGAGCAGAAGCTCTGCGAGATCACCGGCATGAAGGCTGTAACGCTCCAGCCTTTCGCCGGCGCTAACGGCGAGTTCACCGGCGTTATGCTGATCGCCGCCTACCACAAGGACAGGGGAGACTCCAAGCGCAGACGCATGCTGATCCCCGACAGCGCGCACGGCACGAACCCGGCTTCCGCCATGATGGCGGGCTTCGAGATCACGCCGATCCCAAGCGACCCCAAGGGCTGGGTCGATCTCAAGGCTTTGGAAGCCGCCCTCGGCGACGACGTCGCGGGCTTGATGCTCACGGCGCCCAACACGGTGGGCCTCTTCGACAGCAACGTCGGCAAGATCAGCGAAATGGTCCACAAGGCCGGCGGTCTTATGTACTATGACGGCGCGAACCTGAACGCCATCATGGGCCACGCCAGGCCCGGCGACCTGGGCTTCGACGTCGTGCACCTCAACATGCACAAGACCTTCTCCACGCCTCACGGCGGCGGCGGCCCCGGCGCGGGCGCGGTCGGCGTGAAAGAGCAGCTGGTCCCGTTCCTCCCGACTCCCAGAGTCACCAAGAAAGCTGACGGCACCTACGAAGTGGGCGTCGCCGACTCAAAAAAGAGCATGGGTCACATCGCCCCCTTCTTCGGCAACTTCTGCGTCATGCTGAAGGCTTACGCCTACATGCTGCAGCTTGGCGCCGAAGGCATCAGGGAAGCGGCGGGCCTGGCGGTCCTGAACGCCAACTATCTGAAGGCCAGACTTCAGGACACCTTCAAGTTCCCCTTCCAGGATCAGATCTGCATGCACGAGTGCGTCTGCACCTCCGAGTGGCAGCTTGAAAAGAGCGGCGTCAATACCCTCGACATCGCCAAGATGTTGCTTGACAGAGGCTATCACGCCCCCACGGTCTATTTCCCGCTGATCGTCCATGAGGCCATCATGATCGAGCCTACGGAAACGGAATCCAAGGAGACCCTGGACGCCTTCGTGGAATCCATGAAGGAGATCGCCAAGATCACGGAAACTGATCCGGAAGCCTGCCACCGCGCCCCTGAAAGGACGCCCATCGGAAGGATGGACGAAGTGGCGGCTGCCAAGAACATGATCCTGAAGGCGTAAAACAAGATGGCGGTGCGCAAAAGCAAGACCGAGGAAGGGATAACCCCGGAAAACTTTGTTTCCCGGCTCGACTCCCTTGACTTCGGCAACTTTTACGTGCTGCTGGGCGAGGACTTCACGCGCGCGGAGCGGTTTTTAGAGACGCTCCGCGCGCGTCTCGTTCCCGCCGGGACCGAGGACTTCGCCCTGGAGGTCATAACCGTTGACAAAGACCACAACGGAGCGGGCGAAATAATCGGCGCCGCGGAGACGCTTCCCTTCATGGGAGGTTTCCGCCTGGTCATAGTGCGCCACGGGGAGGAACTGGACGCCGCGGCCCTGGAGGCTTTGGGGGAATACGCCCAGGAGACCGGCGAACACAAGAGGGAAGGCATGCTGCTTGTCATTTGCATGTCAAGTTTGGACAAGCGCTTGAAATTCACCAAGACCCTCATGAAACTGAACGCCATCATCGACTGCGAGCCCGAGCCCATCAGGGATCTGCGGGAATTCGCGGAAAAATATTACGGCAAAGACCTGACGCCCGCGGGGGAGAGAGCCTTCTCCGAGATCGTGGGCACCGACAGGCGCAGAGCGGCGGCCGAGATGGAAAAGGTGAGCCTGTACACCGGGGACAGAAAAGAGATAACGGAAGCCGACGTCATGGCCATCTGCGCGGATTCCAACATACAGGACGAATGGGAATTGAGAAACTGCCTTATGGCCGGCGACGTGGAGGGGGCTTTCGCTGCCCTAAGGAACATGCGAAGCGATCCCCAGGGCACGGAGGAAGGCATTTTCGCCAAGCTTTGCTACATCATAAGCGATCTTCCCCAGGCCGCCCAGGCGGCGGGCAGGGGAGACATGCGGGGAGCCAGGGTCTTCCCGGGCAATCCGCGTTACTCTGAAATAAGACATTTTTTAGGAAATCTTTCAACTGAAAAACAGCGTTTCGTTTTAAGCCTTCTGATGTACCAGATGATCGCTTTCCGAGGAAGCGCGCTCCCGAAGGAGGCCATGGACGATCTGCTCTGCTTATCCCTTTTGAGTGACGAATGAAAACCAATATTGCGAGATTTTTTTATTTGCTGCGTCTTTTCGCGGACGTGCTGATAGTTCATTTCGCCTTTTATCTCGGCTATCACACTTACATGGGTTTCGGGTTCTCCGACAAGTATCTGGCCGCCAACATGCGCAGCACGGTCTATTACATACCGGATCAGGAGAATTTTTATCTTACTCTGGCCATTGTTTTCTCCCTGATCCTGGTTCTTTACAACATTCTCAGGAAATATTACCGCGGCGACAACTCCATCCTGAACGTCAAGGAGTACCAGCACATCATTTCCTCCTATTGTTTCGCCGCCGTTCTGACCTGCGCTTTTTATTTCCTGTATTACATTTATCTGCACAATATCGAGAAGAGCTTTACCGACAAGTTGTTTTCCCGCAGGATATACTGCTATTCCATAGCCTACGCCTTCTTCATGGTGATATGCTTCAGGGCCTTCATGAACTGGCTGATGGGCAAGCTCCACAAGAAGGGCTTCCTTGTCAGGAAATGCATAGTCCTGGGCGCCGGCAACAACGGAAAGCTGGTGGCCCGCCGCCTGATGCGCCACACCGCCCATCACTATCTTCCCGTCTGCTATCTTGACGACTTCATTCCGAAGGGCACGGAGATAGAAGTCGAGAAAAACGGCTTCAAGCTGAAAGTCGAAGGAACGGTGGACGACCTTGAGCGCCTGATAAAAGATTTGGACATCACTTCGGTCTTCTTCTGCATGAGCGAGGCGCCCGCCGAGAAGATCTTCGGCGTCATGGATCTCTGCTATTCCCTGGGCGTGCCTTTTTATTTCACCCCCAGGCTCTACACCATCCCCCAGGTCATAAGAAGCTACGAGATAGCCGGCATCTTCGTGCTTTCCATCATTCATGACTTCGGCGTCTCCTGGTATTACAATTTCGTGAAGAGAGCTTTCGACATCGCCTTCTCGCTGCTTATTTTCATTCCGGCGCTGCCGGTCATGCTTCTGGTCGCTTTGGCCATAAAGCTCGACAGCAAGGGCCCCGTTTTCTTCACCCAGGAGCGGGTGGGCCTGAACGGGAAAAAATTCATAATGTACAAATTCCGCTCCATGCGCACGGAAGCGGGAGGTTCGGAACTGAAGCCCAAGGACGGCCGCGATCCCAGGATCACCAGGGTGGGCCATTTCCTCAGGCTCACCAGCCTGGACGAGCTTCCCCAGATCCTCAACGTTTTGAAGGGCGACATGTCCGTGGTGGGCCCCAGGCCGGAGATGACTTTCATCGTGGACACCTACGACAAATGGCAGAGCCTCAGGCTGAAGGTCAAGCCGGGCATCACGGGACTCTGGCAGATCAGCGCCGAAAGGAATCTGCCCATCCATGAGAATCTGGACTACGACATGTATTACCTTCAGGAGCGCTCCTTGCTTCTGGACGTCGTGATAATCTTTAAGACCGTCTTCTTCGTGGCCCGGGGGATCTGATATGCTTGGGAAATTACGCCGCCTCGGGGCGCTGGCCCTTTTCCTGATCTCTTTCTGCGGCCTTTGGCCGGCGGCGCTTTCCCTTGCGCCGAAGGACGTGAATTACTGCTTCGCGTATGTCGTACTTCTGGCCTTCCTTTTCCTTTTCGCCTATTATATTCCCCGCAAAGCGCTTTTCCTGCTCTGCTTCCTTGCGCCCATGAGCGGGATCTTTTCGCGTTTCCTGGAGATCGGCGCGCACCAGCCTGTCATTTTCCTTACCCTTTCTTTCTCGCTGGGGTATTGGGCCA
>JAFZID010000049.1 GCA_017554565.1 bacterium
GGGGTCTTCCGTTTTTGTCCTTCTGTAGGCGATGAAGGCGCAGATAAGGAAGAGCAGCAGGGGAAGAATTAGGAGCGCCAGGGCGAACTTTAAGTCTATGGGAGCGGAGAGATCGTCGCCGCCGTTCTGGAGCTTGATGCCGAAGATATCCTGGGAAAGGATCTTGATGGGGGCGGAGGAGGATCTGACGGGAAGGACGGCCTCGCTGACGGTGACGGCCTGGCTCTGGGCTGATTTCTCGACCTCCAGCGGGAAGGGGCCGACGGTGAGAGTCTGGTAATCCTTTTTGTTTACGTCAAAATAGCAGAAGGTCAGGGCGGGGATCTCTTTTACGTCCGTGGAAAGAGGGACCCACATCTGGCTGTAATTCTTGTAGCCCTTCAGGACGCCGTCCGACACGGAGGTCTTTTTCTCCACCACCGGATCGTAGGTGGTGAAGCCCGCCGTGTCGGTGGTGCCCATGTCGAGGACGGCCTGGTCGATGTTGCCTATGCCGACCAAGGTGGCCTTCAGGGTGACTGGTTCGCCTTCCTTGACTTTCTTGGGGGTTATCTCAGCCTGAAGATCGAAAACGCCGATGGCGCCCTTGAAATTTTTCTGCCCGCCCTGGCTGGGGAGCTCGCTGACCGTTATGGCAAGCGGTTCGGCGATGATGTTCTTCTCCACGGTGCGGTAGCGCTGGAAAAGGCTGAAGGGATCGTCGAAGGGGTCTCTCGAGCGGCTGCGGGAGGAGAGGGGGACGTTGACGCTGATCATCATGGAGGAGTTCAGCGTCTGTTTCCCGGCTTTCCAGGGGATCAGCAATTTTTGGAAACGTATATAGTTGTAGATCTGATTGCGGTAGCGCTGGCGGTCCTGCTGGTAAGTTCCCACGTTCTGCACGTCGAAGCCGTCCAGCTGCAGCACGGGCTGCTCGGCGTTGGCCAGGTTGACGTCCTTGTAGTAAAGGGTGATGGTGAGGAAGATCTGCTCCCCCAGGAAAGCGTTGGTCACGCTGGGGGACAATTCCAGGAAAATTTCGCCGCCGGCTTCCGTGGTGGCGGGGGCGTCCTTGGAGCTTTTCTTGGCTTCCGAAACGTCAACGGTGATCTTGCGGGTGTAATATTTGCTGCCGTCCACGGTGATCTGGGCTTCCCCGATGGTCAGTTTCCCGGCCTTGAGAGGCTGCAGTTCGTAGATGAACTCCTGGGAGGAAGTCTTCACGCCGTTTATAATGGAGATGTTGCTGGATTGGCTGGGCCCCATCATGATCCTGAAGCCATCCATCTCCCCGAGGACCGGGACGGAAACGTTCTTGGCGTCCGAGACCCTGATGGTGTAGCGCACGGATTCGTCCGTGCCTATGGCCCTGCGGCTGACGCCGGCGGAGATCTCCGGCCCGCCCGCCGCCGCAAGGGAGAGGGCGGAAAGGCAGATGATCGTTAAAAATTTTTTCAAATTCATGTATTGCTGCTCCTAAAAACAGGAAGGCTATTTTACCAGTTTTTGTCCACGGGAACAATTCCGCCGGGAACCTTCCTGCGGTTCTTCTCGTTGTTGCTGTTGTCTTCCTCAAAACTTCTCAGCAGCTGCTCGGCCTGGTCTTTGCTCATTTCCTGTTCGTCCTGGTCCTGGGGCTGCTGGTTCTGGTTTTGATTCTGATCCTGGTTCTGATCCTGGTTCTGGTCCTGGTTCTGGTCCTGGTTCTGGTCCTGGTTCTGGTCCTGGTTCTGCTGGTCCTGCTGATCTTTTTGATCCTGCTGGTCCTGCTGATCCTGCTGGTCTTTCTGGTCCTGCTGATCCTTGTCCTGGTCCTGATCCTGGTTTTGATTCTGATTCTGCTGCTGCTGCTGATTCTGGTTTTGCTTTTCGTTGTTGTCCTGGTTGTCTTCCTCAAATTCCTTGCGGGCTTTGATGAAGTTGTCCAGGGCGACGAACTGGTTGGTGGGGGCGTCTCCGATGGCCCTTCTCAGAGCCTCAGCGGCAGTTTTAGAGGCTTTTGAACCAACCTTAAGGTATTCCACCGCGTTGGTGATCTTCATGGCCAAGGTGGCGGCGGCCGTCACGTTGCTGGAGATGTTCTCGCCGCTTTCCTCCGCCTGGGCTTTTTTGCCGCTGCGGGTGTTGAGGGCGTCCACGATCTCGTTGGCGAGGGCTTGGAATTTGTCGGCGCATTCCTTCAGGGCAGGGGCGTCCAGGAGCGAGATGTCCTGGGTGAAATCGTAGAAGTTGTTGAAGACTTCCGCGCTTCTGCCGGCCAGGTCGTTGATGTAGGGGCTGATGTTCTGGGAGACCGTGCCCACGGCTTTGGACCTGGCTTCCGCCACTTGGTTGGAGAGGGACTGGAAGACGTCTATCTGCGGCGTTCCTCCGGCGAAGCACTGGTTCATGCCCTGGCTTAAAGTTGCGAAGCTATTGTAGAGTTCCAGCAAGGCTTCGTTTTCCGGCGTCTGCTCCAATCCTTCCTGCCTGGGGCCGCCCAAGGGAGCGTTGAGCCTTTCCGGGGGAAGGTTGGTGAAGAGGGCCTGGAAGCCGGTGATAAGGAAGTCGGCTTTGGCGGAATGGGCGTTCTGGTTGGTCACCAGGCCTTCCGTGAAGAGGGGAGGAAGGTTGGTGGTCTGCGATCCTTTGACGGTCTTCACGAGGGTGATGTTCTGGGCTCTGATGAGGGCTTCCAATTCTCTCAAAAGTTTTTGCAGGGGGTCTTTCTCCTGCTCTTCTTTCTGCTGGCTGGCCATTTCCTTCATGAGCCTGGTCAGATACTCGATGTTAAGCTTCGTGTCTTCGTCGTCCCTGTCCAGTTCGTTGGCTTTCTTGTAGCTTTCAAGGGCTTCTTTCAATTTGCCCTGGCGGAAGAGGCAGTTGCCGATGTTGTAGTGGCACTTGGCTTCCAGAAGGGCGTCGGCGTAGGAGGCGGCTCTCTGGAAGGCGGCGATGGCTTCGTCGTATTTCTGGAGGCGGTAGCAGGCCAATCCGGCGTTGTAGTTGACGATCTTGTCGTCCGGAGCGTCCACCTGGGCGTCGGCGTACTTTTGCTCCGCCTCTTCGAAATTGCCGTCCTTATAGTTCCTGTTGCCTTCGGAGATCTTGCGGGCCAGGGAGTTCTCGTCCGCTCCCCAGACCTGCAAGGTCAGAAGCAGCGTCAATATGCTATAAAAGATCTTCATGCGTTTTCTCCTGAAAGATGGCTTCTTTTCTGGCCTTCGCTGAGAACGGATCCGAGGAAGAAGCAGAGGAAGGCGGCCGCCAGGGGCCACTGGAAGCGGTGCTCGTAGCGTTTTTTCCTGGAGCTGTCAAGTTCCTTGGTGTCCATGCTGGCGATCCTCTTGGTGTAGATGGCGTCCAGTTCCATGCCGGAGGCCACGGCCTGGGCGTAGGCGCCGCCGGTCTCCAGGGCGATCTTCCTCAGGGTCTCCTCGTCCAGTTTGGAGAGGACCTGGTTGCCGGCGTTGTCCGTCACGTAGCTCTTGCGGCCGTTTTCGTCGATTATCTGGATGGGGCTGCCGGAGGGCGTGCCGATGCCGATGCAGAATATCTTCACGCCTTTGTCCTTGGCCATTTTGATGGCGTTGTCAAGGTTGCCCTGGAGGTTCTCGCCGTCGGTTATGAGGATGAGGGCGCGGGTGTTCTTCTCGTTGCCTTCGAAGGCTTCCACGCTCTTGGCTATCGCTTCGCCGATCTGCGTGCCGCCCCGGGGAATGAGGGAGGGGTCAAGGTCGGAGACGAACATTTTGACGGTGCCGTAGTCCAGGGTCAGGGGGCACTGCACGAAGGCGTTGCCGGCGAAGGCCACCAGGCCCAGCCTGTCGCCCTGCAGGATCTGCATCAGGTCAAGGATCGCCCTTTTTGCGCGCTCCAATCTGGAGGGAGGGATGTCCTTGGCCAGCATGCTTCTGGAGACGTCCACCGCCACGATGATGTCGCGGCCTTCTCTTTTCATCTCTTCCCAGGTGTAGCCCCACTTGGGCTCCATCAAAGCCAGGACCAGGAACACCAATCCCAGAAGGAAGAGGGCGATCTTGAAGGTCCTGCCGTTCTCGCCTCTGGTCAGGAGCTTTTCGAGCATATCCGGGGAGGCGAAACGTCTCAGCAGTTTTTTTCTTTTCCATTCTCTGTAGAAGAGGAAGATCCCCATCGCGATGACGATCCAGAGAAGGTGGATATAGTAAAGTTTCTCAAAGTACATATCGATTTCCTCAAGGCAGTTTCTGGAATCTGGTGGCTAGAAGCAGCGCTTCCAGGATCAGAAGGATACCCGCGAGAAAGACGGGAAGCGGGAAGCGCTCCGTCCATTCCATGTAGGTGAAGGATTCGGTCTTGGTCTTTTCAAGCTGGTCTATTTCTTTGTAGATGTTCTCCAGGGATTCTTTTTCCGTGGCTCTGAAGTAGCGGCCGCCTGTTACGGTGGCGATGTTCTTCAAAAGCTCCTCGTCTATCTCCACCGGCATCATGGTCAGGACCTTTTTGCCGAAGAAGTCGTAGGTGGGCACCGGGGCGTTTCCTCTGGTGCCGGCGCCGATGGTGTAGATCTTCACGCCCAGCGCCTTGGCGGTCTGGGCGGCGGTCATGGGCGCTATCTTGCCGGCGTTGTTCACGCCGTCCGTCAGAAGGATGACCACTTTGTTGGTGACGGTGGAATCCTTCAGTCTCAGGAGCGCCGTGGCCAGGGCGTCGCCGATGGCGGTGGCTCTGCCGTCCGCCATGCCGATCTTGCAGCTGTCGAGGAACTGGGAGAGGGCGCCGTAGTCAAGGGTCAGGGGGCACTGGGTGTAGGCTTCCGATCCGTACACCACCAGACCTATGCGGTCGCTCTGGCGGCGCTTGATGAAATCCTGGGTCACTTCCTTGACCACGTCCAGGCGGTTCCGGCCCTTGGCCAGGTCTTCGGCTTCCATACTGCCGGAGGTGTCGATGGTCAGCATGATGTCGATGCCTTCCGTGGTCACCTTGGTGTCCTCTTTGCCTTTCTGCGGGCGGGCCAGGGCGACGCTCAACAGAATGATGGCCAGGACTTTCAGGATCAGAAGGAAGGGACGGAGCCTGACCGCCAGGGTGGGCTTGATCCTTTTAAGCAGCGTGATGTCGGAATATTTCAGGCTGGCTTTGCCTCTTGAGGTGAGGGAAAAATATATTACAAGGGGGCAAAGAAGGATCAGCAAAAGCCAATAGGGGTCGTGAAAGATCATTTTTGACCTCCTTCTTTTTCATTGTTGTCGCCGCCGGGAACTTCCTTGGTGGCCTCTATGAACGCTCTGGTCTTTTCGGAGGCGTCCTTGGCGGCTGCCAGCGAGGATTCCTGCTTGGCGAATTTTATCATGTCGCACTCGTTAAGGAAGCCTCTCAGCATTTCCCGCTGTTCGTAGGTGAACTGGGGGTCCTGCCTAAGGATGTTCAGGAATTCCTCCGTGGTCTGTTCCGGAGCGCGCAGGTCGAAGCGGTCCTCGATGTAGCGCCTCAGGATGTCCGAGAGGGCGGAGAAGTATTCCTTGAAGAGGCTCTTCTCGAGAAGATCGGACGCGGCGAGGGCATCGAGAGCTTCGAGGGCTTTTATGTGGGCCGGCACCGGCGGGGGAGCGTCCTTTTCTTTTTTCTTCCTGAGGAAGAGGAGCAGGACCAGGGCCGCGGCGGCCAGGGAGCCCAGGACCATCAAGATCTTAAGCTTGCCTTTGTCTTTCACCAGGTACTCCACCACGTCCTTCACATCCTTGATGTCGGTCATGTCGCCTTCCTTGGAGAGGGAGGCGATCTCCACGCAGAGGGCGGAAGAGTAGATGGAGTTGGTGACGCCGTTGATGGCGAACTGGACTCTGGCCGGCGGGATCTCGTAAACGCCCGTCAGGTAGGTCTCCAGTTCGTAAACTTGTTTTTTCAGCACCCGTCCTCCGGGAAGAGTCTCGTCGGGGCGGTTCTCCCAGTCGTGTATCAGAAGCTGGTTGAGCATGGAGAGATTCTCCGCGAAGGGCGGCATCTGAACGTCGATGTTGGTCTGGGCGTTGACCTCGATGGTGTAGCGTATGAGATCGCCGACCCTGACCTTGTTGGGGTTGTCAACGCTTACGCTGACGGTCACCGGATCCTTGGGCGCGGAGGCGGCGACGCTTGCTTTTTTCTGGCAGCCGGCCAGCGTCAGCAGCATTGCTAATATGACTATGAAACGCATTTTTAATTTCCTCTCTGGCTTCTTCACTTGCTTTCTTCGGCGGGCTGAGCGCTTTTGTCCGCTTCGGGAGCCGCTTCGCCTTTCTCTTCGGAGGCCACGGCCGTTTCGGCGTCACCCGCGGCCTTCCCGGCCATGTGTTCGCCGGCTGCGGCGGCCTTGGCGTTTTTCACGCCCTTGTTATCTTCCCTGGCCAGCTCGGGAACGAGGGAAGTGTAGCGGCGGCGGGCCGCGGCGGCTTCCTCTTTCTTGCCGAGTTTGGTCAGGGCGTCCACGATCTTCCTGGGGGCGTCCTTGTCGCCGGCGAAGTTTTTGTCCAGGGCCTCGGCCTTGAGATAGTAGGAGACGGCGTTGGCGAAGTCCAGCTTGTCATAGTAAATGTTTCCTATTGTCACGCACACTCCCGGCCTTTCCTTCATGGGCACGGGGTAATTGTCCAGGTATCTCTGGAACTCTTTGGCCGACTGAAGGTCCAGTCCCTTGGTCTTCAGGTTGATGGCCAGGGCCCTCTGATCTTCGGCGCTCCAGGGAGAACTTTCCTTCCTGAAGGCCTTGACGGTCAGGATAACGAGCAGGATGAAGCTTAGTATTTGCAGCGCTTGGAAAAATTTGCTTGACATTGTGCTTTCCCTTAGAAGATGGATTTTTCGCGGCGTTTGAAGAAACGCACCAGTTCGTCGCAGTAGTTGGAGGCGGTGGAGACTCGCATGGTGTCCACGCCGGACTGGGTGAAGTTGTGCTCCCTTTCCGCGGAACGCAGATTGCTGAGTTTTTCCAGGGTGGAGCGGACCTTGGAATCGTAGGTGTCAACGGTTATGGTCTCGCCGGTCTCGGCGTCCTCCAGGGTTATGAGCCCCACCGGGGGCAGGGAGTTCTCCCTGGGGTCGGAGACGGAAACGGGGATGAGGTCATGGCGGCGGGAAGCCAGCTTGATGGGCTTCTCGAAGTTTTCGCACAGAAAGTCGGAGATCAAAAAGACCACGGCTTTGCGGCGGCAGACTTTCCCGAGGAAATCCAGGGCCGCGCCCACGTTGGTGGCGGACCTTTCCTCTTTTTTGAAGCCCAGGACTTCCCGGATGACGCGGAGGACGTGGGAGTGGCCTTTCTTGGGAGGGATGTAGAGCTCGATCTTATCCGTGAAGATGATGAGCCCCACTCGGTCGTTGCTTCTGATGGCGGTGTAGGCCAGAAGCCCCGCGATCTCCGCGGCGATCTCGTTCTTGCTTTTGTCCTGGGAACCGAAGGAGCCGGAGGAGCTGGCGTCCACCATCAGCATGACGGTCAGCTCGCGTTCCTCCACGAAGCGCTTGACGTACGGCACGCCGGTTCTCGCGGTGACGTTCCAGTCGATGGTCCTGATCTCGTCGCCGGGCTGGTAGAGCCTGACTTCGTCGAACTCCATGCCGCGTCCCTTGAAGGCGCTCTTGTATTCGCCGGCCATGACCTCGGTCACCTGGTGGCTGGTCCTGATCTGGATCTGGCGGACCTTTTGCAGCAGTTCTTTGCTTAACATTGCTTTTTCTCCTTGAAAAGGATCAAAGAAGACTATCAGGGAACCTGGATCTCGTCGAAGATATTCTGCACCAGATCGTCGGAGGTCTTGCCGTCCGCTTCCGCCTCGTAGCTGGCGATGACGCGGTGCCTCAGCACGTCCGGGCCGATGGACTTGACGTCCTGGGGCGTGACGAAGCCGCGTCCCTGCAGGAAGGCGTGGGCTTTGGCGGCCACGGTGAGGGCGATGGTGGCGCGGGGGGAGGCGCCGTACTGGATGTAATCCTTGAAGGGGAGCTTGTAGGTCTCAGGCTCCCTGGTGGCGAAGATGATGTCCAGGATATAGTCCTTGACCTTTTCGTCGATGTAGATCTGATCGACGATCTTCCTGGCTTCCATGATGTCCTCCGGGGAGATGATGGGGGAGACTTCCGTCTTGACGTTGGTGCCGGCCATGCGGTTCTGGATCTCTTTCTCCTCTTTCTTGTTGGGGTAAGTGATCTTCAGTTTCAGCATGAAGCGGTCCACCTGAGCTTCCGGGAGCGGATAGGTGCCTTCCTGTTCGATGGGGTTCTGGGTGGCCAATACCAGGAAGGGTTCGTCCAGCTGGAAGGACTGGTCGCCGATGGTCACCTGGTGCTCCTGCATGGCTTCAAGAAGCGCGCTCTGGACTTTGGCCGGGGCGCGGTTGATCTCGTCCGCCAGGATCAGATTGGCGAAGATGGGGCCCTTCTTGGTGGTGAAGGTGCCTTCCTTGGGATTGTAGATCATGGTGCCGATGAGGTCGGCGGGCAGAAGGTCCGGCGTGAACTGGATCCTTTTGAAATTCGCCTTCACGGCTTTGGCAAGCGTGGTCACGCACAAGGTCTTGGCCAGACCGGGAACGCCTTCCAAAAGAATGTGGCCGTTTGAGAGCAGGCCGATCAGAAGCCTGTCGATCATGTAGTTCTGCCCCACGATGGTGTTGGAGATCTCCTGGCGCAATACGGAAAATTTCGCGCTGGCGGACTGAACTTGTTCCTGGATCTGTTTAACGTCTGTATTCATAAATTCTCCTTTTAGATGTAAAGCTCATCCGCTTCCTTTTCGCGGTTGGGCTTGTTACGGATTAATAATTCTTTCAAAAAATCATAGGCGCGCTTTTCTTCCATGCTGGAAGGCTCGTAATTGGCGTAGCGCACGTTGAAGCTTACGGAGCAGATCTCCTTGGCCGTCCTGATCATTCTCTGATCGACGCTCATTCCCTGGGCTTCCTTTTCCCCGAAGGAATCGAGGTCGGCGACGGAGTATTTGGCGCGCAAATAGCTTCTGATAAGCTCCTCCAAGGTCCCGAAGTAGGCGGCGGTCTCGCCTCTGAGCCTCAGCTCTTTGCTTTCCTCCAGCTTCGAAAGATAGCTTTCCTCGAGGCTCTGCTCGGGAATGGCTTCGCTTTTGCCGCGGACTTTCCTTCTGAGGATGAAAACCAGCAGCGCGGCCGCGGCAAGAGCAAGGAAGGCTCCGGCGACGAACCAGGGGAGCCGGGAGCCTCTGACGTTCAAAGTCACGCCGGGCAGCTCGGAACTTGTGAATTCGCTGTCCTCCAATCCTCTCGACATGACCTCGATGAGTCCGGTCTCCACCTGAGTTCCCGGAGCGTTGGTGATAAGAAGATCGATGACGTAGGTAGCGGTGTGCTCCGTTCCGCCCGTCCCGGGCTTCGACTCGTTGTAGCTCATGATGTCCTGGACGAGAGCGCCTTTCAGCTCCTTCAGGCGGGGAGTGCGCACGGAGACCGTCTCGAAGCCCGTCCAGGTGGCCGTCATTTTCAGCTGGGCGCTTTTTTTAGAAACGACGTTGGTGCTCTCCGGAAGGATCTCCCATCTTACTTCCGAAAAGGCGGCCAAGGCGTAAACAATTAAAGCCAATATTATGTAGATGTTCTTACGCATGCCTTGTATCATGCAAAAAGCATGCCAAAAATTAAATGGCGTTTTTTGCTATATTTGCGAATTTAGAGGGAGGTCGTTTTGTCAAAATGACAAAGAAAAAACCATGTATTTAATCAATAAAAAAATCCTGTTTTTTTAGGATATTTATTTATAGGGCGCTTTTTAATATTATTTTTAACGGATATAAAGCACTTAAAACCATTAACCAAAACCAACGAGGTTATTATGAAACGAATTCTCATAGCTTTGCTTCTTATGATCTGCGTTCCGGTCTTCGCCGACGCTGTTTATCAGGAAGATTTTGAAAGCTACGAAGTGGGCACCCAGATGGCCGAACAGGAAGGCTGGGAGATCTTCAACAATTACAGCGGCAACACCACGGTCGTTGACAACGCTCCCAACATCGACTCCAAGGCCATGGAACTGAGCCAGTCCCTGAGCGGTTCCGACCAGTACGTCATGGTCCTGACTCCGACCTTCGATACCACGCCCGACAACGTTTATAAAAAGGTCACGAAGTTCTCCACGAAAATGATCTGCGGTTCCGGCACCGATCTTATCGCGCTCTATGACAAGAACATGAACCGCTTCTTCTATCTTGCCCTCAACGGCAATGACGGCACGATGTCTTCCGCCCCGGGCGGCGTCAGCTTTGAGAACGTCAATGCGGACGGTCAGACTCCCAACGAGATCTCTTTCATTTTTGACCATCTCCACAACCAGATCACGTCTGTGACCTGCAACGGCGAGACTCAGGAATGCGCTATCATGCTGGAGACCACCTTTGAACAGCCCTGGAGATTCCGTCTTTCCACTTATCTGGGCGATCAGGTCGAAGGCGCTGCCGGTTCCTACTATGACTATCTTACGGTCGAGAATGTGAACCGCGCCGAAGAGCCCACCATCTTCTGCGAAAGCGACGCGGTCATTCCCCTGGATTCCACCAGCGCGGAGTTCACGCTCTTCAACGGCGCCTCTGAAGGCGAGATCAACTTCAGCGTTACCACCGATTCCGACTGGCTGGAAGTCACCCCCGACAGCGGCACCTTCTCCGACTCCACCGTTCTTACCCTGAAGGCCAAGGAAGACATGCCTGACGGCTTCTACCGCGGCAACATGACAATTTCCGGCGGCGCCGGCGACCCGAGAGTCGTCTCCGTCATGTGCTCCAAAGGCAACATCATCTTTGAAGAAAAATTCGACGATATGGAAGACGGCGACATCGTGGGCCAGAGAGGCTGGACGCTCGATCTGGGCAAAGTTGTTGTTTCAAACGCCTACGACTGCAGCGGCAAATGCATGTTCATTTACGCCGCGGGCGGCAACAACGCCTGCAGTATGTATCTGCCGGAACCTTGTTGGTATAAAGACCTGGTGGTGAGAGTGTCCTTCGACGTGTACTGGCCCTCCGACGGCACGGCCACCGACGTCTGCATGCTGCAGAAAAACAGCCACGAAAAGTTCGAGAATTACGTTTCAAGACACGATAGCGGGGAAGGCTTCTATCTGGTAAACATCCAGAAGCCGAGCGGCGCCAAGACCATCAAGAATTTCGCCATCGCTCCCTATGACAAATGGGTCACGGTGGAATATACCATCGACCTCCAGGCCAACAGGCTTCTCAGCTTCGGCTGGGACGGCGCTATCACCAACTTCAACAACTTCCAGGTCAAGCAGCCCAACGTCAATTTCTACAACTCCTGGGGCTATGCCGTCTGGGATAACGCCAACGGCGTTTATGAGTGCAACCATGCCATCGACAACATTAGGGTCGAAAGAGTTGAAAAGGAAGCTGAAGCCAAGCTGATCGCTCCCACGGCTGCATCCGTTGGCGTTAGCGAAAGCGCCGAAATCACGCTCTTAAACGGCGGCAAGGGCACCTTCGACTATACGGCTGAAGTTATCGATCTTCCCGAGAATGTCACTGTCTCCCCGAGCAGCGGAACCGTTGAGGCTACGGAGACTGTGACGCTCAACGTGAACAGGGAAGGCTTGGAAGACAACTACTATCGCACCAGAGTGGCGTTCAACGCCGGCGAAGCCGGATGCGCCACCACCATCGTTTCCTTTGTGGTGGGCGGCGTCTATTACTTCGCCGACTTCGAAGAACCCTTCTTCGCGCAGGGCGATTTCGCCGGCCAGGACGACTGGGGCGACAACAACCCCGGCGCCAACGTGGCCTACATCATGAGCACCAACGACAACCAGACCGTGATGATCGAGATCGGCGGCGGCTACGGCGGCTACTACCACGCCCTGAATGTTCCCGAGAACAACCTGGTCAGGTTCGACTGCGATGTCTTCCTCCCGGCCGCCATTTTTGAAAGGGAAGACCTGATCGGCAGGGAAGTCATTTACTTCAAGCAGAACAGCATGTACTCTTCCGCCGCGGACATCAC
>JAFZID010000050.1 GCA_017554565.1 bacterium
GGGGGTCTCCTCGCAGACCTCAAGAAGTCCGGCGTTGGCGCCGGACGTCACATAGATCTTCTCCACCTGCTTGGACTGGGCAAGTTTCCAGGCCAGGGCGTGTTCTCTGCCGCCCGCTCCCAATAAAAGGATCTTCATTTTGCGCTCCTCTTTGCTTTTATATTATTTAACTTTTTATATTATCAAAAGCGCTTTCCTTTGGCAAGGAGCGGAGGGATATTCCCGGGGGCCGGTTGACGAATTCGTAAAGACGCATGGTTTTTTTCAAAAATCACCCCTCCCGGCCCCCCGCGGCGTCAAGTGTATAAATGCTTGCGATAATGTGCTTTATTAAAGGAAGCATTGGATGGCTGGAAAAAAGACTTGAAATCGGAAGGGCCTTTTAATATAATTTCCCTACAATTTTTAATCATGCCTCAGTCGGGTTTTTGGCCTGACTATTAACAACCAACTTGAGGATAAGATTGTGAAACGCTTCTTCCTTATCATCACTATGGCCCTGGTGGCTTGCGCCGCCTTCGGCACCACCACCACCCTGCTCGATCAGGACTTCGAAGGTCTTGAATACGGCGACGCCCGCAATATGCGCGGCTTCGGCACTTACGTCTCCGCCAACGCCGAGCAGTTCTACTGCAACGTCACCAATGAATGCGCCAACGGCGAGAAAGCCCTCTGGTCCGGCAAAGTCAAGAAAGAAGGTCAGAGCCAGCGCGGCGGCGTCTGGATCACCATCCCCGAGATCGAGAACTACGTCTCCCAGGAAGGTATCCTGACCATCAACGCTGAGGTCACCTGCCACTCCAACATGGGCGGCTTCGCCATCGGCACCGGCGATGAAAACACCGACGATTATCCCGGCGTCTTTGAAAACTACTTCTTCGCCAACGGCGGCAACGTCCACCTGAGGAACGCTAAGAACGAAGCTATCGGCAACGGCTTCGCCCACACCTTCAACGTTTTGAAGCCCCTCACCTTAAAGGTCATCTGCCCCAGCGGTGAAATTCTCAATTATAAGTTCGGCGATTCCGAGTTCACCCCGGCCATCGGCACCTTCCTGAACCTTGAAAACGTCAAAGCCCTCTGCGTCGGCGTTTTCGAGCCCCCCTACGGCGCCAACAACAGGACCGGCGCTTCCATCGACGACATCAAGGTCACTTTCTGCGACGATCCTCAGGTCGTCTATGAAGGCGAAACTGTGATCCCCTTCAACAACAGCGACGAAGACAACACCTTCCAGGGCGCTCTCAGATCCGTCCTCGGTTCTGGCGAAGTCACCGCTGAAGTCATCGAAGGCAGCAACTGGCTGAAGATCGGCGGCACCACCTTCAAGAGATTCAACATCGTCTCCGGCGAATCCGTCACCATCAATTACACCATCGACCGCTTCATGGTCGGCGCCAACACCGGTTTCGCCACCGTCCGCTTCGAGACCTCCACTCAGACCCTGGACGTGCAGTTCGTCATTCAGAGCGGCACCAGGGGCGGCGGCTACGCCCTCTACTCCACCGACTTTGAAGAAATGGAAGACGGCAGCATTCTGGACCAGCCCTGCTGGGTCGCGGCCGGCACCGTCAACAACTGCTTGGTCATGGAAGACCCCGATGATCCCGAAAACCGCGTTCTGAAGATCGGCCAGGCCCAGGCTCTGCACACCAAGATCTCCTTCGGCGCTGAAGAGTACAAGACCTACGACCTGAAGGTCTCCGGCAGGATCAAATATCCCAGCGAAGCCACCAAGTCCACCATCACCTTCGGCACCGAGCTCACCGCTGCCAACCGCTACGGCGAATACAGCCTGAGACACACCGAAGGTGGCATCCAGTTCACCGCTGACAACGTGGAAGGCGTCTCTATCGACAACCTCGCTCAGTATGACAAGTGGTTCACCTTCAGCTACAGCTTCAACCTGGATCCCTCCAACCCCGTCTGCCGCTACATCGTCTTCGACGGCGTGCAGTATGACATCAACAAGCCGCTCAACCTGTCCGACGGCTGGGGCACCTCCGGTTTCACCACCGAGATCCGCAACTACACCTGGAACTCCGGCGCTCTCTATTACCTCGACGATTGGAAGATCGAACTGGTCAAGGCCGGCACCGTTCCTGAACCGGCTGTCATCGGCCTGCTGGCCCTCGTCGCCCTCTTCCTCCGCAGGAAGTAAGCGCAAAAGCCAAAACTAGCACCTGCTAGTTAAAAAGCTCCCGGCGAAAGTCGGGAGCTTTTTTATTTATCGCTTTCTTTTATAAGGTACTTATGATATTATCGTTGCGCTATAATACCAACCCAACCACATTTCCACCAACAACAACCTTCAGGGGGGAAAAATGAAAAAACTTCTTTCCTTAATTATCGCCATAGCTTTCGCGGCTTCCTTTGCGATATCCGCCGACATTTATGTGTCCCTGGACGGCACCGGCGACGGCTCTTCCGCCGACAATCCGACCTCCGACCTGGTCTGGGCTCTCGACAATGTTACTTCCGGATGCACCGTCTTCCTCGCGCCCGGCAAATACTCCATTGCCAAATACTATAACCAGACCGACATCTGGGGCGCCGGCATGACCGCTCTTTGTTTCAAAGTCAATAACACCACGCTCCAGGGCGCCGGCGCTAACAAGACCATCATCGTCGCTCCCGAAGGCTACGTTGGCGTGCGCATGGAAAAAGACGGCGCTTGCCTCCGCGACCTGACCATCAAGGCTTACGGCAAGCAGCATCACGTCTATCGCTACAACTGGCATATGCAGGGCGCACTCTGCGCCTGCAACCGCTCTGACATGAGCATCAAAAATGTCGGCGTTTACAGCGAGCAGATAACCGGCGCCATCCGCCCCTTCTCCATTTACAGCGCCACCAGCCTGACCGTTGAAAACGTGGCCGTGGAAGCTCCGAACTGCGGCAGTCCTGTCTTCTTCGACAAATCCAACGGCTGTTCCGTGAACAAACTGACTGTCAGCGGCAAAAGCGAAACGAACAATCCCGGTATATACATTGGTAACTGGCCTTGGGGTGCCAACGAAGATGTGTCCTTCGAAAACATTGTTGTTGCCAACGTTTATATGCCCTTCACTGTCGAAGATAATGACAAGATCTCCATCAGCAACGCCATTTACTACAATTGCTATACGAATAGCAACTTTTTCGCTAGCGCTGATGTTTCCGAGACCGGCGCCACGTCCTACCCGGCCGGCGAAAACGATCCGAACTTCCAGAATATGGACGGCTTCATTCTGTCATCCACCAATCCCGCCTACAACGATTTCGGCTGGCGTTACACCGACGGTCCGTTAAGCGACAATTTGGCCGACGCCATCGAACCTTTTTCTGATGAAATGGAAGGAAACAACACCCTTGCCACGGTCGAAGAAGGCGAAGAAGCAAACCACAAGGCTACCGTCTGGTACGCTTTCACGCCGACTGAAGACGGGGCCTACAAAATCGACGATCTGGGCTCTTATGCGATCTCCGGCTACGACGCCGTGCTGAGCATCTACACCTGCGAAGGCGAATTAAGCTTCGCCAACCTGACTCCGGTCATTGAAGGGTACGACACGAACGCTGACGAGAGTTATATCCTCACCGCCACCGCCGACACGACCTACTACATCTGCTGGGACGGTTACGAAGGCTCCACCGGCTATTTCACGATGCACATCAAGCACGTCAATCCCGGTCCCTGGTTCGTTGCTCCCGGCGCCACCGGCTCAGGCTGGAACGCCGAGGATCCCACAGGCGACCTGGCTTTGGCCATGAATGAAGTTCTTGCCGGACAGACCGTCAATCTGGCTGCCGGCGAATACTCCATCGCTGACTTCAACAATCAGTACGTGGTCTGGGGCAGCGGCATGACAGTCCTCGCCTTCCAGGTCGAAAACGTTACCCTGAAGGGCGCTGGTCCTGACCAGACCACTATTGTCGTTCCTGCCGGATACGTCGGCATCCGTATGGAATGCGACGGCTCTTCCGTCCAGGATCTGACCGTCAAGGCTTATGGTCAGTACCACTTCGTCAATCACTACAACTGGCACATGCAGGGCGCCATCTGCGCTTGCAACCAATCTGGCATGAGCATTAGTAACGTGGCTATATATAGTGAAGCTGGCACTGACAACGGCGCAATCCGGCCACTATCCCTTTATTCCATCACCGGGATGACTATCAACAGACTTGCGGTTGAAGCCCCGTATTGCAGCACCCCTGTCTTCTTAAACAATAGCAAGAACATTACGGTCAATAATATGACTGTCAGCGGCAATAAAGGAAAAAATTGTCCCGCTATATATTGTGGCGACTGGCCCTGGGGCAAAAACGAAGGGGCGACTTTTAACAACATCTTGCTTGCCAACACATATATGCCCTTCACGGTGGAATCCGAAGATACGGTCATCGTCAACAACTCCGTCTTCTACAATTGTTCCGAAGAGACCAAATTGTTAGATGGCGCCGTTTACGTTGAGAACGGTTGTGCGTCCTATGAATACGGCGTGAACGATCCCGATCTTCAGGAGATCGACGGCTACATCCTCACCTCCACCAAGGGGACCTATAGGGACATTGGCTGGCACACGATACCTGAGCCGGCTGTCTTCGGTCTCCTGGCCCTCGTCGCCCTCTTCCTCCGCAGAAAGTAAGCTTCGACTTGCTTTTGGCAACAAAAAACTCCCGGATCTTTTCCGGGAGTTTTTTGTTTTTATAACTGTTGACTGAGCCTTTATTCCTTTTCTTTTTTGGCGAGGTAATTTCCGGCTTCCTTGAGCAGGTTTTCCCTGTTGGCCCACTCCGGCTTTTTCCTGAGGGCGGTCTCGTAAAGGTGGCGCAGTATCTCGCCTATGAGAGGCGAGGCGGGAAGAGCGAATTCCGCTTTCAGGTCGTCGCCGCTGATCACAAGGTCGCTCAGTTTCAGGACCCTGTTTTCCTTTTCAATGCGCCTCAATCTCCGCATCACGGGGCGGGTGATCTCAAGGGTGAAGGCGAAGCCTTTCCCCTCGTTCATTAAGTTCCCCCTGACGTCGCAGAGCATGAACCTCAAAAGATCCCTTATGGTTATGTGTTTCAATTCTCCCATGAAGCGCTGCAGCGCCGGATCTTTCATAAGACAGCCGTAGAGAAGCGGCCGCATGTGGTATTTGGTGTATTCGGCGACTTTTTCTATGATCTCGTTGGAGTAGCGGAGGTCCGCCAGGATCTCCCTGACAAGGCTCTCCCCTTTGTGGTCGTGGAGATAAAAAGTGTATTTCCCCTTGCCTGCGGAGGTGCGGCAGCTGGGCTTGGCTACGTCGTGGAGAAGGCAGGCCAGGCGCAAGGCCAGGTCGGGCTTTTTGGCGTTTCTCAAAGTTTCCAGGGCGTGGGTCCAGCAGTCCTCGCTGTGGTGCGGCGGCTGCAGGCAGCCCACGGAAAGCGTCATGGCCGGCAGAATATATTCCAATAGTCCGCACTTTTCTATAAGGGAAAGGGCAAGTTCAGGCCTTTCCCCCAGCAGCATTTTGGAAAGCTCCTGCTGCTTGCGCTCGGCGGAGATGTTTTTCAGCAGATAACTGTTTTGTCTTATCGCTTCGAAGGTCTTCTTTTCCAGGTCGCCTCCGATCTTGGCGGCGAAGCGGCAGGCTCTCAGGGCCCTCAGGGCGTCTTCCCTGATCCTGTCCCTGGCGCTGCCCACGAAGCGGACCGTTTTATTTTTGAGATCGGTTTCACCGCCGAAGGGATCTATGAGCGTCTTGCCGTCGTAGGCCATGGCGTTGATGGTGAAGTCCCGCCTGGCCAGGTCTTCTTCGATGGTCTTTGCGTAAGTTATGGAGTCGGGATGGCGGCTGTCGGAATAAGCGCCGTCCAGCCGGAAGGTGGCCACTTCCACCCCTTCCACCAGCATGACCGCGAAGGCCTGGCCCACCGCCCGGCTCCTGGGGAATATCTTTTTGATCTCCTCGGGCTTGGCGTCGGTGGCCAGATCGTGGTCCTCGCAGGGGATCCTAAGGAGCGCGTCCCTGATGGAGCCGCCCACCAGATAGGCCTGGAAGCCCGCCAGGGCGAGTTTTTCCATGATGCGGGCAATCTTGTCAGGGATGTGGATGGAAACGTCCAAATCAAGCCTCTAGGAGCTTTTTAAGGTCAGCGACGGTAAGATCGGCGACGGAGGGTCTCAGAAGATCGGCCTCCCTGACGCAGGAGCCTACGCCCACGCACTTGAAGCCGGCGGCCCGGAGGGCCTCTATGCCCAGCTCGGCGTCCTCTATCCCCACCACTTCGTCGGGGGCCGCCCCGGAAACTTCCTGGGCCTTCAAAAAAATGTCCGGCGCCGGTTTGGTCTTGGTAATATCCATCCTGTCCACCACGGCGTAAAAAAAGTCCTCCAGTTTGGCGCAGCGGATGACGTCCTTGGCGTTCTTGCTGCCGGAGGCCACCACGGAGCGGATGCCGGCGGCCTCCAGGGCCGTGAGAAGATCAACGGCCCCGGGAAGCCGCAGCTTATCGGGATCGCAGTTGTGCAGAAGATCGAGATAATAACGGTTCTTGCGGTCCGTCAGCTCCTTGTTGACGGCCGGATCCGGCGCCGGCTTTCCGTTGAAGACCGTGAAAAGACGGTTCAGGCAGACTTCCCTGGCCATGCCGCGGAAATCGTCTCCCTGCTCTTTCGTGAGCGAAAAGCCCAGGTCGTCGGCGAGCATTTTCCAGCTCTGATAGTGAAGGTAATGGGAGTCCACCAGGACGCCGTCAAGATCGAATAGCACCGCTTTCAGTTCAGACATGGATGATTCCTCTTATTTTTGGGGAAATTATACCACAACCCTTGGAATTACCCAAATTAACCCTGCGTTTTGGCTTCGCGGAAAACGGCCTGTTCTCCCCTCCCTGAGAAGCGGGAAAGCCCTCCGGACGAACCGCTGTCATTCCTTCTGGATATTTTGGTAAAATAAAGAATAATACTTATTTTTTTAACTGTCCATGCGTATTTCAAAACTCTGCTTTTTCTTGGCGGCGTCCTACCTGATGACGGCCTGCGAGCCCTCCCCCAGGGAGGCGGCGGAAATGTTCTGCCGCGACCTGGAAGCCGGCGGCTGGAGGGAGTGCGGCCAGCTGATGACGCGGGAGCTGCGCCGGGAAATAGAGTGCGAATCCAAGGGCTGGCCCAGGCTGCTCTTCGCCGTCTCCTATTACACCGACAGCAGGAAGTGCCGGCTTTTGAAATACGAGACCAGGGAGGGCAAGGCCCACACCCTGATAAGCTACAGCTGGCGCTTCACCAGGGCTCCCATGCCCGGAAACGTTCTTTTGGACCTTGTCTGGCTGCCCACCAACGGCTGCTGGCGGATCGAGAATATTTTCGCCTCCAGCCACTTCGACATGCTCCTGCCCGTGACCACCAACAGCCCTCCGGACATCCGGGAAAAAGCCCATCTGTCGAGCTGCGGGCTGGTTTACCAAAAGCCCTACAGGGAAGCCGAAAGCTGGCAGAGCCTCGGCAGGGCCCTGGAAGGCTATGTCAAAATGTTGTACGAGTGAATTTAAAAACAAATAAAGGAAAAACATGCGTGATCTTAAACTTGCCCTTCCGGCTCTCCTTCTTCTGGCCTTTGTCCTGAACGCCTATTGCGACGGGGACGCCTTCAGGGAGGAAGACAGCCTGAAAGCCAGCCGGCAGAGCGGCGCCGCTTCCGGAACCGCCGAACCGGGTATCCCCTCCTCCGGGATCTCGGATCCCGGCTCCGCGGGAAAAGCCGCCTACCCCGTTGTGGAAATGCCTTTCTTCTCCCAGGAGGAGAAGGAAGTGCCGCCTCTGGAAACGGAGGTCTACCCTGAGGACGAATCGGTCAACCTCACCATGACGCCGGAGGAAGCCCATGACCAGTATATCCTGGACAGCCGTCCCAAATGGTACAAGCGCGTTCCCTGGGGCCTCTGCCGCGGCTTCGTGAATCTGGTGACCTGCCCCGGCGAACTGGGCCGCGGCTTCACCTATTCCTTCGGGGAATATCACTGGGCCCTGGCCGCGCCCGCCGGTCTTGTGGCCGGCATAGCGGGGACTCTGGGCCGCTGCGCCGCCGGCTGCGCCGACATCCTTACCCTGGGGCTTTTTGGCGACAGGGATCTGGCTGAGAATTTCCCGGACTACGTCTGGCAGGGCCAGTGGGACTACGGCCTCTACGGCCAGAACAAAAGCGCTCCCGCCCCCGAGGCCGCCCGGGAGGAAGCCGCCCCCAAAGAAGACCTGGGCGAAGGATACATTCCCAGCCCCACCGCCAGAACTCCCCTGAAAGCCCGCCGGGCCAAGTGAGAAATAAAATGAAAAAATTAATTTTCCTTTGCCTGGTCTCCTTCGCCGCCGCCGCCTCCAACATCGAGCAGGTGGTGCCCCCGAAGGAGGACGCCGAACCGAAGACCGTCTGCGAATGCCCCAACTGTTGTCAGAGCGATTCGGGCAACTATCTTTTCCGCTGCGGCGAATATTCCCGGGAGCCTGAAGCTGACGTCAACGGCTTCCTGCCGGGCTTCGTCAACGTTTTGACCTGCTGGCTGGAACTGCCCAGGGCCTTCACCTACGAAGCCACCGCCCGCCCGCGCTCAATGATCGTGCTGGCGCCGCTAATAGGGACCTCCCTCACGGGGCTCAGGGCCCTCCAGGGCGTCGGCAACATCCTGACCCTGGGTCTCTGCGACAAATTCATCCGCGGCGACATGCCGCAGTTCGTCTGGGACGCTCTCTGGCTGGCCAGAGAACCGGAATCTGATTAATCTAATTCGGAGAAACATCATGCGTAAACTTTCTCTTATTCTCATAGCAGCGGTCTTGCTCTCGCAAAACCTTATGGCCACGGTGGACACCGACTACCCGGAGCGCAACCAGATCAACCCGCCCTACGCCATCATGAGGGGCGTCGTCAACCTCTGCACCTTCTGGCTGGAATATCCCAGGTGCCTTGTTTACGACTACGACCGCATGTCCCCCATGGGCATATTCGTCTTCCCCTTCACGGGAACATTCTACGGCCTGGCCAGAGTCTTCCTCTCCGTGGGCGACATCGCCCTCCTGGGCTTCACCGGCCCCAACGGCTACAGCGAGGACTTCATCAGGGAATACGTCTGGCAGATGCCCTGGAACGCCTACAAAGGCGCAAGCGAAAAGAAAGAAGTCAAACGCGCGGAAGAACCCGTGGACTTTGAAAAATTGGAAAAAGTTAACATCAACAGCCTGCTTTAAACACTATGCCTCAATGCCCCGACTTCAGCGGTCTTAAGTGCAAGATCGCCGATCCTTCCCTGGAGAATTTCGGGCGCCTGGAGATCCAGGCCGCCGAACACGAGATGCCCGGCCTCATGGCCGTGCGGGAAAAATACGCCGATAAAAAGCCTCTTTCCGGCGCCAGGATCACCGGTTCCCTTCACATGACGATCCAGACCGCGGTCTTGATAGAAACCTTGAAAGCTTTGGGAGCCCAGGTGCGCTGGGCCTCCTGCAAC
>JAFZID010000051.1 GCA_017554565.1 bacterium
AAAGAAGGTGACCGCCGCCTCCGGGGACCTGGAGGCCATAAGCGCCGAGACGCCCGGACGGATCGTCGTCATGGGCGGCCTGGTCATCAGCCTGAAGCGCCGGGCCAACAAGAAGGGCGGCGCCTACACGGTCCTGAAAATGGAGGACCTCCAGGGCGACTTCGAAGTCATGCTCTGGGACGAGGCCTCGGAAAAATATTCCCGGAAGATAAAAGCCGGGGAAGTCTGGTTCCTGAAGGGCGCGGTCAAGGAAGGCCGGGCCAATCTTTCACCCACCGTCTGGGCTTCCGCCTTCAAGCGTTTCCAGCCGGACGGCACCGAGATAGAGTTGTAAGGACATTATGCCTGAAAAAAAATACAAATGCGCGCTCTGCCATAAGGAATACGTCAGGAGCGCTGATCCCAAGACGGATTTCTTCCCCTTCTGTTCCGAACGCTGCCGCCTGATGGACCTGGGCAGCTGGCTCAAGGAGGAATACGTCACCTCCAGGGCGCTGAGCGAAGAGGAGCAAGCCGCCCTCGCCCTGAGGGAGGAGGAAGGGGAGCAGGATGGCTGAAGAGCTTTTTTCCCTGAAGTCTCCCTACGCTCCCATGGGGGACCAGGTCCAGGCTATCCGGGATCTCTCGGAGGGAGTCCGGCGCGGGCTGAAAGCCCAGACGCTCCTGGGCGTCACGGGCTCCGGCAAGACTTTCACCATGGCCAACCTCATAGCCAGGGCCGGTAAGCCGACTTTGATACTGGCCCCCAACAAGACGCTGGCGGCCCAGTTGTACGGCGAGATGACCAGACTTTTTCCCGAGAACGCCGTGGAGTATTTCGTTTCCTACTACGACTATTTCCAGCCGGAAGCCTATCTGCCCACCACGGACACCTACATAGAAAAAAGCTGCGACCGCAACGACCTGCTCGACAGGCTCAGGCTCTCCGCCACCCGCTCGCTCCTGACCAGGAGGGACGTCATAGTGGTGGCCTCCGTCTCCTGCATCTACGGGCTTTCGAAGCCGGAGACATATCTGGAGATGCGCACCAGCGTGGCGAAGGGCGACGTCATAGACCAGCACGCCTTCCTCAGATCCCTTGTGGCCATGCAGTATCAGCGCAGCGACGGGGATTTCCGCCGCGGCACTTTCCGGGTCAAGGGCGACACCATCGACATCTTCCCGGCCTACGAGGACAAGGAATATCTGAGCGTTTCCCTCTGGGGCGAGGAGGTGGAGGATCTGAGGATCTGCGACGAACTGACCAACCAGACCCTGAGGCGCGCGGATTCCTTCACGGTCTATCCGGCTTCCCACTACGCCACCAGCGCCGAGATACTGCGCCTCTCCATAGCGGAGATAAAAGAGGACCTCAGGATCCGCCTGGAGGAGTTCAAATCCCAGGGGAAGCTTCTGGAATACCAGCGCCTCTCCGAAAGGGTCATGAACGATCTGGAAATGATGGAGGAGATGGGCTACTGCTCGGGCATCGAGAACTACTCCCGCTACCTGGACCGCCGGGCTCCCGGGGAAATGCCCTATACGCTTCTGGATTATTTCCCCAAGGACTGGCTCATGCTGATAGACGAGAGCCATATCAGCGTGCCGCAGCTGGGCGGCATGTCCAGGGGCGACGCCGCCAGGAAGGACACCCTGGTGCGCTTCGGCTTCAGGCTTCCCGCCGCCAGGGACAACCGGCCCCTGCGCTTCGAGGAGATCAAAAGCAAGCTGAACCAGGTGGTCTTCGTCTCCGCCACGCCGGGGGATTACGAGCTGGAGCTTTCCGCGAAGGAAGCCCGGGAGAAGCAAGTCGGCTTCCGCATGCCGGTGGAACAGGTCATCAGGCCCACGGGCCTCCTGGACCCCCGCTTGGAAGTGCGGCCCTCCAGGCCCCAGGTCACGGACGTGATGAAGGAGATCAGGCAGCGGGTGGAGCTTCACGAGCGCACCCTCATCACGGTGCTCACCAAGCGCATGGCCGAGGAGCTGACGGAATACCTCACGGAGGAGGACATCTCGGTAACTTATCTTCACAGCGACATCGACACCATGGAGCGCATGGACGTAATAAACAGCTTAAGGACCGGGGAAGTTGACGTCCTCGTTGGCATAAACCTTCTGAGGGAGGGACTGGATCTTCCGGAGGTGACCCTGGTGGCCATCTTCGACGCTGACCAGGAAGGCTTCCTGAGATCCTCCCGCTCCCTTATCCAGACCATCGGCCGCGCCGCCCGCAACATCAAGGGCAAAGTGATCCTCTATGCGGACTCCGTGACGGAAGCCATGCGGACGGCCATCGACGAAACTGAGCGCCGCCGGAGGATCCAGGAAAAATACAACGCGGATAACGGCGTCGTTCCCCGCACGGTCTGGAAGGAGATCGACGCGCCGCTCCGCGACATGGTGGAGGCCGACTACATAGATCCCCAGAAGGACGCCATCGAGAACATGCTCCGGGATCGCCGTCACG
>JAFZID010000052.1 GCA_017554565.1 bacterium
CCTCCATAGAGGAATACCGCTATCACGAGTACGCCAACAAGATGTACGACTTTATGTGGAACGAATTCTGCGATTGGTTCCTGGAAGCCATAAAGCCGGTCCTGAGATCCGAGGGCAAAAAGAAAGCCTCCACCCAGGCGGTGCTGGCGACCGTTCTGCAGACGGCCCTGAGGCTTCTGCATCCCATGATGCCCTTCGAGACCGAAGAGATCTGGTCGAACCTGCACTCCGTCACGGGGCACGAAAGCTCCCTCCTCATCACTTCCGAATGGCCGCAGCCCGCGGAGGGCTGGTGCTCCGAGGAAAGGCTTTCCATGGTCATGAGGAAATACGAGCTCATCAGCCTCGGACGCAGCATGCGCAGCGCCTTCAACATCGGCCCCGGGCAGAAAGCCTCCTTTATCCTGAAGCCGGAAAGCGCGGCGATGCAAACTTTCCTGGAAGGGGAAAGGGAGACTCTGACGCGTTTCCTGACGGCCGGTGAACTTACGGTGGACAAGGATCTCGCGCCCTCCGGAGCCATGCCCTGCCAGGTGACCAGCGACGTGGCGATCTATCTGAAGCTGGACGGCAGCGTGGACATAGCCGCGGAGAAAGCCAAGGTCGAAAAGCAGCTGAAGGAAGTCTCCGGTTACATAACGAGCCTGGAAAAGAAACTCGGGAACGAGAGCTTCACGGCCCACGCTCCTCAGGAAGTCATAGAAAAAGAAAAAGCCAAACTGACGGAAGCCAAGGACAAGCTGCAGAAGCTTTCCGAACTGGCGGCTATGCTTTCCAAAGCGTAACGAGGTGAAACATGTCTGAAGAAAAAGAATACGTCATCGCCATCGACATCGGCGGAACGAACCTTAAAGCCGACCTGGTGGACAGGGAAGGGAACATCAGCGATTTCAGTTACACGCCTTCCCACGCTTCGGAAGGACGCGAAGCGCTGCTTCAAGCCTTGAAGAAGATAATCTCGGTCCAGATGTCAGGCGGCAAGAAAATCGTCGGCATCGCCGCCGGCTCGCCGGGAACCGTCAACAACAGTACCGGCGTCATAGATTACATGCAGGCCCACATTCCCAACTGGACCGGCATGAAGCTGGGAGAATTCCTTAGCGAACAGGCGGGCGGCATCCCCTCGCAGATAGACAACGACGCCAACGTCATCGCCCTGGGCGAATACTGGAAAGGCGCCGGCCAGGGAGCGAAGTGCCTGCTGGCCCTGGCCCTGGGAACGGGCCTGGGCTCGGGATTGGTGGTGGAAGGCAAGGTCTTCCACGGCCCCTTCTTCAACGCGGTGGAAGTCGGCCACACCATCGTTAGCCCGGACGGCACGAACGTGGCCTGCAGCTGCGGCAATTTCGGCTGCGCGGAAAGTTTCATCTCGCCGGGCAAAATGATAAGCAGGGCGCATCTTTCCATGCAGGTGGGAGTGCCGAGCGTTTTGGGCGGATATCCGAAACTGACCATCGCCCAGATCCAGGAGCGCTATAAAAACAATGACGTTCCTGATTTCAACGTCAAGGACATGGTGGATCATTACGAGGACGATTTCCTCTGCAAGCGCCTCATCGACGACTGCATGAAATATCTTGCGCTGCTCATTTACAATCTGAGCAAGTGCTACGACCCGGACGTCATCAGCCTGGGCGGCGGCATGTTCAAGTCCGCGGATTTCTTCCTGCCCAAACTTCAGGCCCAGCTGGACCGCTACTACGTTTCCCCGGATCTGCCGGTCAAGTACAAGATCAAAGTTTCCGAATTGGGCGACGCGGCGGGCATCTACGGCGCCGCTAAGATGATCTGGGACTATCTGGACAGCAAAAGGAGCTGATGCATGAGCGGTTTTCCTGAACGTTTCATCCTGGCTTCCGGTTCCCCCAGGCGCAAAATGATGCTGGAGCGCCTGAAGGTGCCCTTTGAAGTGCGCGTCCCGAAAGTCGAGGAGAGCATAGCGGGCGCCGAGGAACCCATCGCCCTCGTCGCGCGCCTGGCCAGGGAAAAAGCCCTGGCCGTCGCGAAGGAATTGAAAGAGGCGGAGGGAACCGCCGTCGTCGCGGGATGCGACACGATAGTGGTGCTTGGGAAAGAGATCCTGGGGAAACCCGCCGACCTCGAGGAAGCTTACGCCATGATAACGAAGCTTCAGGGAAGAACGCACATGGTCTATTCCGGATTGGCGCTCGTAAAACTTGAAAACGGAAGGGAAGAGATCATCTCCAACTTCTGCGCCACGGAGGTGACGATGTGCCGGCTCTCAAAGGAGGAGATCGAGCGTTATTTCTCCCTGGAGGATCCCTTGGACAAAGCCGGATCCTACGCCATCCAGGACGCCGGATCGCTCATAATCTCTTCCATCGACGGCGACTATTACAACGTTGTGGGCTTTCCGGTCCGCACCCTGGAGGAGCTTTTGAACCAATGGGGCTACTCCCTTTTCTCCCTTACCTGATCCCGGAATAATTTATGCAACTGATCCTTCAGCCAAACACCAAGGAAAGCAGGGTCCTGCTTATAAAGGGGACCGCCGCCACCATCGGCTCGGCAAGCGAAAACATCGTCTGCCTGCCGGGAGCGGCGCCCTATCACGTGACCCTTTTCTTCCTGGAGGGCGCCTGGTTCGCGGAGGACTTGAGCGGCCAGGGCTTTTTGCTGGACGGAAGGATCACAAAAAGAGCCCAGCTGAGGGTTGGCAACTGCCTTGAGATCGGCTCCGTCAGGATGCTTTTGGTGCAGGATAGCGTGTCGCTGGAAAAAGGCGCGCTGGCGGCGGGCGATAAAATAACGGCGGTGGAGGCGGAGGAGCTTTCCGCGGCTGACAGTTTTTCCGCCCGCAACGAGGTGGTGGTGTCCGCCGGCAACTCCATGTCCTCCATGCCGGCTTTGGACGCCGTGACTCTGGAAATGGAAGAGCGGGAAGAGAGGGTTGACACCACCGCCAGGCTCTCCGTCATCTTCGGCGCCTGCGGACCGCTGATCCTGCTCTGCGGACAGCTGATCGGATTTATCCTTGGCATCATCGCTTTGGCCAAGCGCGGATTGAACAACGCCTCCCGCCGAAGCGCCTGGACGGGCCTTTTCAGCTCCCTGGTCTGGTGGATCCTGATAGGCGCCGTGATCGCGGCCTTTGTCTGGCAGGATATGAACAAGAACAGGATCGCCCGCAACGAGGCTTCCATCGCCCGCCTGCTGAACAATATCGTGACGGCCCAGATCTACGTCAGGAACGCCATTCTGATAGACGTGAACGGCGACCTGGACGGAGAGTACGCCACCTTCGACCAGCTGGAGAACATTTCTTACCGCGAGGCAACGCTGAGGGAGCTGGCGCAGCAGCCCCTGAGAAGAGGATATCTGCTGACGGTCCAGCGCGCGGACGAGGACGGCTTCGAGCTTTGCGCCACGCCCGAGACCTACGGCATTACCGGCAACAAGACTTTCTGGATCGACCAGGCGGGCTTTCTGTATTCCGCGGACACCAAGGGCGAGCCCATAACGAAATCCACCATGCCATTGGACATCGACAGATCCGACCACAGCGTTTACGAGGTCATGGAGAACGAGATATCCGACGACATCGCCAAGGCCGCTGAGGACGCCTTCAAA
The DNA here is from genome assembly GCA_017554565.1 of bacterium. Lineage (GTDB taxonomy): Bacteria > Auribacterota > UBA3054 > UBA3054 > UBA3054 > UBA3054. The sequence continues at coordinate 3,592 of JAFZID010000052.1, forward strand.
AAAGAAGACTATCTCAAATGCCAGAAGATCATAGAGAACATCCAGACGGTCTTCCCGAACTCCAAGGTCAAGGAACGCCTGACGGTCCTGGAAAAGGCCAGCGATCCCTTCCTCATCGAGATGCGCTCCAAAAAGCTGATGGACGACGCGGAGAAATTCTGCGAACTGAAACAGTTCGACGCGGCCATTGAAAGGCTGAGGCAATTAATGGCGAATTATCCCAGCTCCACGCTTTTCCAGCCGGCCAAGCAGAAGATCATAGACCTTACCCGCGAGGAGTCCCAGAAGGAGATGGACCTGGCGGAGAACTTCAAGAACGCGCACCAGTGGAACGAGATGAACAACCATCTCAACCAGCTCACCAGCAAGTATCCCGAGGCGATGGACATTTACCAGCCGCGGATAAACGCCTGCCGCGAACAGGCCAACGCTTTGAGGGAAGAGGACGCCAAGGCGCTTAAGAAACAAGCCCAGGACGCGGAGATCGCGCAGCGTTACGAGGAAGCCTACAACATCTATCTGAAGATCAGGAACGAATACGGCGGCACCTCCGCCTCGGTGGGCGTCGACGAATCCTTGAACAAGACCGGCGCCCAGATCAACGAGATCAGGGCCCAGCAGCAGGTGAAAGAGATCTTGGGAACGGTGGCCCTCGGCAACGAGCTGGCGGTGGTGCAGATGATAGACCTGTTGGAGCGCGGCTATTCCCAGACGAAGGAATACGAGAAGGTCAAGGAGGTCGTTCAGAAGCTCAGAAGGGAGTGCAGCGCCAGGCTCTTCACCACCCAGGCCAACGAACTTTTCCAAAACAAGAGCTACCACGCGGCTTTGACCAAGATTGAGATGGCGATCCAGGAGGACCCCGCCGTCAAGGTCGCCATGTCCGACAAACTCGAGGAATGCTACGCCGCTCTGGGCGACGCGGCTTATGAGAACCAGGACCTCAGCCTGGCTCTGAGCTATTATCAAAAATATTTGGCCATGCGCCCGATGCATCCCATCATCGACAGAAAGCGTCTGATGGAGTGCTATTTCTTCAAGGCCAAGGAACTCTACGCCGCCAAAAATTTCGCCGAGGCCAGGACCTTCTTCGAGCGCTGCATGGAAGCCTACGGATCGAATCCGGAATTCAACTTCATGTACGGCATGATCCTTTACACCGCCGAGGAATGGGAGAACACCCTGCGCTTCTTCGCCAACTGCCAGAACGGTCCCTCCGCCTTGGCGACCGACGCCAAGAAATACTGGACCTTCTCGCTTTACAACCTTGCTTTGAGCGAAGACGAGATCCTGAGGAAAATGATCCTGGAAAACAACGTCATCAGGGAAGTGATGGCCAACTACGATCTGGAATTCGACACCAAGCCCAGGACGGAGGGCCAGCAGAAAGTCAAACTGTTGGAAGTCGCCCCCAAGAACGCCGAGACCTACGATTCCGTTCTGAGAGCGGCGGTGGACGCCCTGGACGCCCTGGCTATCCAGGCCAGCAAACACACCATCATCTCCAAAGACAGGAAAGAGCAGAAGATCGACTCCACTTACAATCTGAACAACTCGATAAAGAACCTCAAGGCGCTTTTGAAAAAGATGTACGCCTACAGTTCCTCGGAGAGGGAGAACAACCAGAAGATCAACGCGGAACTGAAGAAAATGGTGAAGCAGTATTCCGACCTGGTGGCGGCTCTCGCGACCATTAAGCAGAAAAATCCCACTCCCAGCATCATAGACGGACACCAGCAGCTGACGGAAAAACTAATCCAGCTGAAGGCCGCCCAGGAAAACTTTGAAAAATACATGGGCGTCTGCGACTGGCGCCAGCAATACGCGCTTTCCGAATTCAATTCGCTTCTGGAAAACACCACGGTGGCTTCCATAAACCACAACGTCATCCGTTCCGAAGCGGACAAGATCAGGGAGTTCCTTACCAACAGGAAGGACCTGGAGGAAGGCGTCAAGGCGCTCAGAGCCATAACGTCCATGTACAAGATCGTGCCGAACCTCACTCAGCTGGGGCTCGGCGACATCGTGCCGGAGGGCGAAAAGAAATGACCGCCAGACCGGATCGCGAAGCGATACTGAGCGTTGCCAGGGAAGCCTGCCGCCTGGGCGGGGAGAAGCTTACGGCGCTTTTCGGATCGGCGCTGGAAAAAAACATTCTGCCCCACGACATCAAATCCCAGGCCGACCTTGAGAGCGAAAAGGTAATGAGGGCTTTCCTTGCCGAAAAGAGGCCGGAGGACGCGGTCATGGGCGAAGAGGAAGGCGGAGCGCTGGAGCTTAACGGCGGCTGCTGGGTAGTCGATCCCCTGGACGGCACCATCAATTTTTCCCACGGCATCAGGTATTTCGCCGTGACGGCGGCCTGGTACTGGATGGGCGAGCCGGAGGTCGGCGTTATCTTCGACCCCAACGCGAATCATTTTTACTATGCCGTGAAAGGCCGCGGCGCCTATTGCGACGGCAAACCTTTGCGCGTTTCCAAAACGAATCGCCTGAAGGAAGCCATGGTGTTCGTGGGCTGCGGCAAGGGCAGCGACATCGCCTGCCATTGGAGGAATCTGGAGAAGGTCGTGGCGAGGATCCACAGCGTGAGGTTCAAATGCTGCGCCACCCTTGACCTTGCGGCTTTGGCGGGCGGTCTCTGCGACGGCTACACCGACCAGGGCCTTTATCTCTGGGATTTCGCGGCGGGCGCTCTCATCCTTAAGGAAGCCGGCGGAGAATACGAAACGAAGGCGGGGAGCGAACCGGGAACTTATGATTTCCTGGGCGGGAACCCCGCGGTCTTCAAGGAATTGAAAAAACTTTAACCATCAATATAAAAGGAATTGTTATGACAAAATCAAGTTTCACTCTTAATCGCGCCAAGTACCAGCCGAAACTTCCCTCGCTTTTCCAGAAAGCGGGGCTGAAGATCCAGGCCAAGCCCGTTCTCAAGACCACCAAAGCCGTGGCTCAGGCGGGCGAGATCAAAAAGCTCTTCCCTCACATTTACGGCAAGCCGACGCTGACTTTCGCGAAGGCGGTCAAAAGCGAGAACAAGCCCTACAGAGTCGGCGTGGTCCTCTCCGGCGGCCAGGCCCCCGGCGGCCACAACGTGGTCTCCGGCCTTCTCGACGGCATCCGCTCCGCTTCCCCCAAGAGCGCTTTGATCGGTTTCCTGGGCGGCCCCTCCGGCCTTATCGAAAACAAATTTGTGGAACTCACTCCCGCCTTTGTGAAAGACTACCGCAACACCGGCGGCTTCGACATCATCGGCTCCGGCAGAACGAAACTTGAAACGGAAGAGCAGTTCGCCAGCGCTCTCTCCACCATGCAGTCCCACAAGCTCGACGCCCTGGTCATCGTGGGCGGCGACGACTCCAACACCAACGCCTGCATGCTGGCTGAATACATTGCCGGAAAAGGCTCTCCCATTACCGTGATCGGCGTTCCCAAGACCATCGACGGCGACCTCAAGAACAGCGAGATCGGCACCTCCTTCGGCTTCGACACCGCTTCCAAAGTTTATTCCGAGCTGGTGGGCAACATCTGCCGCGACGCCAACAGCGCCAAGAAATACTGGCACTTCATCAAGCTGATGGGCCGCAGCGCCAGCCACATCACCCTGGAAGTGGCTTTGCAGACCCAGCCGAACCTGACCTTCATCAGCGAAGAGATCGCGGAAAAGAAGATGACGCTTTCCCAGGTGGTGAAGAGCATCACCGACGCCATCGTGAGAAGAGCGGAAATGAAGAAGAACTTCGGCGTCATCGTCATTCCGGAAGGCCTTATCGAATTCATCCCGGAAGTCAAGAAGCTCATCGCCGAACTGAACGACCTTTTGGCCGGCAAGGACGACTTCGCCGCCCTCTCCCTGGACGACAAGCTTCAGTTCGTCAACAAGAACCTGACCGCCGCTTCCTCCCAGGTCTTCTCCTCGCTGCCTATCCTTATCCAGAGCCAGCTTCTCATGGACAGGGACCCCCACGGCAACGTGCAGGTCTCCCGCATCGAGACCGACAAGCTGCTCATCGACTTGGTGGGCGACTCTTTGAGGGAACTCAAAAAAGCCGGCAAATACACCGGAAAATTCAGCGCGCTCTCCCATTTCTTCGGCTACGAGGGCCGCTGCGCTTCTCCTTCCAACTTCGACACCGACTACTGCTACGGCCTGGGCTTCAACGCCGCGGCTTTGATCAAGGCCGGCGCCAACGGATATATGTCCACCCTGAAGAACCTTTCCGCTCCCGCTGAGAAGTGGGTCCCCGGCGGCGTGCCCCTGACCATGATGATGAACATGGAGCACCGTCACGGCAAAGACAAGCCCGTCATCAGGAAGGCTCTGGTGGATCTCAAGGGCACGCCCTTCAAGACGCTCGC
>JAFZID010000053.1 GCA_017554565.1 bacterium
CCTCCAAGTGACGCATGGTCAACAGAACATCCCGTAGAGGCTCCGTAAGAGCCTCCAATGGCCCCGGCAGCTCGAAATGGTATCTGAGGGCCCTCATCATGGCAAGCCGCATCCTGGCCTCTCTGGCGGTCGTTTTGATGGCTTATCTTTTTTTCGATCAGCTGCTGCATCTTTTCAGCCACAGCCTGAACGACGTCTTCGCCCTGCTGCTCATCCCCGTATTGCTTTCCGTATGCTATCTTGCGAGCTGGAAAAGCCTCTGGTGGTCGGGCGCCGGCGCCCTGACGATCCTCGCGGTCTTTTTGGTCTTCATGAGGGTCGTGGAGGCGGACGCCAACCTTCCTTTGGAAATAATCGTGCTGCTGAACATCCCGACGCCTTTCCTTCTTGTCAGCGCCGCTTTGGATAATTACTCGCGGACCTGACGGTCGCTTTCCGAAGAAAAAAGGCCTCCCGGAACTTCTCCGGGAGGCCTTTTTCATATGCGTCCGCTCCGCCGTCAGACGAACAGCAGATTCGCCAACCTGGCGCGGGATCTCAGGACGAAAGGATCGTTGTCCCCCAGAAGCGCGAAAAGTCCAAGCAGGATCTTTCTGGCGAGATCGTCGCCGAACTTCCTGTCCCTTGCCACGAATTCCAGAAGACTCTCCACCGCTTCGGGAAACTTTGCCTCTTTCAGAAGAGCCCTTATTTCGTCCCAGGCTTCATTGCCGCTGCTTTCCGTTTCGGAGATCTCCCGGAACAGAAGCGAAAGATTTGTCTTTTCCGCCAGCAGGGACGGGGATTCCATTTCTTCCGCGATCTTCCTTGCCTCGCCGGCCTGTCCGTTTTGAAGAAGCAGCCTTATGTGTGAAAGCCAGAGATTCCTGTCGTCTTTCTTTTCAGCGCGCAGGATCGGCAGAAGCGCCAGGGCTCTTTGGTTTTCGCCGTTCGCGACAGCCTGGTCGTATTCCTCCTGAAGCGTCTCCCCGGCCGGTTTGGGCGGGAGATAAGCTGACAGGGCTTTTTCCAGGGAAGCCTCGTCAAAAAGTCCCTCCAGCTGATCGACGGTCTCGCCGCCTTTTATGACCACGGTGGTCGGCAGAGCGGACAGCCGCATCTGGTTGGCCAGCATGGCCGCCTCTGGCTTTTCAATATCCATCAGGACCGCCTTCAAAAGCGGATACTTGCCCAGGAGTGATTCCACGGCGGCGGAGAATTTGGGATAGCTTTGGGAAGCGGTGGAATCGAATATAACCAGAAGGGTTCCCTCGTTCCCGCACTCTTTTATGATCCCGGAAAGTTCCCGGGGAGAATTCAAGATCTGAATAGCCATGTTCTCTTAAAGGTTTTTGTTGCCGAAGTCCACGAAGAAAGTCGTGAGGACAAATTCCGTGGCGGGGTTCGTTCCGTTCCAATAGACCGTGACCGTCACTTCCCTCAGGTCCGGGTTGGTCACTTCCCCGGCGGTGTCGTCGCCCGCGTCCTTAACTTCCTCCTCGATGTCCACGTGGAAAGAATAATCGGGGAAATCCGAGCCGAAATCGCCGTCGAGGACGATGTCTTCCGCTTTTTTCTGCCAGTAGAGCGTCTCGATGTCCGCCATGACCTTGCGGGCCAGGTTGGCCTGGACCGTCAGGGCTTCGGCTCTGGCTATGGCCCTGGTGGAGCTGCCGATGAGCTTGAAAGCGGCGGAGGCGCCGATGGAAAGGATGACGATGGCCGCCATGACTTCCATTAAGGTGAAGCCGCGCCTACTCATCCGCGTCCTCCCTGCGGAAGGAGACCTGGCCTGTGTAGGTCACGTCTATCACGTAGCGCATCTCGGGTTTTCTGGCGGCGGAAAGAACGATGAGCACCGGCTCCACGTTGCCCCTGGCGTCGAATTCGATGGTGAAGGGATCCTCGTCGTATTCCTCGTTGTACTGATCCCTCACGAACTCCAATCTTACGCTTTCGGGAAGCTTCCTGGAAGTCTGGTACATGGGAGTGCGGGAGCGCAGGTTCGTGATCGCCGCGTATTCGTTGTCGTAGTAGTCCGGATGGTCGCTGCTCACGTCAAAGTTGGCCGAGGAATAAGCGTCCCCCAGAAGGTTCTGGGCGTTGCCGGTGAGATCTCTCAATTCCAGCGGAAAATCGTTGTATTTGCTCTCGCCTCTGGATGAGCGGTAAGACTGGTTCTCAAAATTGAAAGTCAGGGTGTATGGCGCCTTCTGCAGCGCCGCGTGCCCCTGGAGATTCTTTATGGTGATGGTAAGCATCTGCGCTTCCTGCCTGAGCTGGGCAGTGGTGAAAAGCTTGGCGATGTTCGGGGACGCCACGGAGGCCACGATTCCGATGACCACGATGACGATCACAAGCTCTATCAAGGTAAATCCGCCCGCCCTATTCTTCATAGCTCTTCAAAAGCGAGGGATAATCGCTGCCGGGATAGACCAGCCATTCCACCATTCTGGAATAGTTGTTGCAGCGTCCGTAAGACCTGATCCTCATGGCTCCCGTGGAGCCCTGGACCTTTTCCGATTTGCGCTGTTCGATGATGTTCTGCCAGGAATCGGGATCCACGACCCGCAGCACGTCCTCGGAGGCGGTGTTGTAGTTCACCTGCGACGTGCGGGAGTTGACCGTCACGAAACGCCTGATGCCGGGATGGCATTCCGGAGGCTCGGGTGGATTGACCTCCTCCATATAGTCGTGCCAGATCTCCTGCATCCATTCGTTGGTGTCGTAGCCCGGGGTGCCGTACCAGATGGAATAGTCCACGCATCCCGGGTCGAGATAATTCACCATGTCGATGACCGTCAGGAATTCGTTGACGTCCTGCATGGGGGCGTTGGGAATGCTCCTGGGGGGATCCATCTTTTCGTAGTCGGTGTATTCGGCGCCGGAGAGTTCCGGGAAATCGTCGCTGTCAACGTAGTCGATGAGACAGTCCACCAGTTTGTTTATGGTCTCTTCGTCCACCAGGGCTATGCGGAAAAGCCGCTTCAAGGATTCGTAACTTTTGTTTTCAGCCCAAGCGGAAATATTTATGAGGCTGGCTTCGTCCATGGGGCCGAGGCCCTTCTGTCCGAACTCGTCCTGGTATTTCACGGTGAAGTTGCCGTCCCCCAGGGGATAGCAGAGGAAGATCTCCTCGAAGCGCTTGAGCGTCTCCGCGTCCTCGGGAAGATCAGCCCGGGGATTCAGCTTTCCGGACAGACTCTCCCTCTTCATTTCCGCGATGCAGCGGTAGATGCCGGCCTTGGCCAGATAATAGGCCTTGACGTCGTCCACGTAGTTCCTGGCCAGCCTCAGCTCGGTCTGGATGGAATAGACGTAGGCGGTGGTCAGGGTGATGAGGAAGAAAAGGATGAAGCAGACCATCACCAGAACTACGCCCCGGGGCTTCTGACAATTCCTAGCGGTCATTTACTGCATCATCATGTTCATATCCAGCATCGGCAGAAGCATGGCCAGTATTATGAGCGTGACCACGCCTGCCAGGCAGACGATGATAAGGGGCTCCAGGGTGGAGGTGGCGGCCTTAAGGGCGCGCTTGGTCTGCTTTTCATAGCTTTCCGCTATGCGGCCCAGCATCTGCCCCAGGCGGCCGGATTCCTCGCCCACGGAGATCATGTGTATCACCACGGGAGGAAAAACACCGCAGGCGCGCAGCGGCTTAGCGATGCGTTCGCCCTCCTTGACGTTCTTCGCCACGGAATCAAGGGC
>JAFZID010000054.1 GCA_017554565.1 bacterium
CACCGTGCACGCCGCCACCGCCACTCAGAAGACCGTTGACGGCCCCTCCAAGAAAGTCTGGCGCGGCGGCCGCGGCATTCTTGAGAACATCATCCCCAGCTCCACCGGCGCCGCCAAAGCTGTCGGCAAAGTTCTCCCTGAACTGAACGGCAAACTGACCGGCATGTCCATGCGCATCCCGGCCTCCGACGTTTCCGTGGTCGACCTGACCGTGGAAATCGAAAAGGCCCCCGCTGAAGATAAAGACGCCGCTTACGCCGCCATCTGCGCCGCTATGAAGAAGGCTTCTGAAGGCGAACTGAAGGGCGTTCTGGGCTACACTGAAGACGCTGTGGTCTCCACCGACTTCCGCGGCTGCACCCTGACCTCCATCTTCGACGCCAAGGGCGGCATCCAGCTCGACCCGACCTTCGTCAAGGTCCTTTCCTGGTACGACAACGAGATCGGCTATTCCAACAAAGTTCTGGAAATGGTCCGCGTCGTCGCCAAGTAAGCGAATAAAAGCGATCCTCATCATAGGGGCGGGAGGCGTCAGCCGCCCGCCCTTTTTTTCATAAAACTTAAAAGGAATTTTTATGAACAAGAAAACTTTAAGAGACGTTGATCTCAAAGGCAAAAGAGTCGTCATGCGCGTGGACTTCAACGTCCCCATGGCCAAGGACGGCTCCGGCAAAATAACGGACGACACCCGCATCGTGGCCGCTCTCCCCAGCATCAAATACGTCCTGGAACAGGGCGGATCGTTGGTTCTCATGAGCCATCTGGGCCGACCCAAAGGCAAAGGCTTTGAACCGGAATTCACCCTGAAGCCCGTGGCCGAGGCGCTGAGCGCCAAGCTGGGATTGGAAGTGAAGTTCGTGCCCGACTGCATGGCCGCCGATGACGTTGTCAAAGCCCTGAAGCCCGGCGAAGTCGCCCTGCTGGAGAACACCCGCTTCTACAAAGCGGAAGACGGCAAAGTCAAAAAGGACGACGAGAAGAAAGGCATCCATCTGACGGAAGAGGAATACCAGCAGAAGAAAGCCGAACTGAAGACCAAGCGGGCTGAAATGGCCAAAAAGCTCGCTTCTTACGGCGACCTCTACTGCAACGACGCCTTCGGCACGGCCCACCGCGCCCACGCTTCCACGGCCGTCATCGCCGATTATCTCAAGCCCGCCGTTTCCGGCTTCCTGCTCGAGAAAGAGATCCAGTTCCTGGGCGACGCCGTCGAGAACCCCGTGCGTCCCTTCGTCGCGATCCTTGGCGGCGCCAAGGTCTCTGACAAGCTGGCCGTCGTCAAAGCCCTCCTCGCCAAAGTCGATACTCTCATCATAGGCGGCGGCATGGCCTACACCTTCAAGAAGGCCCAGGGCATGAAGATCGGCAACTCTCTGTGCGAAGACGAACAGGTCGCCTACTGCAAGGATATGCTTGATGAAGCCGAGAAGAAAGGCGTCAAGATCCTTCTGCCCGTGGACAACCTCATCGCCGACAAATTCCCCGAGACCAAGGACGCCTCCGACATTCAGATCAAGGAATGCGAAGGCGACATTCCCGACGGCTGGATGGGCCTCGACATCGGCCCCAAGAGCGTCGCGCTCTTTGCTGACGCGCTGAAAGGCGTCAAGACCGTGGTCTGGAACGGCCCCATGGGCTGCTTCGAGTTCGCCCCCCTCTCCAAGGGCACCTACGGCGTCTGCGACGCTGTGGCGACCGTCAAGGCCAACGGCGGCGTTTCCATCATCGGCGGCGGCGATTCCGTCAGCGCCGTCAAGAAGAGCGGCAAGGCCGGCGAAATGAGCCACGTCTCCACCGGCGGCGGCGCCTCCTTGGAATTCCTGGAAGGCAAAGTCCTCCCCGGCGTGGCCTGCCTGGACGAAAAGTAAGCAATGCTCAAAAAAGCGCTCAGCATAGCCGGCTCCGACAGCGGGGGCGGCGCGGGGATCCAGGCGGATCTTAAGACCTTCACGTCATTGAAGGTTTTCGGAACCACCGCCATCACCGCCGTCACCGTCCAGAACACTCTGGGAGTCAAGGGCTATGAGCTTATGCCGCCAAAACTCGTTTCCGACCAGATCGAAGCGGTCCTGGAAGACATAGGCGCAGACGCCGTGAAATCCGGCATGCTGGGAAGCGCTGACATAATCGCGGCGGTGGCGCAGACTCTGCGCCATCGCCGCCTTCTTTACGTTCTCGATCCCGTCATGATCGCCAAGGGCGGAGCCAAACTTCTGGCCGACGACGCCATCGAGAATCTGAAAAAACTTTTGATCCCCATCGCGACGGTCGTTACGCCGAACATTCCGGAAGCCAAGGAAATAAGCGGCCTTGAGATCAGTTGCGAAGAGGCGCGTCAGAAAGCCGCTAGAAAGATCCTCTCCTTAGGGCCTAGAGCCGTTATTATAAAAGGCGGACACGGAAAGGCGGAGCAGGGCCCCAAAGCCTTCGACGACCTTCTTGTGATAAAAGAAGGCGATACTGAAAAAGAATATTACCTTCCCACCGAAAGGATAGAGACCCGCTGCGACCACGGCACCGGCTGCACTTTCTCCGCGGCGCTGACGGCTTTCCTCGCCAAAGGCGAAGACATTTTGTCCGCGGCGCAGAAAGCGAAAGATTATTTGACAAAAGCCCTGAAGTCCGCTGAACCCACAGGCTCCGGCCACTGCTCCGTGGATCACATGCACGCTTTGTGACGAAAAAATCGCTCACAAAAAAACAGCGCCGCAAAAAAAATGCGGCGCTGTTTTTTTATCGCGGAATAAGATCTATTCCCTGGTGATGACCACGTCCCTGATGTCCATGTAGCAGTTGGTGGATTCACCCATCAGGTAGAAACAGATCGCGAAAGCAAGGTTGGGATCCTGCTCGGTCTTGCTGGCGTGGTGGGCGTCGTGGATGAAGCTCACGTCGGCGAAATCCTCGCTGAGGCTGAAGGTGTCGTCGTGGTCGTATTTCACCTGATACACCGTATCGCCTCTGATCTCGTCTTCCCAGTTCTGCTCCATGTACAATCGGCCTTTCCCGCCCCTGCCCCTGGCTTTGAAACTTATGCGGTAATTCCTGCCGTCAACGACCCGCATGCCGCCCTTGTGGATGCCGCCCGTGCCGCCGATGTAGCCGTCGGCGTAGGTCAGGTGGAAAAAGTCCACCACGGCGGTCTCGCCGGTCATGCGGTTTATGATGATCGTCTCGGATTTGACGTCCGCTATGGGCGCGGAATTGTCCGGCCATTTCTGCTCCTCGTCCCATCCGGGGATCGCCTTGTAGGGCTTGTAAACGTCCTTGCCCTTCAGCTGGGTGATGGGGCCGAAGGCGGGGCGCATCTTCACGCCGATGTTGCGGGAAACGTAAAAATAGCCCTTGACGTCGGACAATATGAGGTCCAGAAGACCGTCCTTGTCGATATCGTAAACGTAACAGCGGGCGCCCTCACCCACCGGCTGGGTGGAGCCGTTGACCATGAGCTCGCCGGCGAAATCAAGCAGCCTGGGATTCTCCGGGTCCTCTTTTTCCGGGTTATAGTAAAGCAGGAGCTTGCCGTCGGCGTCGGCCACCAGAAGGTCCATCTTGCCGTCGCCGTTAAGATCGCCGTGGCAGGGGTCCAGCATCTCGTGGCCGAATCCGTAAGCCATCCAATCCTTGTCCCCCGCCGGATTGAAACGCGGGTTGGAATTGGAGCCCACGTTGCGGAAAAAATAGACCGAGTTGGCGGAATAGGAGGCGTCGCCGAAATAAAGATCGAAATTCCCGTCTCCGTCCCAATCGTAAAACCTGGGCGTCAGGCCGCGGCCGATGTAAGGGTCTTTGCCGAAGATCAAAGTCGGAGTCGAGACCTTGAAATAGCCGTTCCCCAAACCTCTCAAAACATAGATCTCGCCGTTCTCGGAGGAATAGACCAGGTCGTTCTTGCCGTCGTCCTCGAAGTCCTGCACGTCCACGTGCAGAAGCGACCAGGTCGAGCACTGCCTGTGCAGGAATACGCCTTTCCTGAAGCGGGGCGGAAAAGTCCCGGCTTTAGATTCCTGCTCAAAATACCAAATGAAACCGTTCTCGCCTCCGCACACCAGATCGGGGCGGCCGTCGCCGGTGATGTCCTTGTAACAAAGGGAGGGGCCCACATGGTAGTCGCCCACGCTGGTGCCGTGCCTCAGAGTCCAGAGCTTCCCGCCTTTCACCTTGAGGAAACCTTCCCTGGTAACGCCGTCCCAAAGGTTCTCCCTCATTTCAATGGCGTCTTTGCTGATAACGGGAGTAGAGAGAAGTTTTTCCTTGGCCCTTTTGGACTCTTCCTCATCCTCAGCCGCGAAGAGCAGAGGCGCGGACAGCAAAGCAAGCAGAACGAAAACCGGAAGTTTCTTGATCGTGTTTGTCATTTTTAGCTATATCACTGTTTTTGTAATTTAATATCCCTGATATCCAAAAAGGCGTTGGTGGCGGTGGGCGTCATTTTGAAACTGACGGAGACCGCGGGGTGCTCCCTCAGGTTGCTGACGAACTCCGGAGTGTAGGTGAAGGAGAAATCGGACCATTCGTTGCCCACGGTCATGTTGAAATCCTTGGTGATGCTGTCCTCGTGCACCGTGTCGCCCTTGATGTATTTCTCATAGATCTGGCGTATGTGGCAGATGGGCTTCACAGCCCGGCCCCTGGCCTTGAAGGAGAGACGGTACTGGGTCCCGTAATCCAAATTGTTTATGGTGTCGTTGTAATACTTGGCGAAATAGGAGTCGGTGCCAAGGTAGCCGTCCTCATAGTAAGCCCTGGCGAAATTGTATTTCTGCTGGGTCAGAGGATCGGTCTCGGACATGAACTTGATGTTGCAGCCGGTGTTTCCGCCGTAGCGGGCCGGGTTCCAGTAATTGTAGGAGTCGTCCTCGTGGTGGCCGTACCAGGTGGCCTTGGAGGGGCCGGGATAGGGTTTCAATCGGTCCGTGCCCTTGACGATAACCGGCTTGCTGAATTCGCAGCGCTCCATGGGGCCCACGAACTGCGCGGCGTAGATCTTGCCGTCCACGGAGCTGATCAGAAGCTCCGGCTTTTTGTCGCCGTTGAGGTCAGCCAGATACGGCCTGGTGCCTATGCCGAAAAACTTGGCCGGCGTGTCGGCGAAATAGGCCGATTTCTTGTATTCCAGCAAGTACTGGGCGTCCGTCTGGTCTTCCTGGAAGCCCACGTTCATGTAAAGATGGAGACCGCCGTCCAAAGCGCCCGTCAGAATGTCGGGCTTGCCGTCGCCGTTGAAGTCGGCGATGGTGGGGGCCAGCTGTTCCCTGCCGTAGCCGTAGGCCAGCCACTGGGGCTTCTGGTTGCGGAAATTGGGAGCGGAGCTGCTGCCCTTGTTGAAGAGGATATAGATGGCGTTGGCGGAATAGGAGCCCTCGCCGTAGAGAAGGTCGTAGTTGCCGTCGCCGTTCCAGTCATAGATCCTGGGGGAAAGCTGGCGGCCGGTGTAGGTCTCGCCGTTCTCGCCGTTGCCGTTCAGCTGGATCCTTCCGCCTTCCGCCACGTTGAAGAGGCCTTCGCCCCTGCCCTTCAGGAAAAAGATGGTGCCTTTGTCGCCGCCGATGACGATGTCCTGGATGTTGTCGCCGTCCATGTCGTGGACGTCCACGCCGGTCACGGCGCAGCCCAGGAAAGCGTGGAGGAAGCGGCCGGAGCTGAATTTCGGCGGCCAGGTCTTGCCTTCCCTTTTGAAGATCCAGATGAAGCCGCTTTCGGAGGCGGCCACCAGCTCCATCCTGCCGTCGTTGTCAACGTCAGCGTAGCAGATGGGGTTGCCCAATCTCGCGGGGCCCACGGTCCTGTCTTCCTTGAACTGATAGACCTCGATGGGCTTTAATTGTATCTCGCCGTCCTTGTTGACGCCGTCCCAGAGATTGTCAACTTTGAGGCTTGGAGAAAAATCCCAGCTGGTCATCAGGTTCGGGGCGGGAGGAGCCGGCGGGGCGGCGTTCTTCGCGCCGGCAGCCGGCGCGGTCGGGGCGGCCAGCGCGCAGGAAGCGATCGCGGCCAGCAATGGCAAATAAATTTTCTTCATACTATCCACCTTATTTGTCGAGTCCTTTCACCTTTTTGTAGCTTTCGCATTTGTAGGCGAAATAAGGGTTGCAGCAAAGAGATTCGATCTCTTCCTGATAAACTTTCCACTTGGAGCTGTCGTTTATGGTATTGCGCCGGCAGGGGCATTCCAGGACGATGTAGCGCCTGTTGTAGGGGTCCATGGCCTGCGCGTAGATAAATAGCTTTTCCTCGGCGAAGGGACACTTCGTCCTGCTCTGAAGTTCGTGCATCTCGTCTTCCATCGAGCGTTTCTCTTTATTCTCTTCCATATCTTCTCACACTTTATCTTGTTCTGATTATCTTCGGTTCCGGTCCCGTCAGGTCTATCACTTCCGAAGCGCGGCCGCTGACCGTTCCTCCGTCCACCACCACGGCGACGTCATCCCACAGCTCCCTGGTCTCCCCGGCGCTCCTGGGGCTCGTTTGCCCGCTTCTGTTGGCGCTTGTCCCGAAGACCGGGATCCCGGCGCCTTTCAAAAAAGCGCAGGCTTCGGGATGATCGGGGTATCTTATCCCGATCTTCTCCCCCGCTCCGCCGCAGACTAAAAACGTGCAGGGGCCGGGAAGTTTTTTCTCAAGCATGGCTTTCTTTTCCCCGTCGAGGGTGCCCGCGAGAGCATAGACGCTCTCAAAGGAGCCCACGTGATAAGCGCAGGGTTTGGAGAGATCCCGCCCCTTCAGGCGGTAGGCTTTATCCCTGGCTTTCTCGGAGAAGAAAAGTCCGTAAACCGTCTCCGTGGGGAAAATGACCAGCTCCCCGGAGCGAACCGCTTCCGAGGCCGCCTGCAGAGCGCTTTCCCTATCCTTTGACAGTTCGAAGAACTTCACTTTTATTCTCCCCGCTTTTCCTTCCACAATCTCTCGGCGAGCGCTTCGTCCTGCAGCGCCAGGATCTGCAGCGCCAGGTAGGCGGCGTTCTTGGCGCCGTGGCTGCCTATGGCCACCGTGGCCACCGGCACGCCCTTGGGCATCTGGACCGTGGACAAAAGCGCGTCCAAGCCTCCCAAGCCGCCGCATTCCAGGGGAACGCCGATGACAGGGAGGATCGTCCTTGCGGCCAGGGCGCCCGCCAGATGGGCCGCCAGGCCCGCTCCGGCTATGAGGACCTTAACGCCGCGTTCATGGGCCTTGGAGGCGTATTCCGCGACTTTATCGGGCGTCCTGTGGGCGGACATGACGGAGACTTCGCACCCCACGCCGTAATTCTCCAGTATCTCCTGGCAGTGCTTCATTACGCTCTCATCGGAAGTGCTTCCGTAAACTATCCCAACTTTCACTTCGCTCATTTTCACTCCTTTATGAGTTTGGCCACAAAGGGCAGGTTGCGGTATTTCTGATCGTGATCGGCTCCGTAGCCGACGATAAAATCATTGCCGGCGCTCAGTCCCACGAATTTGGCTTCTATTTTTTCCTTTCTGCATTTGTCTTTGTCGAGCAGCACGCAGGCTTCCACCTGCGCGGCTCCCAGAGTGGAATAGATCTCGAAGGCTTTTTTAAGAGTGCGCCCCGATTCCAGGATCGTATCCACCAGAAGCACGTATTTCCCGCGGCAGTCGATCTGGGGCGCCAAGAGGCAGTCCACCTTGCCGGTGCTTTCCGTGCCGGAATAAGAGGCGCATTCGATGAAATCCACCTCCGCCTCCACCCCGCGCTCCGAAAGGGCGCGCAGAAGATCGCTCATAAAATGAAGGCAGGCTTTCAGGATCCCCGTGACCACCAGGGGCCGGCCGGCGCAGTCCGCGGCCACTTCCGAAGCCAGCCGCTCCACCACGCCCTTGACCTGCAGTTCGTTCATTATGATCTCGTACATTTCTTTATCCCTCGATGAGAATTAATCGTGGAAAAGTCTGTCAAGTTCCTTCTGTTCCTCGCGCTCCTTTTCGCGCTGTTCTCTTCCCTCTTCCCACTCTTTTTCACGCTGTTCTTTTTTCTCCTTCCACTCGGCCGCTCTTTTGGCCTCTTCCTCCGCCCTTTGGGCTTCCTTCCTGGCCAGGCGGTCCTCCTCCTCCTGCGCGAATTTTTCCAAGTATTTGGCGCTTTGTTTGCTCCGCTTTTTCTCTTCCTTGGCGGGCTGGCCGTCGGGATCGTCCTTCTTGAGTTTCCGGGGATCCGGCTGGCTCTCCCTTTCCTGCCCTTTCAGTTCCGCGTTGACGGCGTCAAGTATGCCGTTGACGAAATGGCCGGAGTCTCCGCTGCAGTAGATCTTCGCGATCTCGATCGCCTCGTTGATGGCGACCACAGGGGGGATCTTTTCCATTCTTTCATGAAAAGCCGCTCTTCTCTCCCGGTCGTCGATGGCGAACTCGTAAACGGCGATCCTCATGATCTCCATGTCCACCATGGCGATCCTTTCCCTGTCCCAATGGTAGGTGTGATGGTTGATCAGCCCGTCGATGGCGTCGAGGTTCCTGACTACTCCCCTGGTGAGGAAGAGGGCGTATTCAAAGATCTTTTCTCTGTCCCGGAAAGGACGAACAAAAAAATCTTCGATCCTTTCCCCTTCGCTGGTATCGTTGGTCTTCTGCATGTCCATGGCGTAGAGCATGCACAGGGCCAGGATACGCGCCTTGCGTCTTGGAAGCATACTGTCCTTAGATTTGCTTATAAATGCCAAGCATCTCGATGGCTGAAAGCGTGGCGTCCCAGCCCTTGTTGCCGGCCTTGGAGCCGGCCCTTTCCACGGCCTGCTCGATGGTGTCGCAGGTCAGCACGCCGAAGGTCATGGGCACTTCCGTCTGCTGCATGGCAGCCTGGGCGATGCCCTTGGCGCTTTCCGCCGCCACGAATTCGAAGTGCGGCGTGGCGCCCCTTATGACGGCGCCCAAGCAGACGACCGCGTCAACTTTCCCGCTTTTCGCAAGCTTCATGGCCGTGGGCGGTATTTCCCAGGCGCCGGGAACCAAAACCACCGTGATGGCCTCTTCCTTGCCGCCGTGGCGACGCCAGCAGTCGATGGCGCCGGAGAGAAGTTTGGAAGTGATGATCTCGTTGAAACGGCTGACCACTATGCCAAGCTTTTGGCCTTCCGCATTCAGCATTCCTTCTAGTTTTTTATACATAACGAACTCCTTTAGAGAAGATGTCCCATCTTCTCCGATTTGGTTTCAAGGTAATGTTTGTTGTATTCGTTGGGTTCCGTTTTCAGGGGCACCCTTTCGGCTATCTCCAGGCCGTGTCCGGAGAGGCCGGCAAGTTTCTTGGGGTTGTTGGTCATGAGCCTCATTTTTCTCACGCCGAGATCCGAGAGCATCTGGGCGCCGTAGCCGTAATCCCTGAGGTCCGGAGGGAAGCCCAGGGAGATGTTGGCCTCCACGGTGTCCTCGCCCTTGTCCTGCAGGGCGTAGGCTTTTATTTTCGCGGGAAGCCCGATGCCGCGGCCTTCCTGGCGCAGGTAAATGAGAACGCCCTTGCCTTCCTCCGCGATCTTCCGCATGGCCAGCTCCAGCTGTTCGCCGCAGTCGCAGCGGCAGGAGAAAAGCGCGTCCCCCGTCAAACATTCCGAATGGACCCTGACCAGCACCGGCTCGTCCCCTTTAATCTCGCCCATGACCAGCGCCAGGTGATGCTGGCTGTCGATCTTGGATTCGAAAAGATGCACTTTGAATTTGCCGAATTTCGTCGGCAGCTCCGCCTGGGCGGTCTCGGCTATCAATCGCTCCGTCTGGCGGCGGAACTCGATAAGCTTGGCCACGGTGAATATCTTGAGGCCAAGCTCCTTCGCCAGTTCCACCAGCGTGTCCAGCCTGGCCATGGTCCCGTCTTCCTTAAGGATCTCGCAGAGCACGCCGCAGGGTCTCTTCCCGGCCAGCCTGGCCAGGTCCACCGCCGCTTCCGTGTGACCGCTTCTCTTCAGGACGCCGCCCTCCTGGGCCCTCAGGGGGAAGATGTGCCCCGGCATGCCGAACATTTCCGAGGAGGCGTCCTCCCGGCAGAACTGCCGGATCGTCTCCGCCCTGTCGTAGGTCGAGATGCCGGTGGTGGCGTTTTGCAGAGCGTCGATGGAGACCGTGAAGGCGGTCCCCAGCCTGGCGGTGTTTCTGGAGACCATCATGGGGATCCCCACCGAGTCCAGCTTCGCGCCGGTGGCCGGCAGGCAGACCAATCCCCTGCCCCTGGTGACCATCAGGTTGATAGCTTCAGGGGTGACGCACTCCGCCGCCATGACGAAATCGCCTTCGTTCTCGCGATCCTCGTCGTCGGTGACGATCAGCGTTCCGCCGCCTTTAATGATCTCAATGGCCTCCGGGGCCTCGACAAAAACGCTCTCGGGCATTTTATTCCTCATCGCTAAGATCGACGTCCTTCATTCCCTTCATGGCTTCCTGGAGCTGCTTGGGGTCCATGCTTTTCAGCTTGTCCACCACGGCGTTGTTGTCTATGCGGACAATGAACTTGCCGCCTTCCAGCCAGCAGTCCACCACGTTCATGAATTCCAGGGGCGCCTGTCCCATGACCTTGAAGTAATAATACTGGCGGAGGAAGGGCACTCTTCTCAGGTCGAAGTTGACCTTGCCTTCCTTCTGCAGTATGCCCTCTATCATGGGCTGGACCTCTTTCGAAAACTCATCTTTGTAGGGGCTCTTCTTTTCGTTGAAACCCATGATCTGCCTCAGCAGCGCCCCCAGAGTGACGCACACGCAGGCGTAAACGCCCCAGCTCAGGGGTTCCTCGCCGCAGGTGAAGTTGAAGGCTTTCTTCTGCGGCGTCCAGATCATCTTTTCAAAACCCAGAAGGCGCTTTTCGCTGTCCCTGCCGTCCGAATAGGACACCTTGACCTCCACGCCGTCGCGGCTGAGATCCACGCTGGCTTTCTTGATCCCGTTCTTGCCAATGAGGCACTGCTCTATCAAATCGTTGACAGCCCCCTCCTTGACGGGGACCTTCAGGTCGCGCATGTTCTCGATAGCCTTTTCCATGACGGATTCCGTCACTTTCCCTTTGATGCCAGAGAAAAAATCTCCGATACCCATCTGAATTCTCCTTTTTTTATACTGTTGATTAATATTGAGATTATACCACAAAGCGCCTTGTGGCGCAACGAGGGAAAAACGCGGAAAGACGCCCCTCCCGCCCGCTCTTTTTCAGAGGTTTTTTGCTTGACTGTCTGCCAAATTTGTGCTAAAATTCATCTAATAATGAACAATTGAAAAAATCCCCCCTCCGGCGGTCCGGGATCGGTTGAAAAGCTACCCTTTTTCCTCCCGCGGACGCCGCTGGTCAAACCATAAGCAATACCCCTAACACATGACCAAGCAAGACTATTCCTACGATTACTTCCATTCTTTCCCCGACGTGGAAGGCCAGTACGGGCCCTACGGCGGCATCGTCAACGTCGGCCCTCTGGAAGAGGAAATGAAGAAAATAGCCAAGGCTTACCGCCAGATCAGCCAGTCCGCCGATTTCATCAGGGAGCTCCGCGACATCAGGACGCATTTCCAGGGCCGCCCCACCCCGGTGTATTACTGCAAGCGCCTTTCCGAGAAATTAGGCGGCGCCAGGATCTATCTTAAGAGAGAGGATCTCAACCACACCGGCGCCCACAAGCTGAACCACTGCATGGGCGAAGGCTTGCTGGCCAAATACATGGGCAAGAAGAAACTCATCGCCGAGACCGGCGCCGGCCAGCACGGCGTGGCCATCGCCACCGCCGCCGCCTACTTCGGCTTGGAGTGCGACGTGTACATGGGCGAGATAGACGTTCTTAAACAGGCCCCCAACGTCACCAGGATGAAGATCCTGGGCGCCAACGTGATCTCCGTGAAAGTCGGCGGCAGAGCCCTGAAGGAAGCCATCGACGTGGCGTTCCAGGACTACATCAAGCAGTTCGACACCGCCATCTACTGCATCGGCTCCGTCTGCGGACCGCACCCCTTCCCCATGCTGGTCAGGGA
>JAFZID010000055.1 GCA_017554565.1 bacterium
GAGATCCGCGGCCACCGCAAAACCTATATCGGCTCCATGCCGGGGCGCATCGTCCAGGCCCTTAAGAAGGCCGGCACCATGAACCCGGTGATATTGCTGGACGAGATAGACAAGATGACCATGAGCTACCACGGCGATCCCACCGCGGCGCTTCTGGAGGTATTGGACCCCGAGCAGAACAAGGCCTTCAACGACCACTTCCTGGAAGTGGACCTCGACCTTTCCAGGATCATCTTCATCTGCACCGCCAACGTGGAGGACGCCATCCATCCCACGCTGAGGGACAGGATGGAAAAGATCGCCCTCACCAGTTACACGGAACTTGAGAAACTGGCCATCGCCAGGGGATATCTTTTGGAAAAGCAGAGAAAGGCCAACGGCTTGACCTCTCTTCCGGAGATCTCCGACGCCGCCATTCTGCGCATCATCCGCGACTACACCTGCGAGTCCGGCGTGCGCCAGCTGGAGAGGCTTCTGGCCAGCGTCATGCGCAAGCTGGTCCTGGAGGCCGTTTCCGGAGGCGAGCCCAGAACGAAGCTTGGAGAAGCGGACATTCGCAAACTTTTAGGCACTCCCAAGGAGTTCCCGGATCTGGAACTTCCCAAACCCGTTCCCGGCGTGGCCGTGGGCTTAGCCTGGACGGAGGTGGGCGGCGCCATATTGAAGATCGAGGCCCTGACCGTCAAAGGCAAAGGCGAGCTGATCCTTACCGGCCAGCTTGGCGACGTCATGCAGGAATCCGCCCGGGCGGCCCTCACCTACGTTAAGAAAAAACTTTCCGCGGAAGCCAAGGACGAGAAGTTTTTCGTCCAACACGACATTCACATCCACGTGCCCGAGGGCGCCATCCCCAAGGACGGGCCCTCCGCCGGCATCACCCTGGCCTGCGCTTTGTATTCCGTCATCACCGGCGCGCCTCTCAAGGAGAAGCTGGCCATGACCGGCGAGATCACGCTGGCCGGAACGGTGCTGCCCATTGGCGGCGTGAAGGAGAAACTGCTGGCGGCCCACCGCGCCGGCGTCAGGGAGATCATCATGCCCAAGCGGTCCGAAGCGGAGCTGGACGACGTGCCTCCCGAAGTTCTCTCTGATCTTAAGATCAACAAGGTGGAAAGCATGGACGAAGTCATCTCCATCGCCTTCCCCGTCGATCCGAAGGGCAATATGAAGAGATCCTCTGAAAAAGCCAAGAGCGCGAAAAAAACATCCAAAGCAGGCAAGAAATGACCGTAAACGATCTGGACAAAACTAAGATCCCCCGGCATCTGGCGATCATCATGGACGGCAACGGACGCTGGGCCAAGGCCCATTCGCTGCCGACCAGACTCAAGGGACACGAGGCGGGGGCCGAGGCCGTGCGCCGCGCCCTGAAGGCCTGCGACATTATGGGCGTGCGCTATCTGACTCTGTACACTTTCTCCACGGAAAACTGGAAACGCCCGAAAGCGGAGGTGGAGGGGCTGATGGCGCTTCTAAGCCGCTTCCTGGACGCCAACGTGGAGGAGCTGCGGGAAAAGGAGATCAGGCTCAGGATCATGGGCGAAAGGGAGCCTCTGCCGGAAGCCCTTCTGCAGAAACTTGACAAAGCCTGCGAATACACCAAGCCCGGCCAAAAGCTCGACCTCATTCTGGCTTTGAACTACGGATCCAGATTGGAAATAGCGAAGGCCGCCGCCAGGATCGCCAGGAAAGCCGCCGCCGGAGAACTTGATCCCGACAGCCTGGACGAGGAGACTTTCAGCCGTTTCCTTTACCTGCCGGACGTCCCTGACCCGGAACTGATGATCAGGACCGGAGGCGAGATGCGTCTTTCCAATTTCCTTCTTTGGCAGCTTTCCTACAGCGAACTTTACGTCACGCCGAAATTTTGGCCTGACCTTGAGACAGAAGACATAATCGCGGCTGTGGCCGCTTACCAGAAACGCGACAGACGTTTCGGAGAGGTTTCCTTATGCTGAAATATCGTTTGCCCAGCGCCGTTTTGCTGATAGCGCTTTTCTCCCTGGCGATCTGGGGGATCTACAAACCGTATCTTTTCTGGCTCCTTCCCTGCCTGGCGTTCCTTGGCGTCTTTTTCGCGAGCCGCGAGATGTTCGCCATCCTGAAGGAAAACGAGCCCTTCAGGAAATGGGGCTTTTTCTCCGCGTTCTTTTTGACGGCGGCGGGTTACCTTTTCTTCCGCTATCCTTCCTCCCAGCGGGTCAGGGTCGTTTTGGCCTTCGCCCTCATTTTGGTCTTCATAGGGACCTTCCTCATGCCTCTCATAGTCGGCAGGATCAAGGGCGCCCTGAATTCCGCGGCCGCGACGTTCCTGACTTTGCTTTATGTGCCGGTGAGTTTCTCCTTCCTTCTGGGCGTGGCGCTCATCGGTTTCAAATGCACCACCATGGACGGAAGGATCTTCCTGCCTTATTTCGTGGCCATCGTGAAGGGCGCCGACATCGGCGCTTACTGCGTGGGAACGCTTTTCGCCAGATCTCCCCTGGGGAACCATAAGTTCGTTCCGGAGATCAGCCCCAAGAAAAGCATCGAGGGAGTCTTCGGAGGCTTGTTCCTTTCCCTCGCCCTTGGCGTTCTCGGCGCGCTTTACCTTCCCGGCGTTTCCGAAGCCATGCTGAGGATGGGAGGCAGCATTCTGAGCAACCGTGAGCTGGGAAGAATTATAGGCGCGGTTATCCTGTCGCTGATATTGAGCTTGCTGGGGATAGTGGGCGATCTGGTGGAGTCCGTCTGGAAGCGCGACTCCGGCATCAAGGATTCCGGGGATTATATTCCTGGAATGGGCGGCGTTTTGGATGTGGTGGACAGTCTGCTTCTGACCGCGCCCATCATGTACGCTTTGATATTAACCATCAGCCGTTTTTAAAAACGGAGCATAAAGGAGAAAGATAATGTTAGTTTTGACAGGCGGAGCGGGTTTCATCGGCAGCTGCCTTCTTTCCAGGCTTAACGAGGAAGGCCGCGAAGACATCATCGTGGTGGACAACCTTGCCAGCACCGAGAAATGGAAAAACCTGGTCGGCAAGCGCTTTGAGATGTACATTCAAAAACAGGAATTCATGATGCTCATGAGCCAGGGCAAATTGGAGAAGATCGACGCCGTCATCCATCTCGGAGCCTGCAGCAGCACTACGGAAAAGAACGCCGATTATCTCATGTCCAACAACCTGAATTACACCAAGGCCCTGGCGGCCTGGTGCCTGAAGAACGGCAAGAAGATGTGGTACGCTTCCAGCGCCGCCACCTACGGCGACGGATCCCTTGGCTACAGTGACGACGACACGCTGACTCCGAAGCTCAGGCCGCTGAACATGTACGGCTACTCCAAGCAGCTTTTCGACGAATGGCTCATAAAGAACAAATGCCAGAATAAGCTGACGGGCTTCCGCTTCTTCAACGTTTTCGGCCCCAACGAATACCACAAGGACAGCATGCGCTCCATGATCCTTAAAGCCTTCCCCAGGGCCAGGGACGAACACAAGATCTCGCTTTTCGCCTCCGACCGCCAGGACTACGCCGACGGTGAGCAGAAAAGGGATTTCGTTTACGTCAAAGACGTGGTGGAAGTCATCATGTATTTCTACAAGCACCCTGAGATCGGCGGCATCTACAACATCGGCACCGGCAAAGCCCAGAGTTGGAACGAAGTGGCGAAGGCCATGTTCAAGGCCCTGGGGACGGAAGGGCAGATCGAATACGTCGAGATGCCCGAGATACTGAAGGGAAAATACCAATATTTCACCGAGGCGGATCTCAGGAAGCTAAGGGCCGCCGGCTGCAAGCACCAGTTCATGACGCTTGAAGAGTCCGTGGGCGACTACGTCAAGAATTATCTTTTAAAGGAAGCGTATCTGTGAGATGTCTTTTTTTCACAACTTTGATCCTGCTTTCGGCCGCGCTTAGTCTTCCGGCGGAAGAGCAGACCGCCTCCGCCGGCGCGGTCAGCAACAAGATCCTGGACGTCGCCAAGGACCTGGAGGCTTTCAGAAAGGCCACCCCCAAGGCTGAGAAAAAGGAGAAGCACGTCAACCCCTCCAGCTACGACGACATCGCCGACGGGGAACTGTACTGGGGAGACTGGGACGGCTCCATCATGGGCCGCGTCATCGACAAATATAAAGTTCCCATTCCCTTCGCGAAGGTCAAAGTCCACTCCAAGGATCTCGAGACCCATGCCGACAAGGACGGTTATTTCCAGATCGACGGCCTTCAGGTGGGGGGGCATTATTCCCTCATCATAAGCGCCAGAGGCATGGAGCCCGGGGTGGCCCGCTGGATCCCCATACCCGTGGTGAAGGTCGCCAAGATAGGCGATTTCAGCATCGAGACGGAAAAGGTCTGGACCAATTTCTGGGTGGTGACCACCAACACCGTCGTCACCACGGAACTGGACGCCCTCAGCAATTCCTTTGAAAAAGTCACCACGCTTTGCCTTAGCAACTATTACGACGTGGTGGAAGGGGAGACCAACGTTTACGACTACTCCCAGTGGTATTTCCGTTTCCACTTGAACTACCTTGAGCGGCGCGTCCTGGAAGCCCTCGGCATAACCAACGTTCCCCTGGCCAAAAAGGAACTCATGAGGCGGAATATCGGCTTCAGTTCCAACGGCCGCCCGTTGGACGAGATGGAGGAGGAAACTGAGAAGGCGGAGGAAGAGGAGAAGAGCGAAGCGACCTCTCCGGAAAAAGAAGCAATCAAGGAAGAGAAGGAAAATTAAGGCGAAATGAGCGGCAAGCGGACATTCAGACGGTTCCCCGTCCTTTCCTCGCTACTTCTGGCGGTCTTGATCGTGGCTTTCGCCGCGGCATATTCCTACCGCGACCACGCGCTCTTCACCGAGTACGCCAGAGTCACCGTCATCAGGGAGGGCAACACCCTTCTGAGCGGTTTGCACAGCTGGATCAACCGGGGAAGAATAAGAAGCGTGAACCTGGTGGGATTGACAAACGCCACCATGTACGTTTGCCGCAATTCCTCCGCCCGCATCTACTCTTTCGTGATGCCCAACATGGAGATCTTCGACGCCGGTCCCAAGGAGCTTCCGCTGCGCTATCTTGAGGAGCTGAAGGACAAGAGTTTTCCCACCAACGGATTCAAAGCTTTCCATTTCACAAGCAAGGACAAGCGCTTCGTGCTTTTCTGCACGCCTGTTTTCCCGCTTTCCCAGCGGAGGGGTCCCAACGGCACGCTTCTTTCCAACGCGGAGAACACTGCTGAGGAAGCGGAGAGGCAGAACGAGCTTTTGAGCCGCCGCCGGGGCGACATCAGACATTTCTGCCGCATCATGACGGGACGCTCCTGCCATCTGGAACTCTTGAGGATGACCAGCGACGATCTGCCCTTCGTCATCATAGGCATTCCCACGGAAACTTATTCCGCCTTCGTGAACCCCAGGAGAGTGCACGGCCTCATCTTCCTTTCGGTCTTCGCGGTGGCCACCTTCCTCCTGATCTTCTTCGTCAGTTTCGCCAGGGAAAAGAGAAGCGTTGAGCATTCCCTTGAAATAGCGGAGCAGGAGAACGAAAAGCTTCAGAACGAAAAGATCTTCAACGACAGGCTGGTGACCATCGGCCGGGCGGCGGCGGCCATAGCCCACGACCTTAGGAACCCTCTGAGCTCCATCAGAGGCTTCATCGAACTTTTCAAAAAACACGCCGACGAGACCGGGGATGAAGTTTACGCCAAGCACACCACGGTCATGCTTAGGGAAATTGACCGCCTCAACAACCGCATCACCGGCATCCTCAATTTTGCCAAGCCCGACACTTTGAATCTGCAGCGCTGCAGGATAAAAGATTTTTTCGATCAGCTGACCGCCATGGAGGACACTGACGCCCGCTCGAGGGGCATCGACCTCATCATCGACCTTGGGAGCGATCTGCCCGAAGTCATGCTGGACGAGGCCGTCTTCATGCGGGCCGCCCTGAATCTCTGCGTCAACGCCTACGACGCCATGCCCTACGGCGGAGAGCTGAGGATACGCTGCCGCCGCAGCGGCGACATGCTTTCCATCGCTTTCCAGGATTCCGGCTCCGGCATCGACCCCACGATAATGGACCATATCTTCGATCCTTTCATA
>JAFZID010000056.1 GCA_017554565.1 bacterium
CTGCCGAAGCAGGAGGATGGAACGCCGAAAGCAAAGGAAAGCGCGGAGCAAGGGGAATGAAAACGCCGCCGGTGATCTGAAATAGGCGCAAAAAAAGCGGACTTCCATAAGTCCGCTTTTTTCTTTCCGGGAAAACTTATTTCACAAGGCCTTCCAGCTCTCCCCTTTTCCTGCGTTTCGCCAAAAGTTTCTCCGTGTGGGCGGCGATCTTCTTTTCCTTCAGGAAGAGCTTCGCGAGGAACTTCTTGTCCCGCTCCTCCAGTTTTTCGCGCCGGACATAAGCAAGATAAAGGCTGAGCATGTCCGTTCTGGTTATCAGGCCGTCACTGAGGAAAGGCAGCGCCGAGAAATAAAGCGCCGTCATGTCTTTCAGGGACCAGCGGTTCAAAAGTTTGGCGCCCTTGCACAATCTCTGCAGATCGAGAAGGTGGAGTTTGTATTCGCCTTTCAGATCCCCCACCACGTAGAAATGGCCGAGGTAAAAATCCTTGTGGGTGTAGCCGGCGGAATGCAGTTTTCTGGCAATGCCGGCGATTCTCTTGCAAAGCTCCCTCTTTTCCCGGAGGTCAAGCCGCAGTCCGGAGCGGAAATGATCCTCCACGGTGCGGCCGGGCGGCAGCGCCTCCGTCAGCAGGAAGGAGCTTTTTTCCCTCCAGCCTTTGTACTTTTCGCCGAAGGCCCTGAAAGGCGTGTTGGGAATGTCCAGGGAATCCGCTATCTGCATGGCCTTCCACTCCAGCCTCGCGTTGCTCATTCTCCTATGGTGGCGCCAGTATTCCAGCAGGGCGTCCTTGAGCTTCATGCCGTAGTGGCGCTTGAGATAATACGTCTTGTCGCCGAAATAAGTCTTCACCACCGTGCGGCCTTTCTTCCTGGTGACGTTCTCGTCCGACTTTATGCTGAAAAATTCTTTGAAAGTCGCCGGCATGGTGTACTTCATCTCGGAATATTTCGCCACGTTGAAGAAAACGTCGTTGACTTTCTGGTACTGGCCGTAGCCTTTTCTCAGGCAGATGTCCGCGATCTTCCCAAGCCTTCCCTTTTCCTTGTCGTCCAGGGGCTGCCTCCCCGCTCCCGGGTATCTGGAACGCCGGCAGTAGTTGACGTACATCCTGAACCTTTCCTTAAGGTTCCAGTATTCCCAGAAGAGATAGCGGTTCAGGAAGGCCAGATCCGGCACGATATAGCGGGCGTAAAGTTTGGGGAAGCGCCTGAGCAATGAAAGCTCCGTGTCGTTCAAACAGTAGGCCTTCTCCACGTCTATCAGCGTCACGCCCCACTGAAGGTTCTCCGGATCGAAGAAGATGTGCTTGCCGAAAAGCTGAAGCTTGAAGACGCCGTGGCGGTGGGCCCTGCGCAAAGTGTTGGCCAGGCTGTTGGAGAGGCTTCTTACGATCTTCTCGCGCTCGCCGCGCTCCAGATCAGGCGCCACGTAAGTCTGCCAGTAGTCCAGCGGGATGTGGGAATCCAGATTGGCGGTCATGAGATATCCGCACCAGTAACCCTTCCACTGGGCCTCGCAATACCCCAGGATCTTGGGAACTTTCAAGCCCCGCCTGCTCATGCGGCGCATGTTGATGAATTCCCTTCTCAATTCTTTCATGCCCTTTCCGTAGGCGCGCTTCAGATACACTTTGCCGGAGGGGCAGATGGAGCGGAAGCCGGCTTCCATCTGCAAGGAGTCGATCCTCCTGATGTTGCCGCGCTTCTCGTGCACGCGCATGACCATCACTTCCGGAACTTCCTGGCCGGCCTCGCGTTTTTTCTGGACCTCCTCGAAGGTCATGACGTGGGTGAAGGTCTTGTATCCGTTCCTGATGAGATAAGCCCTGACGCCCGGCGAGAAATAGCGGTACATGACTTCCGGCACGAATCCCCTGCCCATGAGGAAATGCAAAAAGAACTGCCGTATGGTCTGCAAAACGAAGATCAAGCCGAAGACCACGAGCCAGCAGAGCATCACCCACTTGATGAGGATGTTCATCTTCTTCTGGTATTCCAGCTTCAGGGCGCCTTCGCAGATGACCAGCGGCAGATCGTTGGTGCCGTGCAGCTCGCTTAATCTCAAAGCCGCCTCGGCCCGTTTGCCCTCGCCGCCGTCGATCCTCACCACCGCCCAGAAACCGTTGGAGCGGGGCAGGAGATAATTGTGCAGAAGATTCGTGAGCCCCAGTTCCCGCCAGCGGTTGAACTGCTCGGAAACCGTGAGCGGCGGCTGCAGGGAGAAACCGTTGGAGCCAAGTCTCCCCTGGCTGACCCTGAAGAGCCGGCGGTCCAAACCAAGTGCGGGAGCCTCGTTCCTCAAAGAAGCGGTGTAGAGCTCTTCGTCCGCCGCGTCCTTCAGACGCTCGAAGCGATTGGTGCGCTCGAAGGGATCCACCGCCAGGAAAAGCAGGTCCTTGTAGTCCGCGATGATCTTTTCTTCCTTGGCTTTCTGCAGAATGGGATCCTTCTCCCGCCACCATTCCCAGGCCGTCTCTTCGGAATCCACCGCCTCCAGCCAGAAGAATTCGTGCCTGGGGCGCTTGAGGTCGTTGGTGGTGAACTGAATGAAAGCCGAGTCGTCGAAAGAGAGATTGTTGCCGTTGATGAAGCGCGCCTTCGTCTCGTCGGAGGCCGGGGAAAGCAAAACTCTCTTGACGGACCTGAGGTAGGCCTCCCTGGCTTCCTTGCCGAAATTCTTCAGATAGTCGTTGAATTCTTCGTCGCTCTGATAAACGTAGGCGCGGTCCTTGGTGAAATATTCCTTCAGGTCGCCGGGGTTCTCGGACTTGCGCCAGCCGTGCAGCTGCGGCATGAGCTGCTGGTAGGCCCGGAAGGGATCGGCCATTCTGAAATAGCGCAGCTTCTTGGCCAGATGGCGCTCCGAGCGGTCCAGCTGGCGGTAGTAATACCCCAGGATCAGAAAGGCCGCCAAGCCCACGCTAAGCCAGAATATGTAGATAAGCCTGTTGCGCATATATTATTTGCCGACGCAGAATTCTCCGAAAACAATGTCCAGTATCTCGTTGGGCGTCACTCTGCCCGTCACTTCCCAAATGTTCTCCAGCCCCTTTTCCAGATCGCTGGCCGCGAGTTCGCTGAAGGCTCCCTTCTCAAGGCCGTCGCAAGCCTTTTTCAGATTGGAAAGCGCCTTTTTCAAAAGCTCCTCGTGCCTGGCCTTCAGAAGGATCAGATCCTCGCTGCCTTTCAGTATCTTCTCCGCCTGATCTTTCAGGAAAGCTCTTATCAGATCCGCCCCTTCTCCGCTAAGTGTGGAGCAAGCGGGCGAGTCTTCATTTGAGCCTCCCAGGTCGCTCTTGCTCGTTAAGGCCAGCACGGGCTTCCTGGCGCTCCAGGCGGACACTTCCGCCTTTTCCTTCGCCGAGATCTTCTTCTGTCCGTCAAAGAGCCAGATCAGGGCGTCGGAATTCTCCAGGATCTCCCTGGCCTTCGCCACGCCCAGGGCTTCTATTTTTCCCTTGGCGTTCCTCAGGCCCGCGGTGTCGTATAAAACTATATTGAGGCCGGCGATCTCCAGTTCCCCCTGCAAAACGTCCCTGGTGGTTCCCGGGACTTGCGTGACCAAGGCCCTTTCCTCTTTCAGAAGGAAATTGAAAAGGCTTGATTTCCCGGCGTTGGGGCGGCCGGCAATGGCGACGCGGAGTCCGTCCCTTACCTTGGCTGAGGTCTTGGAATCCTTCAGGATGCCCTTCAGGACCTCGA
Organism: bacterium; assembly: GCA_017554565.1. Classification (GTDB taxonomy): domain Bacteria; phylum Auribacterota; class UBA3054; order UBA3054; family UBA3054; genus UBA3054. The sequence goes on from JAFZID010000056.1 coordinate 3,706, forward strand.
TCGCCTTCTTCGCTTCCGAGAGCCATTTCCCCCGGTCCTCTATGATGTCCTCCGGGAACTCGATGGCGCCCTGCATATGCGCGAAGACTTTGTTCAAGCGTTCCGCCAGCGGCTCCAGTTTGCGCCTCAGATCTCCGTTCTGCAATCTCCAGGCCGCGCTGGCGTAGGCTGTGGAATTCGCCCTGATGAGTTCGTCCACGCCTTCGCACTGGCTGAGATCCATCTTTCCCATAAGGAAAGCCCGGCGGGTGAATTCGCCCGGCCCGGCGGGAGAGGCCCCGGCCTTAAGGGCGGAATCAAGCACTTCCTTAAGTATCAGAGGATTGCCGTGGCAGAAAAACTCCGCGTAATCCTCCCCGGTGTAGCTCTTGGGACCCTTGGCGAAGAAGGCCAGGCCGCTGTCGATGGTTTCCCCGGAAACGCTTGTGAAGGATCCGAAGCGCAGCCTGAAGCTGCCGAATTTTTCCGCCTTCATCCCCTTCTTGGCGTGAAAGACTTTGTCGAGGACCTCTTTCGTTCGAGGTCCGCTGATCCTGAGGACGCCGATGGCGCCTCTGCCGCGGGCGGTGGCAACCGCCGCTATGGTCTCAAAGTCTTCCCGCATGAGGGAGCGTTAATCTTTTTTGTACTGCAGGTACGTTGTCTGGGCCATGGTCAGGAGCTGGTTCACGAACCAGTAGAGCACCAGGCCGCTGGGCATGTTGTAGAATAAGACCGTGAAGATGATTGGCATGATGTACATCATCTTCTGCTGGCTCGGATCTCCCATCTTGGGAGTCAGGAGCTGCTGGGCCACCATGCCCAAGCCCATGGCGATGGCCAGAGGATGGATGGGGAATCCGAAGATGGTGCCCACCTTGTCAGGCATGGAAAGGTCCGCGATCCACAAGAAAGGCGTCTTGTGCAGCTCGATGGCGTTGGACAAAGCCTGGTAGAGAGCCACGAAGATGGGCAGCTGGATGAGCATGGGCAGGCAGCCGCCCATGGGGTTGTAGCCGTACTTCCTGTAAAGCAGCATCATCTCTTCCTGCTGCTTCTTGGGATCGTCCTTGTATTTTTCCTGGATGGCCTTAATTTCCGGCTGCAGTTTCTGCATCTTCTTCATGGCCATGGTGCTCTTGGTGGTCAGAGGCCACAAAAGCAGCTTGATGATAACGGTCAGGATAATGATGGAGATGCCGTAGCTGCCCACGTAGCGGTATGTGAGCTTAAGTCCGTACTGCATCAGCCAGGTGGCGATGACGGAATACCAGCCCAGGTCGATGATCTTGACGTAGTCTTCCCCGCAGACCATCTGCTTATCCAGGCCTTTCAGCCTTTCGTACTGCTTGGGACCGGTGTAGAGCGTCCCCTGCCACTGATAAGCTTCTCCCGGCTTCAGTTCCGGCACGGGATAGGTCAGCACCCCGGAGAGCCAGCCGGCTTTCTTGTCGCTGCGGAAGCCCGTCTCGATTCTGACGGCCTGGTGCTTGGAGCTGAGGGCGTGCACGAAATAGCGGTTGGCCACGGAGGCCCACACGATGCCGCCCTCCAAAGTTTTGCTTTCCTTCCCGGGATTGAAGCGCTTGATCTTTTCCTTGCCGTTTTCGTTGACGTAGCTGACCGTCAGGCTTCTGACCGGCGGACGCTCCTTCGCTTCGTTCAGTTTGTCGATGGTTCCCAGCCAGATCTTCAGATCCTGCGCGGGAAGGGCGTTTTCACCAGTGTTGCGCAGCGTAATGCTGACCGAAGTCAGGTAATTGCTATCCGAAAGTTCGTAAATCTTCACGACCTCCAGATCGTTGCTCCACTTTCCCGAAAAGCACAAAGTGTTGCGGGAAGCGCTTGGAGCGTAGGAGAACGCAAGATCTCTTCCGGACTGTTCACCGTAGCTGCAGATCCTCAGCGGCAGCTCATATTCAGAGCTGTGAGCGGTGATGGTGTTGTAAGTTTCCTTGATGACGTCGCTGGGGAAAAGCTCGACCTTCGTTATATCGCCCAGCTGCTCTCCGTATGTGCAGCACAACAAATCGTTGGAGACAGCGGGAGGTCTCACCCCGGATATCATCGCAATGTTGGGCTCGGCGCTGTAGAAGCCGGCGGGCGCCGCGGCACCCGCGGCGGCCAGCACGCTCTGATTTTGTGCGGCAGGAAGGACCGGGGCCTCCTGTTTCATTTTCATCTGCAAGAAAAACATC
>JAFZID010000057.1 GCA_017554565.1 bacterium
GAGAGAGCCGATCTTGTGCTGTTCGCCCGGCAGATTGCCAAGGAGAATGGTGCTCTCGGTCTGGCCGTAGCCCTCATAGATGTCAAGGCCGGAAAGTTCTTTCCACTTGTTGGCGTCCGGAATGCTCAAGGCCTCGCCGGCGGCGGTGCACACCTTAAGTGAGGATATGTCGTATTTCTTCACGTCCTCGGCAATCAAAAGACGATAGACCGTGGGAGGCGCGCAGAAATTCGTGATGTGGTATTTCTCGATGTTGCGCAGGATATCTTTGCCGTCGAAGTGGCCTTTGTACTCGTAAACGAAAATGCAGGAGCCTGCCATCCACTGGGCGATGAAAGCGCCCCAGCAAAGCTTGCCCCAGCCCGTGTCGGTAATGGTCCACTGGAGGGATTCCGGCGTTTCCCTGTGCCAGAGCTCGCTGGTGGCCAGATGCGCCCAGGCGTAGAGATAATTGTGCCTCACCATCTTCGGCAGCCCGGAGGTGCCGGAGGTGAAGTACATGATCATAGGCGAAAGGATGGTGGTGTCGGCGGGATCCTTGAACTCTTCCGAAGCCTTGGCGCAAAGTTCACCCATGTCCCGCCACTTCTCGTTGCCGCCGTCGTAAGAGAGGAACAGATGCACGTAAGTCAGATCGTCGCTGGCTTCGTCGAAAACGCCCTTCAGATTGTCTTCCGTGATGATGGCTTTGATGGGCGTCATGCCGCTGCGGTAGCGGATGTCGTAGGGCGTCAGTTTGGAGGAGACCGGAATAACGATGGCGCCCAGCTTCATGACGGCCAGGGCGCAGATCCACCATTCGGGACGCCTGGTCATCATAAGGACCACGATGTCCTCCCTTTGCACGCCAAGGTCTCTCAAGACGTTGGCGGCTTTGTTGGATTCCCTCGTGAAATCCGCGTAAGTAAAACGCTTTTCCTCGCCGTGCTCGTTAAGCCAGATCATGGCGAGCTTTCGGGGATCGGCCTTCCCCTCGGCGTCCACGACGTCAACGGCGAAATTGAAGGGCCAGGGCGACTCTTCCTTCCTGTATTTCTCTAAGAAATCGTAATACTTCATAACCTAATATTCCGGCGATAATAATACGTATTAATTTATTGTATTAAAAAACTATTAAAAAGTAAATAGTTTCCCTTTCATCATTCGCCGCCCGGGCGGCCGGGCCGGGGAGACTTATGTTATAATCAGTAAAAATAACCGTTTAACCCAAGGAGAAAATTATGACTTTCACCGATGCCATCAAACACGTCTGGGATAATTTCTGGGTCCTGGAAGGCAGAGCCCGCCGCAGCGAATTCTGGTTCTTCGCCCTTCTCTGCTTCGTCTGCTCCTGCATTCCCATCGTCAACGTCATCGCCTTCTTTGTGTTTTTCATCCCCGGCATCACCGTGGCCGTCAGAAGGCTGCACGACACCGGCCGCACCGGCTGGTGGCTGCTTCTGGCCTTCGTCCCCGTCATAGGGCACATAATCCTCATCATCTTCTACCTTATCGACAGCGACCCGGGCGACAACGAATACGGCCCGAATCCCAAGGGCGTCGGACCCGGTCCGGAAATAGTCTCCTGAAAGCTCCTGAAATTGCCTGCGGCCGTTTATGCTATAATTTACAAATAATACTTGTAAATAATCAAAACGGCTAAAGAAATGACTAAATTTGAAAAAGCCCCGACCCTGCAGGAGATCATTTTCCGCCTGCAGGAATATTGGAGCGCTTACGGCTGCGTAATAGTCCAACCTTACGACCACGAGGTTGGCGCGGGCACCTTCCACCCCTGCACGTTCTTCGGCGTCCAGGGGCCGGACCCCTGGAAGGTCGCTTACGTCCAGCCTTCCCGCCGTCCCACTGACGGCCGCTACGGCGACAACCCCAACAGGCTATACCAGCACCATCAGTTCCAGGCCATCATAAAGCCCTCCCCTGTCAACGCCCAGGAAGTTTATTTGAAGAGCCTGGAAGCCATCGGCATCGACCCCAGGGTGCACGACCTAAGGTTTGAAGAGGACGACTGGGAATCCCCCACCCTGGGCGCCACCGGCCTCGGCTGGCAGGTCCTCTGCGACGGCACCGAGATCTCGCAGTTCACCTATTTCCAGCAGATGGCCGGCTTCGAGATGAAGCCCGTGACGCTGGAACTCACTTACGGGCTTGAGAGAATCGCCGCTTTCGTCCAGGGCAAGGACCACGTCATGGACATCGAATGGACGGAAGGCGTAACTTACCGCGACATGCGCAAGATGTTCGAATACGAGCTTTCCGATTACAGTTTCTCCCACGCCACCCTTGAAAGGCACTGGCGTTTCTTCACCCAGGCCGAACAGGAATGCAACGAGACGCTGGAAGCGAAGATCCCCTACGCCGCCTACGAATGGCTCATGAACTGCTCGCACTGGTTCAACGTGCTGGACGCCAGAGGCGCCATCAGCGTGACGCAAAGGACCGCCTTTATCGCCAAGATCAGAAACATGGCGCTTAACTGCGCCAAGTGCTACAGGGTCGTAAAAGGCATAGACAAGGAGGAAAAATGAGCTTGCCATTCTTTTTAGAGATCGGGACTGAAGAGCTCCCCGCTTCCTACCTTCCCAGCTACGCTTCCCAGATGAAAGAGGCTCTTGAAGCCTTCTTCACCTCCGCTATGCTGGAACACAAAGAAGTCGTCTGCGCCTGGACGCCCAGAAGGCTCGCCTTCTATTGCGAAGCCGTTGCGGAAAAGCAGGCCGTAAAAGAAAGCGACGTGAAGGGCCCGCCCGTCGCCGTTTCCTTCAAGGACGGAGCCCCGACGAAAGCCGCCCTCAGCTTCGCCGGTAAAGTCGGCCTTCCCATCGAGAGCGTCGGCCGCGTCGAGGAGAACGGCAAGGAATATCTTTTCGCCCGCGTAAAGGAAGGCGGAAAGCCGGCCGCGGAACTTTTGAAGAGCAAGGTCCCCGAGCTCATCAAGGGGCTGCGCTCCCCCAAATCCATGCGCTGGGACGTCAAGCCCACGACCTTCGCCCGCCCCATCCGCTCCCTCTGCTGCCTCATGGGTGATGAACTTATCGGCTGCGACCTGGACGGGCTGGAAGCCTCAAGAGAAATAAAGGGGCACCGCTTCCTCGCCCCCGGCCCCTTCGCAATGGAAAAGGCCGACTTCGCGGAATACGAAAAACTTTTGAAAGACCACTTCGTCATCCTCTCTTTTGAGGAACGCAGAGATTTGATCAAAGAGCAGCTTCTGAAATTCGGATGCATCGAGGATCGTCTCGACGAAGAGCTTATCGATATCTGCGCCAATCTGACGGAATACCCCAACTGCGTGAAAGGCGACATCGCTCCGGAATATTTGGAGCTTCCGCCGGAAGTGCTCATCACGACTCTGAAAAAGCACCAGAAGAGCTTCCCCTGCTACGACGCGAAAGGTAACCTGGAAGCCTCCTTCCTCTCGGTCACCAACAACGACCTCAAGGAAAAGGATCTGATAAAGACCGGCTACGAGCGCGTCATCTCCGCCAGATTGTCCGACGCCCGCTTCTTCTTCAACGAGGACAAGGAAGTCACGCTTAAGGAAAGAAGAGAAAAACTGAAATCGGTCATCTTCCAGAAAGACATCGGCACATACTTTGCGAAAACGGAAAGAGTGGCCTGCATCGCCACCGCTCTCGGCGAGATGACCGGGAATCAGGAAGCCGCGGAGATCGCCTCCGAAGCCGCTCTGCTTTCCCGTTCCGACCTCACCACCGCCATGGTCTTCGAGTTCCCGGAACTGCAGGGCATCATGGGCCGCATCTACGCCGAGCGCGTCGATAAGGTGAGCCGCGCCCACGCCCTGGCCATCGAGGAGATGTACAAGCCCAGGAGCGCCGGAGACGACCTGCCCGAGACGCTGCCCGGCGCCATTCTCAGTATCGCCGACAAGATCGACACGATAATAGGCTGCGTGACGGTGGGCCTGGCCCCCACCGGCTCCGCCGACCCCTACATGCTGCGCCGCCAGACCTTCGGTCTTCTGAAGACCATCATCGCCCACAAGCTGCGCTTCAAACTGAGCGATCTGGCCAAGGTCACCGTGGAGCTTCTGGAAGCCGACAGCGACTGTTTCAAGAAAAACATCGTCTCCATTATGACCGAAAGGATGGGCGTCTCCGCCGCCATCCAGGAAAACGAGCTCGAGCTTATCGCCAACAGTTGGTTCGAGCCGCACTCCGACGCGCACAAGCTTGAAAAACAGTTCACCGCCCTCTTCATGGGCCGCTTCGAGACCGTCCTGAAAGAGGAAGGCATAAGCTACGACATCATCCAGGCGATCTTCGGAGCCCCCTGGCCCGGAATATACGTCGCCCGCAAAAAAGCCCTGGAGCTCCAGGAGATGAAGCAGGATCCCGAGTTCCTGACTCTCTGCAACATGCTGACGCGCTGCGTCAACATCGCCAAGGACGAAAAGAAAGGGGCGGCCGCAAGGGAAGTGGACACGGCGCTCTTCGCTGAAAAAGAGGAGAAAGAACTGTGGGACGCCTGGGAAAGCGCAAGGCTGGAAGCCCACGCGCTCCTGGAGAACTGCGAGTTCGGCAAAGCCGTCAAATTGCTCGCGAGCAAAGTGGCCAGTCCTTTGGACGCTTTCTTCACCAACGTGAGGATCTACGCCGACGACAAGGCGGTGGCCTCCAACAGGCTCGCCATCCTGAAGAGCATTTCCGACACCATCCAGACCAAGATCGCCGATCTTTCAAAAATAGTCACAGCATAAATTTCCGCGCCAGTAGCCCAACTGGATAGAGCGTCGGCCTCCGGAGCCGAAGGCTGTGGGTTCGAATCCCGCCTGGCGCACCAAATATTTAAATGAAGAGTCCCTTTTTACGATTTGCCAAACTGGCCCTGAGCTACAAGTTCCAGCTGCTGCTGGGCGTCGTGTGCATGATAGGCGTGAACCTCACGCAGTTCGCCAGCATCGGAACCATCGCGCCCTTCGCCGACCGCATTCTGCCTGCTTTGACCAGCAGCGAGCGGGAGGAAGTTCCGGAGTGGATGTGCAAGGTCTCCCATTACTGGTCCGCCAGACCGCTTACCAACAACTATCTCTCCGCCAAACTCAAGCTTGACGAAAAGCTCAGCGAAGGCAAACGCAAAGAGGAAAGCGCCTCGCCTGAGGACAAGTTCCTCATCAGGATCCCCGACTCCACGAGACAAGTCCTGCCCGCTTCCTGGATGGCGAAAATAGAGGAGATAGTGGCCAAGCTTAATTCCATCAATCCCACCAAGCTGGCCCGCATGCTGCTCGCCTTCATCTTCGTGATGATCCTTCTGAGAGTTTTCTTCTCCGTTTCGTTGCACCTTGTGATGGAAGGAGTCTCGCAGTCGATGGTCTGCAAGCTGATGGACATGATGTACCGGAAACTTCAGGAACTGCCCATCCGCTATTTCAACGTCAACCGCACCGGCGACCTCATTTCCCGCATCACCAACGACGTCAACGTCGTGCAGGCCACGCTTTCCGCGCGCCTGGCCGACTCCGTGGCCGAGATCTCAAGCCTTCCCTTCATCGTCTGCATGCTTCTGGCCCTGAACTGGAAAGTCTCCATCTTCTCCGCCATCTTCCTGCCGATCATCATGGCGCCCATCATCATAATCGGGCAGAGGATCAGGAAGATCTCCAAGAAAACGCAGGAGAAGATCGCCGACATCGTCTCCATCCTTCAGGAGACCATCACCGGCGTCAGGATCGTCAGGGCCTTCAACACCGAGGAATACGAGATCAAGCGCTTCGACCGTCAGCTCAGGAAGTATTACGAGCAAAGAATGGCCGGCATCAGGAACGACGTCATGGTCAGCCCTCTGACGGAGCTGGCCGGCATATTGTGCCTCATCGTGGTGGGCAGCCTGCTTCTCATCTCGGTCATGACCGGCGAGGCCACCTTCGGCACCATCATCGCCTACCTGACCATACTTCTGCTTTCCATCAAGCCCTTCCGGAGCATCGGCAAACTCAACAACGTCATCCAGCGCTCCAAGGCCGCCCTTCACCGCATCTATGAAGTCCTGGACACCGTTCCGGAGATCATGGAATGCGCCGATCCCATCGACGCGCCTCCCATGACCAGCGAGCTTAAGTTCGACCATGTCAGTTTTTCCTATGACGAAGCCGAAGGCAAAGTCATAGACGATTTCAGCCTCACCATAAAGCCCGGCGAAATGATCGCACTGGTGGGCCCCTCCGGCTCCGGAAAGACCACCATCGCCAACCTCATCCCCCGCTTCTACGACTGCACGGAAGGCTCCGTCACCATAGACGGCATCGACGTGAAAAAACTTTCCTTCGCCTCCCTGAGGGGACAGATGGGCATGGTTAGCCAGGACACCATCCTCTTCAACAACACGATAGCCGGCAACATCGCCTACGGCCTCAAGAAATACGACATGAATGACGTCCAGGCCGCCGCCATGGCCGCCAACGCCCACGAGTTCATTATGGAGATGCCCGAAGGCTACGACACCGTGATCGGCGAACACGGCGTCAGGTTGTCCGGCGGCCAGCGCCAGAGGCTGGCCATCGCCAGGGCCATCTTCAAGAACCCCTCCATCCTTATCCTTGACGAAGCCACCTCCGCCCTGGATACGGAAAGCGAGCGGCTGGTGCAGGAAGCCATCGACAACCTGGTGGAAAACCGCACCGTCATCGCCATCGCCCACCGTCTCTCGACCATCAGGCACGCCGACAGGATCATCGTCCTGAAAGACGGCAAAGTTCAGGAAATAGGCTCCCACGAAGAGCTCATCAAAAACGAGAACGGCATATACTACAAGCTCTGCATGCTTCAGTCCAGCGACGAGAACCAGGAATAGGAGCAGATAAGCCGATGAAAAAACCGACTGCGCTTCTATTCGCTCTTTTCCTCTGTCTTCCCCTTTTCGGCGAAGACACCAACGATCTTTACGAAACAGAATCCGCTGGAGCCGCGGAGGAGGAGGTCATGACGCTCACCCCCTACCAGAAGCTTCTGAAATACAGCGACGACATGAACTCCTATTACAACATGACCAACTATCTCAAGGAGATCATCGTCATCATGCATCCCATACTGGCGGAAGCGGCCATGGCGGATCTTTTCTTAAAGGAACAGCCCGGAATGAAAGACCGTTCTTCCTTCCGCAAAAAATGGGCCGAGCAGTACAAAACGCTTCTGAACAACGGCTACGGCTTCCGTCTGACCTTCCAGCTCAAGCACAATTTCCTTGACCAGCAGAGCTCCGTCACCATTCCCAAAAACATCGCGGATTACTTCACCCTCCTCAGCTCCAGCGGCGTCAGGGTCAAGGCCTGCAGATGCGTCAGCGACCAGCCGCTTCCCAAAACGATCTCCTTTGAGTGCTCGGAACTGAACGTGGATCTTTATTTCAACACCCGCGACGATTCCGGCAGGCCGCTCATCAATCCAAAAACGAAAGCCATCAGGCTGCAGTCGGAGGAAGTCAACGCGGATTTCGGCTCCTACAATTTCTCCTGGTGGCTGCCCTTCAAATATCCCCTCAAACGGCCGGTGGAAATACAGAGGATCTGCGGCACCCAGCCTTTCAGGACCTTCGTGGCCGCCCACCCGGAAGTTTACAGCAAAGAGATCGTTTACGAAAACGCCTCCGGCAGCGCCGGAGCGTCGGCCTCCAAAGTCGCGGCCGTCAAAACTTCCGCCGCGTCAGCGGCGCAGACTATGCCCGCGCGCAAACCGGTGTCGGCCGAGGAGCGCGGCTCCCTCATCCGCCGGGCCGCCGGCTTCTTCCTTTGCTACGGCCTTATAGCGCCCTGAGCGTACTTTTACAAAAGCGCTCCGGCGAACTTTTGTCCGTTAGTCGATCAAGCCGATGGATCTTGCGATCGCGCGGGCGATCAAAAGGTGTCCCGTGGGATCCGGATGAACCCTGTCCCAGCTCATGGAGACCGGGTGGAAATGCTCGAAATACTTGTCGAAGGCTTCCTGCAGGTCAACAAAGACCGCGCCGTTCTTTTCGGCGACAGCCTTCATCGCGTCATGGTATTGGTCGATCATGGCGCGGAATGCGTCCTGCCTGTTCAATTCCATAAGATAAGGCGAAATGAAGTAGAGCCCTTTCAGTCCCTTCGTCAAATCGACCATTTTCTGAAGATTCGCGGCGTACTCTTCGACGGAAATGAAGATCTCCTTGCGGTAAGGCTCGTCGAAGTGGCGCCAGACGTCGTTTATGCCGATCTCTATGGCGAGGTAATCGGGCTTCAGGTCCAGGACATCGCTCTGCCAGCGGTCAAGCAGCGCCTGGGAAGTGTCGCCGCTCGTGCAAACGTTCATAACTCTTATGCCGTATTCCGGAGCCTTTATCCTGAGAATGCTGTCAAGCACGCGGGGAAAACCCGTCCCCAATCCGGCGTGAAGGCCTTCGCCCACCGGCCTGGCGCGTCCGAAATCACCGATGGAGTCGCCGATAATGAGAAACTTGGAACCTTTTTCTAATTTCATGGTCGAAACTTTTTTATGATTGTTAAATTACTTCCAGATGGTCCGGGCTCAGGTCCTGACGGAAGGGCCTGTGAGGCTCGGTTTGATACCAATAGGCCACGGAGGCTATGTCGTCCCTAAGGGGCAGGAAACGCCCCTTATTTCGCCAGCCAAGGGCCTGCATGGTTACTTTAAGCTCTTCACTGAAACGTATGGGGTCGCAAATGTGCCAGCGGTACATCCCGAAGCGCAGATTGGCTTTGGTGAAACCGTCCGGACGGATGATCTGAGGCAGCCCGCAGTAGGGCGAACTGAACTCCTGGTAATTTTTGAAGGTGCTGTCGGTAAAGCCCCAGGCGCCGCCGAAATAATCCTCCGTGCCGGTGGTGCAGATGGTCGGGAATTCCCTGTCGCCGTCCAGGAAGAACTTCACCTCCCCCTCGCCCCACCAGCCGTTGCTGTTGGGCTGCCAGGCGACATACGTCCCGACGTACTGTCCCCTGCCCTTGACGTCGTCCAATATGACGTACTCTTCCTTTTCGTTGGTGGGGTTCATCCTGCGCCACTGGGCGTGGAAATAAGCCCGATCCTCCGGGATCTCCGTCAGGACGTAGTTGATCTGGTAGAAGAACTCAGGCTCTTCCTCGGAAAGGTTCTCCAGGGTGATGAGGCATTTTTTCCTGAAGGGCATCTCCCAGTAGGAATTGAAACCGCCGCTGGGATTGACTACGATGGGGACGGAATTGACCAAAGTTCTCTCCAGCCAGCCGTGGCAGAAAAAGTCTCCTAGCGGAACGCAGACGGAAGGCTCCGTTTCGCCGTCCCAGTAGATCCTCAGGATGAACTGGCGGTAGAGCCTGTAGTCCATGGTCATCCACATGTGCTTTACGGCGCCGGGGCCCTCTATCTCGGCGACGGTGAAAGTGGAATGCGGCGCTACCTTCACGCAGGGCGAAACTTTCCATCCCTGGCCAAGCTCCCTGGCGGAGTGGGCGTGGACGCCCTCCGTGGCCATGGCGCCATTGCCTTTTTCTCCTTTGAAATTTTCGGCGCTGATGGAACGCGTGACCGCGTCAGAGAGCCTTGTCAGATCGGAGAGGCTGTTGCCAAGCCCATCGTATTCGAGTTTCATAGTGTTTTCAGTTTGATTTAATCTTCCTTCCAGCAAACGACGAGCAAAAGCATGGCGCTCACCGTTATGCAGCTGTCGGCGAAATTAAAGGCGGGCCAGTGGTGGTTCAGCCAATAAAAGTCAAGGAAATCCACCACGGCGTAATAGGGCGGAAGAAGCCTGTCGACCATGTTGCCGAAAGCCCCTCCCATGATGAGCCCAAGGGCCGCCACCGCCCATTTGCTCTTGGGCGCCTTGTTGCGCCAAAAGAGCGAGATGATGAAGAGTATGACCAGAAGAGCCAGGAAGGCCAATATGTAGTGCCCGTAGTTGATGTTGTCCAGCATGCTGAAAGCGACGCCGGGATTCAAACGGAAAGTCAGGTTGAAGCAGGGCAGGACCGGAATGACATCGTCCCGGGGCACGAAGCTGCGGACGGCGAATTTGCTAAGCTGATCTATGATCGCCGCTGAAGCCGCCAGGTAGATAGGCGTGGATAATCTGTTCCAGCGCTCGCCCATTTATTTGTCCGCGCAGTTAAGGCAGAGCTCGGCTTCCGGAATGGCTTCCAGCCTGGCCTGGGGAATGGCTTTCCCGCACACGGAGCAATATCCGTAGGTGCCGTCCTCGATGCGCTTCAGGGCGTCGTTGACCTGCTGCAGAAGCTTCTGCTGGTTGCTGGCGAGCCCCAGCATCAGCTCCATGCCGGAGGCGTCGGAGCCGATGTCCGCCATGTGGGTCTTGTAACCGGAAATATCGCCGGAGTAATCCTTCTGGGAATTCATGAAGGACTCGGATTCGAGTTTCTCCACGTTGCCCGTGAGGCGGGCGCGTTTCTTCAGAAGTTCTTTCTGCAGTTTCGCCAGAACTTCTTTTTTAAGTTTGCATTTCTTGACCATAGTTTTATCTTAGTTTGCTTGTTTTTTCAAAACATCCGCGCAGCGGGCGCAGACGTCCGGATGTTCGGGATCGGATCCGACTTCTTCGCTGCAGTTCCAGCAGCGGGCGCACTTCGGCTTGTCGGAACGGAAGGCCGCCACGGTAAGCTTGTCGGCCTGGCGCCCCGCGGCGGGCTTGGCGACGCGGGCGTCGGAAACGATGCAGAGCTTTTTCAGATCGGCGGCGTATTCCTGCAGGAGGGCGAGCCATTCCGGATCGTCGCTCCAGACTTCCACTTCGGCTTCCTGGCCGGAGCCGATCTTGCCGGCCTGCCTCAGGGCCTCCAGTTCTCTAAGCACTTCGTCCCTGACGAACCAGAGTTTCTCATACTGTTCCGCCAAAGCGGGGTCGAGATGGGATCTTTCCTCCGCGGGCCACTTGGAAAGATGGACCGTGGGCTCCTTCCCCTCCTCTTCGGTCAGCTCCTGCCGCGTAAGGCACTCCCAGACTTCCTCGCTGGTGAAGACCAATATGGGTGCCAGAAGTTTGGCAAGTACGATTGCGCAGCGTCTCAGGACCGTCTGGGCGCCGCGCCTTGTCCTGGAATCCTTTTCGTCGGCGTAAAGCGTGTCCTTCAGGATGTCGCAGTAGCGGGCGGAAAGATCCACGGAGCAGAAGTTGTAAAGGGCGTGGAAGGCCCTGTGATACTCGTTCTTCTCGTAAGCTTCCGTGACCTGGCTCCTCAGGGTCTCCAGGGCGTGCAGCATGTACCTGTCGAGTTTGGACAGTTCGGAGAAGGGCACGGCGTTCTCAGGCCTGAAATCGTCGATATTGCCGAGGATGTATTTGAAGGTGTTCCTGATCCTTCTGTAGGCGTCGCCGATCTGGCGCAGGATGTTCTCGGAGATCATGACGTCCTGCATGTAGTTGGTGGAGCTTACCCAGAGGCGCAGGATGTCCGCGCCCAGCTGATCGCACATCAGTTCCGGATCCGTGTAGTTGCCCTTGGACTTGGACTCCTTCTCGCCGGATTCCGTCAGCGTCCAGCCGTGGGTCACGACTTTCCTGTAAGGCGCGCGGCCCATAAGCCCGATGCCTGTCAGAAGCGAGACCTGGAACCATCCGCGGGGCTGGTCGGAGCCTTCCAGATACATGTCGGCGGGATCGTAGAGGTTTTCCCTTCTGCCGCAGACGGCGCGGTGGGAAAGGCCGGAATCGAACCAGACGTCCAGGATGTCTTTCTCCTTGCGGAAATGCCTGCCGCCGCACTTGGGGCAGACCGGTATGGTCAAAATTATCCGTCGCCGAGAGTGAACGTACGCTCCTTTACCAGTATCGGAACCA